>NZ_JBIQOE010000218.1:0-82338 GCF_047739415.1 Mesobacillus sp. | reverse complement strand
TTATCCATCTTCTGAATTCTATTGATTTTATATCTTCCATTCTAGGTCTATACCAGTCAGGGAATAACTCGTCATTCTCATCTAAATATCCATTACCACAATTACAATGAAATGGAAGAGTGGCTTTATTGGTAATTTCATAACCAAAGTCATTTCGGTACCATCTGCTACAACGTTCGCAAGCCTGAATAAGTTTTTCACTATGAAAAGGACATTCATCTATAATCTTAAATTGATGAAAAATACTATGATATCCTTTTTTAATACAAGTTGGACAAATATAAAGGCTGCTATGAAAGTATTTATTTATATTTGTTTTTCCATCAAAAAGTGGTTTGCAAAGCATATCAATAAGATTATTATTATATTCTTTTATAGAAAAACCGAAATAATGTTTAAATTGATTATCATCAATTCCTTTTAATGTTAATAACTCCCGGTGATTCCAACCAATATTTGATTTTAATCCCTTAACATGTTCTGTTCCACATATTTTTAAAAACTCTTTTGAGGGAATTAAGTTTGCATGTTTGATTTTTTCAATAATACCCCAAGGTGATTCAAAATCGGCTATCCACTTAATATCCCATGTCAACCTTGAGCTTTGTGTTTCTGAAGGTTCTAGATGTATGCGATTCAAAATAATTTCAACCCTTTAACCACAGTCTATATCAATTAGATAGCACTATATAATTCAGATTCTATATAACTTGAGTACTTAATGGCATCGATCCATTGAGTTTTTGAAATAGAGCTCAAATCCTCACCTTCAACACCATATTTCTTTAATGCATATTCAATGGCTAAAGTTAAGTATTGCATAGGGATTTCAAATCGAGAACTTAGTCCAGCTTCTCTTCTCATTTCTGTATAAATTCCCATCAACTCATCAGTATAATTTGCCAATCTAAATCCATTTACAAACGCATCAGGAAAATAATATTTAGTAAAGCTGAATCCACTATTTGCAGGGAATTCACAATCTTCATCGTAACCTATTAGGCATTCATACATATCTGAGCGGTTACATACCCCCTCAAATTTATGTTGTTGAACCATAAACCTACCAATTATCTGAGCTTGACCTAGTTCAAGAAAGACAGACCTCTGATCGAGCAACTCTTGTTGTCCTACTAAAAAAACTGTTAAAGAGACTCCGAATCTGTCTAACTCGTTATTTATATCCATTAGCCACCCATACTGTATTTCATGTAATCTTTGTGCATCATCTATGAAAAGTACTATTCTTTTTTGTCGAGAAACTTCAGCTTCTTGAATTAGAAATTTAAGCAATCTTTGTCTTTTAACATTTGCCTTTCCAGAAAAAGGAGTTCCATGCCCAACATCGATTAAAAGATCTTCAAAAAAAACAGCTTCATTAGGGTTTTTATACTTGCGACAAGTAATAAAATAAATAGGTAAACCCTCAAATTCATTGGGAAGTATATGAGTCAGATACTTAATTGCCCTTGTTTTTCCTAGTCTCGGTCGACCGTAAATTATGGCACCAGGAAAACGGTTATTTAAACACTGTTGTATTTTAAAATATAGCTTTTGGATCTCATTTGTTGCCAGCAAATATCTACCTGTTTCAATCGGATGGGTACCATTTGATATTATTGGACGATCTAAGTTTTGAGAAACTTGAATTTGATTTGCTTGTTCCATAATTATTACCTCGACAATTCATTAGAAGGTTAATGTTCTCTTTAATCTTTTTTTATTTTCTACATCAACACTTGGCAACCTATCTTTAGTATCTATTTTAATGGGACTGACATTGTTTAAATTAGACGTATTAACCTTTTTCCTTTCGGATGTATCTGGTATGTTTTTGGTTACTTCCTGTTTGATTACGGCCACCCAAATGTACCACCTCTGCCATTGTTTTTACCAAGGAGTGACAAGAAATTTACCACTAATCGACAACTTATTTACCACTCAAAACCTTTTGTATAATTAGTGAGCATATCTAACGATATGACGCTTTATATGGGAGGTTTTTTTATGATCCATTATCGCAAGATATTGGAATTAAATGACGAGGGGGTTAGTTTAAGAGGCATTGCCGCCAGTACTGGCAACTCTCGGCAAAAAGTTAGCGAAGTCATTGAATTGGCTCGAAAGAAGGGTGTGGAATGCCCGCTAGAAGAGGAGATGAACGATAGATGGATTGAGGAATTTCTTTATCCAGAAAAGACAATGGAAGGCTCCGGCAGGCAGCCTCTTGATTTTGAATATATCCACAAAGAGTTGGCAAAACCCAATGTCACTCTATCTCTTTTGCATCATGAATACGAGGCGGGTAGCCGTGCGAATAATGCGATTCCCTACTCCTATCGGAGTTTCGTACGGTATTACGGCAATTATGCTCAAAAACACAAGGCAACGATGCGTATTCGGAGAAAACCTGGTGAAATAATGGAGGTCGATTGGGCTGGTTCCACACTTTTTTTCATTGACAGGGATACCGGGGAAAAAGTGAAGGCGTATGTGTTTGTCGCTACATTGCCGTGCAGTCAATTTTCCTACGCGGAAGCAACCCTTTCAATGGACCAGCATTCCTGGATTAACGCCCATATTCATGCGTATGAATATTTTGGCGGAGTAACTCAGATTGTGGTTTCAGATAATCTGAAAACCGGTGTAACGAAGCACACTTCAAGGGAGTTAGTATTGAATCCTACGTATAAGGAAATGGCCAACCATTACAGTACAATCGTTATGCCGGCTCGCGTACGCAGCCCTAAGGATAAAGCTAGTGTCGAAGGCTCTGTAGGTACGATTTCAACGTGGATTATAGCAGCTTTGAGAAATACACATTGCTTTAGCATTGAAGAATTGAATGTGGAATTACGGAAGAAACTTGAGGAATTTAACCAGCGTCCTTTTACCCGAAAAGAAGGATGCCGTTTTTCAGCATTTGAGGAAGAGGAGAAATTTGCGCTTTCCCCTCTTCCAGGCACGCCTTACAAGATATCTGAATGGAGAACGGCAAAAGTAAGGCCTGATTACCACATTTCCGTAGACAGCATGTTTTACTCCGTACCCTACGAGTATATCAATCAGGAAGTGGACGTAAAGCTTTCCGATGATATGGTTGTTGTCTATTTTAAGCATATGTGGCTAACTTCACACAAACGATTATATGGGAGATTCGGTCAGCCATCAACCCTTCCGGAACATATGCCAGATAATCATAAGTTATATATAGAGCACACGCCAGAAGTGGCGATTGAGTGGGCCAGCAGCATTGGCTCTTCCACTTCCATTGTGGTGAAATACCTTTTAGATTCCTATCAATCTGAAAGACAAGCATTGCAATCTATCTTTTCTTTAAAGAAACTCGAGCATCGTTATACCAAATATGAGATAGAAATCGCTTGTAAAATGGTGCTTTCCATGACAGGAAGACCGACGGTAAAAAGCATTCAGACCATATTGAAAAGCAACAAGAAAAAAGACGCTGAACAAGAATTAAAACAAAATACAGAAGTAAACGAGACTAATTTCGGCTTCACCCGTGGAGCTTCATATTATGGAGGAAAAGAATAATGTTAAACGAGCATGTGTTATCCAAGCTGCAGGAGATGAATTTAGGAGGGATGGCTGAAGCATTCAAAGAACAATCCTTAAACAGAGAATACCAGTCCATGAGATTTGAAGATCGGTTCTCCTTGCTTGTCGACCTGGAATATTCACGTCGGAAAAGCAATCATTTAAATCGATTAATTAAAAATGCCACATTTTCAGACTCCAAAGCCAGCATTGAGGATATTGAGTATCATGAGGATCGAAGACTTAAGAAGGAACTCATTTTAAAATTGGGCAGCGGCCTTTATATCCAAGATCATCATAACATCATTTTAAAAGGCCCTACTGGCTCAGGCAAAACCTTTATGGCGTGTGCGCTTGGTGTTTCCGCTTGCCGTCAGCAGTATAAAGTGAAATATGTCCGCCTTCCGGAATTACTGGATGAACTGTCACTGGCTAAATTGGCTGCCGACGGCAGCTATCGAAAGATAATCAAAAAATACACAAAAACAGATCTACTCATTCTTGACGAGTGGCTCCTTACGGATCTTTCGAAGGAAGAAGCAAATATCCTGTTGGAGATTACAGAAGCCCGGCACAAAACTGTTTCCACCATTTATTGTTCCCAAATTGATCCGAGCGGTTGGCATATCAAATTGGGGAACGGTACGATGGCAGAAGCCATTTTAGACCGCATTGTCCATGACTCCTACCAGTTATTATTAGATGGGGACATTTCCATGAGGGAACGTCATGGATTGGGCAGAGAGGTTGAGGAATGAGGGATTTATTAACGATTCAGGAAGCTGCCGCACTCTTACAATCTTATGGAATAGAATGTCATTGGCATGATGTTAAGAAATGGGCAGTAGAGGGGAAAATAAAAGCTAAACACGAAAATAGAGTTTACAAAATGGATCAAGATGATGTTTATGAATTCCTCGAATTACTTTGGAAAGGCACATCATATGAAATTGGAATAAGTGATGAAACAAAAATAAGTAGGCTCATTCAGGAAAACAAACAGTTAGAGAAGGAAAACAAAAAACTAAGTCAAAAGTTATCCTCGATGAAGTAAAGCACCATTAGGTTAAAGAATACCCCTGCCATTGGTCGAATAGGCAGGGGTATTCTAATTAAATTTAAGTTGGTAAACAACTTGGCACTTGCCGGTAAATTCTCTGTCATTGAGTGGTAAAAAAGATGGCAGAGGTGGTAAGATCCTATGGCCGTAATCACTGTTCATTTGCTAAAGTTTTTTCTAACGAATTTAATTTATTTCTATATCTTTTATGTGTGATCGCTTTTTCTTTTAAATACTGTTGAAAAGCCTTAATCGGGTCATCTTTTGTGGTAAAGTGAATGAGTTTTTTATTTCTCAAACTAAAAATCTCTTTTCTTAAAGCCAGGCTATGCTTTGTTTTACCCCAATAACCGCTCCCTACTAATTTTCCAAGTTCTGATCCATCTGGTAAATATGCAGTTAAAAACCTTACATCATCAATATTTATAACTAAATCAAGTGTTTTTCCTATTAAGCCTGGGGACCTAAGTAAAAGTTCATTTGTATATCGTACGTTTTCAAACTGAATATACGGTCTTCTTCCCTGCTCTATACTTCCCTTAACTTCCCGTTTAGCTTCAACACATAAAAATGGAATATTGTCTCGCTCCTCTTCCTGAAGTTGGCGAATAATTGGGTCTTTATTTATTCTGTGTTGTAATGCTTCTAATGGGGTTGAAAAACTGGTTCCTTCATTAGGCGTAGAATTATAATCGGCAATTAACACATCTGTTAATTCTTCAAGGTCGTTTATATTCATCTTGAATTTAAGAGCTTGTTTTTCTGGGTTATTTCTTCTAGGATCCTTTGGATTGCTGCCTGTTGTATTTATTAGTCGGTGGAACCCATTTTCCTCAAGTAATCCAAAAAATCTCTCTATTAAAGACCTTTTTGTTGGGGATTTAACTGGACCAGCGTTTACTCTGCAGTTTATGATTCTTTTTACTCTGTCCCTTACTATGATGGATAAATTGGCTTTTGCATTGTCATAATAAAATTCATCCCATAAAGCCCACTTTGATTCTTTTATAAGTCCGGAAGGTATTCCTCCATTTGGTGGATATTTTAAACCTGGAATAGTCAAGTTAAGAGGCTTCCAAGGTTCTATTGATTTTTTCACACATTGCAGAACATCGTTTGAATTGTACTCTTTATTTAACGAAATGTGATATCCGAGAACTGCTCTTGATGCTACATCTATGATCACTAATAACCAAATTCGATCTAAAACCTTAGTAACTTCATCTCCAGAAGGTGTTTCGAAAGTTAATGAGAGGGAAAGGTCAATTTTGTGTCCATCGAATTGTACCCTCTCGTATGGTTTTAAGTAGGTAGGTGCTTGTTCGTTAAAGTGAGTATTTATGTTATCAAGATTTTCATTTTCACTGTTGTATCTATAGCTTGCATCAGACATTTTATCTTCTTCTAATTTTTGAAGATATCTATATAAAGATCTTCTTGCTAACTCTTTAGTGTTAAAGGGGTAATCAAAAGGCGCTTTTATTCCTAACTCTCTACATTTCTCAATAAACCTTTTATGTATTCTGTTTTTTTTCATAACAGGGTCGGTTAGAGACTTATTTTTATTTTTGAAAAATAAAGTATCGATCAATTCTTGTAATACAGGATAGGTTTTTAACAAAAGTGTAAATGCCCCAGTCTGCTGATTGTAGTGCTTCTTTGAAGTAGAGTTTGGTAACTCTTTTCTGTTATATTGTTTAATTGTCTTTCCAGGTATTAATGCATTAAATCCATAAATCATTCCAAACTTATCTTCAAATAAGCACTTCTTGAAAAAATTATTAATTTCTTTCCTATCTATGCCAGTTTCTATCTTTATTTCATTAAGAGAATCGCCTCTTATAAACATCTCTACAGCTTTTTTTCTTTTTTTATAAGTCTCCAAATCTTGATCGGTCATGACATTTAAATTTGCCCTTGGCCAATTGGCTGTATTTAATAATTCGTTGTCGAATGATTCTGTGATTCGCCTTCTGGACAATGGAGCCACACCTCCGTATTTATATTTAATGGTTTTAAGTGTATATTGGATGCTATTTTGTTGTTGAATATTAAGTTATAAAGAGCTACAATGATTCTTTGCTCAGTGATTGAACCTTTTAATTCAGTCAGGATCGTTTTAATTGTCCTTTTCTCAAAAAATATACATTTACTAACTTTATGTATATCTAAATCTAAGGGATTAGAATTAGAAAGATAAGGAATTAACCTTTTTGCATTATTTATTGATAATTGATTTTGTAATAGATAAGAATAATCTTTTACCTCTAATTGTCTGTTATTATTCTTGCACCATTCTGCTAAAAAGGTAATTTCTCTTTTTTGTTTATCACTTTTGCTTGCTTCAATTATTACAAGGCTTTCCTGGCCATTTTTGTATTTTAGCCAGAAGTTAGGAATAACTTCGATTTTTTTCTTATTAAAAACACCCGATATTACTAAAGGACGTTCACAAAATGATATTATTTCATGATTTAGTTCTATCAGCAGCCATACTTCATAATTGGCTTGTCCAAGGTAGCAGACATCACGTTTTAATTTAGGACTATAGGCCTCCCAATAATTCTTATAAAAAGAGCTGTTCCTCTTTATCGGATGCGGTTCATACAAGTGTCACACCTCAATTCATAAATTACATATAGCTTACTCTAATTTTAAATATCTATGAATATATAAAGTAATGGGAAAATCTCAATTTATTTCCTCATTGTTAACTTTATTTTTGATTCTCTCCTTCATTTGGCCGCTTCTCTTGAAAGCTTTACCTCTATTGATTCCTTCAATGTACACTTCAGGATGATGAGATAATAACGTACGGATTTCTTTTTCTGTAAGAAAAATAGAATGTTTAGTTAGCTTGATTTCTATGAATTTCATAATTTATCACCTCATATTTTTATATTTTTATGTTCTCCAATATTTAGATATTTATACTCTCTGTACTAGATTAAAAAAAGAAAAACGTCTACAAATGTAGACGTTGCAGTTTGTCGACAAATAGGGTTCGGAATTCTCTCATTCCGAACCTTTTTTGTCTTTTTATTGCATTTCTCAAGTGGACAGACTCCACTTAACTAATCTTTTTAGGCTTTAATCGGACCCTTCCAAGTCCAGTTGGCGATCTTTTTAAGATTCAAGGCAGCGAAAGTAAGCATCGCCTGCATGGACAATTTTTTCAGCCCCCTAAGGGTTGTCCAGCGCATGCCATGCTTTTCTTTTGCATCTGCGAATACCCGCTCGATGGTTTCCTTTCGCTTTGAATAAATCTCTTTGATCTCTGGCTTATGCCTGAGATGCTCTGCTTCTTCTAGGTACTCTTGCCAGATATGACGGGTAATCACTTTTTGATGGTCCTTGCTTTCTGTGCATTGGGCTAAAAACGGGCAATGGGCACAAACGTGCTTTGGTGATTTATATTCACGGTACCCTTCCTTGGTGGTGGTCGAATACTTGAGAACCTCGCCTGCAGGACATAGATAACAGTCGTAATACTCATCATACACATACTCATGTTTCCGGAAGAAACCATCCTTGGTCCGCGGCCTGGTATATGGAAGGACCGGCGTTATCTCCTGATCAAATAAATACTTCGCAATAGCGGGAGTCTTATACGCTGCATCAGCTGCGACGGCCTTTGGCTTCCCTACATTCTCGGTTACTCGCTTTACCAATGGCTCCAAGATGAGACTGTCATGAGTATTTCCAGGAGTCACAATAGTTCCAAGTACGAACCCATTTCGGTCAGATGCCGCATGAAAGGAATAGGCGAACTGTTTCGTCCGTTCATCCTTCACATAGTACCCGCTCTCAGGATCGGTAGTGCTCTCCTTGATCTCCTTTGTTTCTTCCTTTTCAAACTTTTCTGGTGGAATTGGCTTCTTCCCATGTTCTTCGCGATCCTGGTTGATTTCTTTCTGGAGCTGTTCCTGATAAGCTCGAGTCTCCTTTTCAACCATTTTCTTTTCGAATTTATGCTTATTGGCACTGGCTTTTACATGTGTAGAATCAATGAAGACGTGGTCGGCATTGAGCAGTTTCTTTTCAATCGCTATCTCAAGAATTTCCATGAAGATTTCCTCAAACAGTGTGCTTTCCTCAAAGCGACGTTCGTAATTCTTCCCGAAGGTGGAGAAGTGAGGAATCGGATCATGGAAGCCCAATCCCAGAAACCAGCGATAAGCCATATTGGTTTGTGTTTCCTTGATAGTCTGGCGCATGGAGCGGATGCCGAAAATATATTGAATGAATGGAAGTTTGATTAACATAACCGCATCGATACTTGGGCGGCCCACTTCAGAATAGAGATCCCTTACTCGATCATAGATGAAAGAGAAGTCGATGGCAGCCTCCAACTTCCGGACCAAATGATCCTGGGGAACAAGTTCATCAACGGCGGCCATCTCTACTTGATATCGTGCGGCCAAACTCTTTTTTGACAACATCTCCATCACCTCATGCGTTATATAAGTCCATTTTAAAATAAACGTCCGTACCACTCCACAATAAATTTTGAAGTCCTGTTGATTGTAGTGGAAGGCGCGTAGACTCCTGCGGGATCAGCTGGACAGGTGAGACCCCGCAGGCGCCAGCGGCGACGAGGAGGCTCAGCGCCGGCCCCGCGGAAAGCGAAGCGCCTGGAACGGAAATCAACAGCCACATTCAACCACCAACCAAAAAAAGACTGTAAACAAACACGATTTTCATCGAGTTTGTCTACAGTCTGAAACGTCTACAAATGTAGACGTTGAGATAAACCACTTAAAAATTTATATTTATTGATCTATTCCTTTTAAAAAAAGAAATAGGTAAAATTGCCGTTTTAAAAAAGTAATTTCAAGTTTTATCGAGCAATGCAAAAGACATAACTTTTTACTTTTTTTAAACAATATGCGGGGGCTTTCTACCAAGAATCCTTTAATATTATTGCAACTTTTAAAACCATGATGGTGAAAACTAACTTACAATATAATTATTTTTAATCTTGGACAACTAAAGCTTCCTCCATTGTTTGTCTCCTCATATTTTGAACAGAGTTATTTAAGTTTTGTTCGTTAATACTGTTACACCATTCATTCCAGAACTTCACAGAATTGGAATTAGGTTTAAATATAGGTTCTTTAATTCTAATCCTACTCGGTAGTAAGCACGAATCCCCAACTACTATTGCTTCTCCTATTCCAAGCGTTGGAAGTAAATCTTGTATTCCCCCAAGATTTTCTGGCAAAAGATTACATACTGCTGTTTTATCGGATTGATTTGATAATCTCAATGAAATTACATTATTACATTGGCTCATAATAGTTGTATTTAGCTCAGAAGGTCTTTGGCTTATTATTAATAAACTTACACCATATTTCCTACCTTCCTTAGCAATTCTTTCGAAATGCGATAAAGCCCGACCTTCTGAAGCGTCTGCATTTTGCCTTGATGGTAAGTATAAATGAGCTTCATCGCATATTAATGCTATTGGATGCCTTTGGTCATATGGAGACCACTGTTGGACTTGAAACACCAATCTGGCCACCAAACTAATTACAATCGGTAAAATATCAGAGGGGACTTCTGAAAAGTCAATAATCTTGACCCCAGTCGATTCATGATCTGCCATTCTCATTAGCTTATTTACCAAAGATAAAAGATAGCTTGTATGTAGATGTTCTTCATTTAGATTAAATAAGAAACCGTATCTTCTATCACTTTTTTTGGCATAAAGACGAGGTAGAAACCTACTGAACTTCCCATTAAATGGGCCATTTATTTCCCTATTTGTTCCAGGGTTTATAACTCTTTCGTTATTTAATCGGGTTAATTCATCAATGACAAAGGTTAGATCATAAGGAACAGGACTGTCAATTGTAAAGGTCTCTAGTTCTTCATTCAATCCCTCGGCTACCAAAATGCGTCTCTTTGCTTCAACCACTATGTTCGAGAAAGCCATTGCTTGATTAGGTGCATTTTCATCTGTTCTATCTAAGATTAAAGCTAACATATCCTCATATCCTAACAGCCAATAAGGAAGAAAAATAACGTCATCACCCGGGTTATTTAGGTCACCTGGTCCTGCAATCCGATAAACTTTAATATTTTCATGGCCGCTTAATGGGCTGTATTCGGAGTGTAGATCAAAGACGATCATATTAGCATTTGGTAAATCTGCTACCTGTTCAATTATAGTTGCAGTGGTCCAAGACTTTCCTGATCCAGTTGACCCAACAATCATAGCATGTCTTTGAAAAAAAGCATTCCCATCCAATATTGCGTCAGCATCATTTGCCATGGTAAATGAACCGATTGTCAAAGGAGTTCCCTGAGCTGTTGTTTCATCTCCTATAAGTCTTGTAAAAGCAGTTAGACGCTCACTGTTCAATAAAAAGCACCGTGACCCAATTGCAGGCAGTGTATCCACTGATCTATTAAACGTTGTAAATTCCCTACCTGCTCCCACACCTTTTAAGGTTCCTAATACATTAATGTATACCTCTGCGTTATTAAATACTTCTTCTATTCCATCATCATTTTGAAAATAATCTACTCCAGATTGCAATACCCTGTCAATTCTTCCTATGAGTCTTATATTTGGATTAGAAGTAAATAGAATAACAAAACCATTTACATTTACTTGTTCTAACTTATTTTCCTCAATAACAGAAACGGAAACACTATAACTATCAACTTTTGTAACTTGCCCAATACTCTCTTCTCCATCAATTGTAAACAATATCTCGTTAGTCATTTATTATTCTTCTCCCCAAATCATATTTAATAACCCATGTAAACTCCAAGCCTCATTAGAGGTAGAAAACACCTGCTCATCTTGGAGATCAGAAATGACTCTAGAGCTATCCTCAAATTTTTCTATTGCATAAAAGTTTTTCAATTCATTTCTTTGAATTAAGGAAAAAAAACTAGGAGTTAACGTTCTAGTTGCAATCAACTTGGGGATATTTTCGTTTCTTAATATAGATTGAAAACTAGCTTGAATATGTATATCATTAAATCCAAAACCTAAAAATATCATTGCCTTTGCATCATGTATGCTTTGTTGCATTTCAGCCATAACATTATTATAGGGTTCATAATGAGTTTCAAGGTATTTACCTATACCTGGTGTAACAATTACTGGCTTTATACCTAGATTCTTGAGATTTTCAATTTGCTGGGAAGAAATTGAAGGTATCTTAATAAAGGAATTGTTTTCAAGCTTAAACCATGACAATGACCCATGAGGTTTATAGATTTTGACATGCTTAGTAGTTTCAAATATTGGCTTACTTCCAGGTCTTATTAATTTCCTCATTTTACTTTTAAATAAGACTGAATTCATTGGTCGAGATAATACTCCATTACCAAACCCATCCCATACTTCCCAATTTTCGAATGCAGCTGATACTTCAATTAGGTGGTCATAATTAGTGGTAATAATATTTATGCTATCAATGTTTGTGCTTCTAAACCTTTTAAATAATCGACTAAAGCCTGTTATATCTTCCCCACTTGAAATTTTCAAAAAAGGTGTCATTTCATCCATAAGAATGCAATTCCAAGTAGCTTGAACAATGGAATCAGTAAACTTTTCTGAAATATCACCGAGACTCTGTAATGCTTCCTCTAATCCAATTCCTTCAGATATTTTTTCTATGAAAACCTCCCAATGACGTAGGTCCTCAGCTTCAAAATCGTTGGTTTTTACATTTCCAACCAGATAATTACCAAGTGACCACATTCCTGATATTCCGGCTCCGGAAGAAGTCCCACTACCAACTACAAACACTGGATTTTTTGAGAAAACATCTTCAGCAAATTTTGAAAATACCAAAGAAATCACCTCCTATACATATACATAAAAATACAATTCTTTACAAAAAGTAAATTTTCCTGCTATTTATTGAATTATTTTGTTTAAGAGGCAAGGCATAATTTGAATTTATTTTACTAATTAGAGGGAAATACAAAGGAGGCAATTTTTTTATCAACCACAGAAAAATTCGGGAACTATTAAATATAGAAGTCAGTAAGAGAAGTATCTTAAGGTCATTAGTTAATAACAAAGAAAATGTTATTTATCGATGACAAATACTGTTATTCGTGTGTACTATACATACCAAATGGATTAATGCTAAGGTTATGTTAGTTATGTTGGTTGTTTTTCTTCATTTTAACATTATGTAGGCGTATTCTTTTCATTTATTTTTTGAAGAGAATATACCTACATTAATAAATAAAGCCTGTTATTTAGGCGATTTTCTAATATTTGAATGTAGGACGATTTTCTTCAACGTACATCATTATTTAAAGGAGGCGGTTGTGTAATGATAGAAACTTTAAAAATTTTAACCTCTGTAACCATGGGGTTATCTATGGTATTCACAGGGTTCTTGGCAATTACAAAAGGAGTAAATAAAAGAGTTATAAGATCATTTTCTTTAATTTTTCTGGCGATGCTATTAACTGTTTATAGTGAGGAACTTTCTACAATTCTTTCTCCATATTTCAATTTCTCAAACTTCAATATTGCCAGCTATTTTTTGAGTATGACCGGTGTTGTAGTTGCTATAATTTATCTCAATGGGGGTAAAAGAAAAAGTTATTAAGCATCTGATAAAAACCATCTTGTATTGAATGGAGTTGAAAAAATGGCTAATCTTTCATGGCAGGAAATCCGAACGAGGGCCATTCGGTTTCAAAATGAGTGGAAAGATGAAACCCGGGAACATGCTGAAGCTAAAAGTTTTTGGGATGACTTTTTTGATGTTTTTGGCATTTCTCGCCGCCGAGTTGCCGCTTTCGAAAAACACGTAAAAACCTTAAATGGCCAAGGGTTCATTGACTTGCTTTGGAAAGGTGTCCTTCTGATTGAACACAAATCAAAAGGAAAAGATCTTGAGCGGGCATATAAACAAGCCACAGATTACTTTCCTGGATTAAAAGAATCAGAGTTGCCAAAGTACATATTGGTGTCTGACTTTGAAAACTTTGTTTTATATGATTTGGAACAAGGTGGAGACAGACGGTTTAAGTTAAATCAGTTTGCTCAAAATATTGAATTATTTGGATTCATTGCCGGATACCAAAAGCAAGAAATAAAGGAACAAGATCCTGTTAATATTAAAGCAGCGGAAAAAATGGGAGAACTGCATGATAAGTTAAAATCCGTAGGTTATGCTGGCCACGATTTAGAAGTATTCCTAGTTAGGCTTTTATTCTGCTTATTTGCTGATGATACCGGTATTTTTGAAAAAAATCTCTTCCGTGATTACATAGAACATGAAACTTCGGAGGATGGTCACGACCTCGGTCTATACCTTGCCGGTCTATATGAAACGCTTAACACACCAGTTGAAAACCGGGCAAAAAACATTGATGAAATACTTAATAAATTTCCATATGTAAACGGCAGTTTATTTGCGGAAAGGCTAGGAATAGCTACCTTTGATTCTGAAATGAGAGAATTACTACTTGAAAGTGCTGCGTTAGATTGGGGGCTTATCTCCCCTGCCGTTTTTGGATCTTTATTTCAAAGTGTGATGGATGCAGGGCAGCGCCGAACCTTAGGTGCTCATTATACAAGTGAAGAAAACATCTTAAAAGTGATTAAGCCTCTTTTTTTGGATGAGCTTTGGGAAGAGTTTGAGAAAATCAAAAACATTAAGACGCGCCGAGAGGAAAGACTTCATGAATTCCACGATAAGTTGGCATTACTGAAATTTTTGGATCCTGCTTGTGGTTGTGGAAATTTCCTGATTATTTCATATCGTGAAATTCGAATCTTGGAACTAGAAGTCATACGAGAATTACTCCGAGGACAAATGACTCTAAATATTGATTTGTGGGTAAAAGTAGACGTAGATCAATTTTACGGCATTGAAATTGATGAATTTGCCTCACAAATTGCTCAAGTGGCCTTATGGCTCATTGACCATCAAATGAACATGAAGGTGAGCAATGAATTTGGAGAATATTTTGTCCGTTTGCCGTTAAGGAAACGACCTCATATTGTGCATGGTAACGCCCTCCATCTTGATTGGAGTGATGTTATTGCCAAGAATCAACTAAATTACATTTTGGGGAATCCACCCTTTATAGGCTCAAGTTTGATGACATCAGAGCAAAAAGAGGATTTGAAACAAGTTACGAAAGTGATACCGAAGGCTGGTTCGCTCGACTTTGTAACAGGATGGTATGTTAAAGCAGCAGATTACATTAGAGGAACAAAAATAAAAGTTGGCCTGGTATCCACTAACTCGGTGGTTCAGGGCGAGCAAGCGATTATTCTTTGGAGATATTTAATGTTACAAAAAGACGTGGAGATTCACTTTGCCCACCAAACTTTTAGATGGAATAACGAGGCCAAGGGGAAAGCGGCGGTTTACTGCGTGATTATTGGCTTTAGCAGCATGAGAGGCCTTCCGAAAACTTTATTTTCTTATCCTAGTATCATTGGAGAACCCACTTCCAAATCGGTGGAGATGATTAATCAATACTTATTGGAAGCACCCGTTGTATTTATAGAAAAACGAAGAGAACCCATCAGTAATGCACCATCAATGACTAAAGGTAGCCAACCTACCGATGGTGGTAACTACTTATTCAAGGAAGAGGAAATGAAGGAGTTTATTGTCAAGGAGCCTTTGTCAGAAAAATATTTTAGACCCTGGGTGGGAAGTCATGAATTGATCAACGGTTATCAACGTTATTGTTTATATCTAGCGGATTGCCCACCAGAAGAATTAAGAAAAATGCCCCATGTGTTAGAGCGGGTTGAGAACGTAAAAAGAATGCGGTCATTAAGTAAAAAAGCTGCCACAAGAAAATGGGCGGATTTTCCTACTCGATTGACAGAAGATAGAACCACCGATGAAGATATTTTAATTATTCCTAGACACACTTCTGAAAATCGAAAAATTATTCCAATTGGTTATTTCAAATCCCCTACAATCTGCGGTGATTCAGCTATTCAAGTTGCTAATGCGGATTTGTTTTTGTTTGGCATTTTGAATTCTTCCATGCATATGGCTTGGATGCGGACAGTTTGCGGACGCTTAGAAAGTCGATATAGATATTCCAATACACTGGTTTACAACAACTTTGTATTTCCAGAGCCAACAGAGAAGCAGAAAGATGAAATAGTGAAAAAGGCAAAAAGGATTTTGGATGTACGGAGTAAGTATCCTGATAGTACACTAGCAGATTTATATGATCCTTTGTCCACTCCCCCAGATTTGTTGAAAGCTCACTATGAATTAGATAAAGCGGTAGAAAAAGCCTATGGTAAGACCTTCAAAACTGATGAAGAGCGAGTTGCCCACCTTTTCGATCTATATGTTCAAAAGGCAAGAAAATAATAAACTGAAATAAATGTTCATTAAAATTGTATTTCACGCACAATTCGACAAAAATCGACAAAAAGAATGGAAGTGTTACTTTAATGTCCCACTACTTCAGCTTTAGGTGGTTTATTCTGATAATGACCTGGATAGCTTTTGCTTCCGGGCTCCTTTTTTTAAACCGACTTCTATATCCTAATTACATTAGCAACAATGTATCCCTGCTAATTGCCTTGTTCTGTTTTACTAATGCAGCAGCCCTCTTTACTGCGCTTACAGGCATTAATAAAAAAGTGATTACCTCTGAAAATAATAGTTGGAAAAAAACTGTACTGGAAGCACACAAGGATGAATTTCAAATGATTCAAAAGCAAATTTTGTTTGATCGAGCAATAGAACCAATAAAAAGCCGCGAAGATAAGCTTTTAACTGAGTTCAAGGAGCGAATGGAAAAGGCTAAAGATTCCTGGCGTCTGCAGGCTAAAAATGCATATTCCTCTTTTGAGGTTTACTTTTGTTTAGAAAATCGTTTGAAGATAATCTTTTTCGTTTCTAGAGCTCTTTCTTTCTTACTATCGGTTGGGACCGGATTCATGGTTTTAAACATAACAGAGATACATAGTATTTTCTTTTCTATTTATGGATTGCTTTTATTATTAATGCTTATAGTTTCTTATTATCAGTATACAATCACTAAGAATTTCAAGAGGGTCAAAGAAGAAATTTATCCGAATTTATATGGCGATTACAAGCGGTCAGTTTAAAATCTATCTTAGAAAGGATGGTATGCGATGCCTGCTCCATCAAGAGAAAAGATGGTACACGAAAAGCGGCTAGAAGCTAAATTAGCTGATATGCCGCCTTATGTTGTGGAATATATAAGGGCAAAAAAACGAAGTAAATATTCCGCTTCTACCCTTCTTGGATATGTGCATGATTTCTATAAGTTCTTTCAATGGCTTCGGCAAGAGGGGATTTCAAATGTAGAACTTATTAGGGAAACTTCTCTTGAAACACTGGAAAAGCTCAGTAAAGAGAATGTGGAGTATTATAAAGAGCACTTAGAAGAAGAAGTCATTCAGGAGAGGAATGGAGTCCCTAAGAAAAGATCAAATGATGCTGTGTTGAGAAACATTAATGCACTTAAATCGCTGTTTAACTATCTCACTCAAGAAACCGAAAATCAGGACGGTGAGTGCTACTTTTATCGAAATGTTTTCAGCAAAATCAAGTTGAGTAAAGAAAAGATTACGGCCAACCGGCGCGCAAAAAAAATAAGTTCAATTATTCTTTCGGACCAGGAAATTGATGATTTTTTGTATTTTTTAGAAGTTGAGTATGAAAAGAACCTCAGCAAACACCAGCTGTCCTTATTTTTGCGGGACAAAGAACGGGATATTGCCATTATAAGCGTCTTGCTAGGCAGCGGAGTTCGCGTAAGTGAAATTGCTAATCTACTGATTCATGATATCAACTTCAAAAAAGAACAGATCGACATCATACGTAAGGGAAACAAAGAAGATACGGTACTGGTCCTCCCTTCTGCTCTTAAAGCATTAAAAAGTTACCTTCAGGTTAGAGAAGAGCGTTATAAGAGCGCTAATAGCGTACCTTATGTCTTTGTTACTCGCTATAAGGGTAATGCTCATCCTATATCGGTACGGGCCATACAAAACCTTGTCGCGAAATATACAGTCGCTTTTAACTCACAAGGTGACTCAACAGGTCAAGCGCTAAGTCCACATAAATTCCGTCACACTTTCGCAAGTGAGTGGATTCGCACAGGCGGAAATCTGGTTTTGCTAAGAGATCAATTAGGTCACAGTTCTATGGAAGCGACAAGCAAATATACAAACTTATCAGCAGCGGAAAGTAAGAAAGTCATAGACAGGATGGATAAATCCAGAAATAAAAACTGAGGCTTTAACTCGAGGCCTCAGTTCTTATATTGTGCAAGTTTCTTTTGAGTCAGAGAAAAAGTGCAATCCTCAGGCAAAATAAGTAGTACGCAATAGTTTTCCTTTTCATTTCTTCATTGTTCTTTCTTCGATATCTTTTGTTCGACTAAGAAAATCTAATGCTACCTCTTTGAATCCCTGTTTCTCGTAATAACCAGTAAGATAAATAGTCAACTCAGTCAATTCTTTTTTCTCTAAGCTGTGCAAAAAGTCAATAAATTCCTTGTTGTTCATACAAAATCGCCCCCCTCTTTCATCTTACTTAAAAACACTTAAGTTGTATAGGAAGCCATATCCTCCATCGGTTTATTGAGAGATAGGCCTTAACACCGGTTTAAGTTTAAAATCTGTTGTTATATTGTCACTGAATGGGTAAAATTAGAACAAACGTTCCGAAGGGTGAGTACTAATGTCAATCAAAGATCGAGGAAAAATGAAGTTCAGGATGGTTTCCTTTCAACCAGACCTTTCATCTAAACTTAATCGAATGTACGAAGAGCTAGAAGAGGTAAAAAAACCACTATTAGATGAACAACAGCTTGAACAACTTAATGAAATTATTTATAAAAGCATGGAATTCAACCAAACCGCGGCCGTCACTTACTATACGAAGCGGCAATACAAATTGATCATTGGCCATTTTCACTATTACAATGAAATGAAAAGAACGCTTAAAATTGTCGATAAGTTTGGGGAATGGATTGAAATTAAGTTGACTGAAATAGTTGATATTACGATTAACTAGTGAAGCCACTTTTCGTGTGAAAAGCGGCTTTCTTTGGGATTAGGATGTCTTTAAAGCTTTTTCAGATGTGCAAGGATTGACTTTTGGACTTTCAAAGAGTTCCCTTCCGCCTTTACATTGTCAATAAAGTCTAAATATACAATAGCAATCATTTGTTCTATGGACAGTTCTGTATCGCCCAGAAATGGCTCTAAATCGAATAAAAGCACTTCCGCACGTAAAACCTCAGATTCTTTCATTCGGATGTCTAGATAAGCCGTTTTCACCTTCTGGGATGGCGAATCATCTTCTTCGATAGTTTCAAATTCAAAAACGTGGTTAGTTAAAGGTTTTAAGATTCGTTTCTCTCTTTTTTTGCTTGTAAAATGGCGCTGGATTCCGGATTTAAGGTAGCCGGCAATTTGGTCGTTTTTAGCTCCCCTTTTCACTTGATTAAGGAAGTCGTCATATAACATATAGAGTAACTCGCTTATCCCAAACTGGAATGGTACGTCTTCGGTGAAGTTATCCCTTAAATCATCAATAAAGACTTTCCCGCGGATAAAGTCATAATACGGAATTTCAACAGTTATAAGCTGTCTATCGCTCAAAAAGAGTCGCTTAAAGAACCGAGGCGATTCCATGGTGTTTGACAAATGATTCTGCAACATATTTAACTGGCTATAAGATCTTTTCAATACTCCCCTCTCCTTCCAGCCATTTTAAAACCGAGTTAATAATGTGGTATACCACCTTTCGCTCCGAGAGGTTTTTTTGTATTGCTAAACCATGAGGCCCCCCTATTTCTGCTTCATATATTGTTTCCAGGATATTTGTATGCATATAAGTCTTGGTATCACTGTATTTATCCTTCCACCAAATGATGTGCGGATGCTGCAGACCGAAGTGTAGCAGGTAAGTGTTGAATTTCGTTTGAGTAAGTTCGCCTCTCTTTCCTGACATCCCTAGTCGTTTAGCTTGTTTAAATTGACTCTTTAGTTTCATTTGCATTAAAGGGGTTACGGGAAACTTTATCGAATGGGTTTTGTCTTTGCGAATGGATCTCGGTATTATTGGTTCCGGCTTATCAATCTTGGTTTGAGTTTCATTTTTTACTATTTTATTATTTTCAAATAAAGGGTTGATGTACCCCATCCTCTCCCCCACCTCTTCATTTTTTTGTTGTATTCCATGGTCACTTTTCCACATTTCCATTCTTACGATATATATAATCAGGGGAGGACAAGGTTAGAACTTATTCTTGTATATTTAATAGTGATTTGGTTAATAATGCAGCTAAGAAAGTTGTACGAAGGAGGATGCATGATGCTAAAGAAGAAACGACAGGAGAAAGAATTGAAAGCAATGAAAGAAGCGTCTGAAAAAGCTAAAAAAGCAGGCTTTAAGGTTGTAAAAGTCAGAGTAAAATAATATGTATATTCTTTAATTCCTGGTATATAGATTTATCCATGCTCCCTTAAACAGGACAAAATAGCTCTATTTTGCTTGGACTTTTTCCAGCTGGTTAGCTATAATAAGTGTAGTGTACGGTACACTTTTTGGGGAGTGATTTTGTGGTTGGGATTAATGGTATGGATCCTCTTAGTCTTAAAGTCTTAGAAGCACTAAAAAACGGTGTGAAAGTAAAAGAAATCCCTAAGATGTTCGGAATATCTTTAGATCAGGCCAAGCGGCTGTCCAGATATAAAAACTTGCTTTCTTTAACCAATGGAAAAGTTAGTGAAGAAGCCTGGGTTCTTTTAACTAAGCTGGGGACAAAGGCATTAGTTCTTACCTCTCTAGCTAAGGAAAAGGATTGGCCGGGGTTAAATGAAATTCTTCATTCCGTTTCCCCTTCTATAACGAGAGATGAATTAAGCAAACATATTCCGGCATTGAGGGAAAAGATGGCAAGGATTAATAAATTTCAAAATGAGGTCGATTTAAAACTTTCCAGGCTGGACCATAACGAAAAAATCTTGCTAAAAAAGCAAGAAGAGTTAAGTCAAATGCAGAATGAAATCGCTAATAAAGAAAGCTATCTTAATAAATACGAAAAGTCAGTCAGAGATTTTTTACTGGAACACTTAGGAGTCACCAAAGACGGCAGACTCTGTTTAGCAAAAAGATTGGATTACAGATGGCAAAAGAACCTACAGGAAAAGGGCGCCATTTTTTTTAACAAGCCACCATCAATAATGAATCCTCATTATGATGATTGGATGAACGAGAATGCTAATGCCCAATACATCTTTCTAATCAAGGACCTAGATATGATCGCAGCAGATCTGCTGAAGCGGTGGAAACGAGGATGGGATTGCTCCTGGAATTATGAAAAGGAATCTCGAAGGGGTGAAAATAACGAATTCACAAGAAATTGGGATATTCCAAGAAATCCAGGCTACAAAGGAGTAAGAGGATTATTAAGTGACTATGAAGACGAAATTGCTCAGTTGAAGGAGGGTATTAGAGCTATTCAATTAGAGAGAGAAGAAATACAAGAAGAAATGAGTTCTCTCAGAAAAAATTCCCCCAAATCGTTCTTTGAACAAGTGGAAGCAAGTAATAAACTTTCTATGAGGGAAATTAAAAGACATGGCGAATTACAGGATATTGCCCTTAAATGGTTATTCCACCAAGGGTATGCATGTTTAACGGAGTTTACGCTCGATAGCGGTAAAAGAATAGATGTAATTGGCTACAACGAACATGGCCATATAATTGCAGTAGAGGTAAAGGCTTCGCGCAGAGATTATTTATCCGACAAGAAATGGACCCAGTATCTAGATTACTGTGATGATTTTTACTTTTTTCTGGATGATTCTAATTGGCATATACACGCTGGATCAGGACTGTTACTTCCGAAAGGAAACAGTCTTAATGTCCAATCGCCATGTGAAGTTGAATGTTCTCCGAAAAATAGGGAGAGCATTATTTTTGCTGTTGCCCGTGGTCTTTCCAAGAAGTTCATATTCGGATACTAATTAAGCCCTGCTGCCCCCGGGGCTTTTTCCATTTGTAAAATTGTTTCAGTGATGTTCTCAGACTCATTCAATTCCACTTTAATCAGCCTGTCGAAGAATACCGTTCGTTTAATTTCTTGCCACCAATTGAATGCGAGTTCTTCTGGCCTTTTTCCTTTTGTCTGGAATATTCCTTGCTGGGTAACCAAACCCGCTGGGGAATCGTATTTAATTGTAATCAATATAGCCATTGAACCCTAAAACTCCCTTCCTGGAAACTTGCGCATATTGCTAATAAATATGAACCCGTTATATAGTATAAAGCATATTGACCTTACCAAATTCAGGTATTATAATGATAATATAAAGTGTAATATTTAGTATTGATTTTATAATCTGGCGGTGAGAATTTATGAACACATTGCTAAGTATAGCAAACGGAGCCCTTCAATATCACAGAGGCAAGCAAACAGGGCTTGCTGGACTATTTGGGATAGCAGTTGCCCTTTTGGTAGCATACCAATGGGAACGAATTTCCCCTTTTTTGGATGCTATGGGAATAGTGGATTTTTTCAGGAATGCTGGATTGGTGTATGAAGGAGAAGCTGGATTAACGGGTTTAGCTGTATTCATGTTTGTTTTCAAATTGTCTATCCTGTTCATTGCCACGTTGATCCTGTTAATGTTTATCACCTTAATCTTAACTTTTGTTTTTACAAACGAAAAGACAGCCTTGGCGATTATGATGCCTATTATCTATATAGTGGGCTTTCCTATTGCTCTGTTGTATGGCCTTTACCAGTTAATCTTTAACCGTAAAAAGCACGGGGAAGAAGCGGAAAGGAGAATGTTACTCGGGAATCCCCAAGACCAATTATTAAGGGAGTACACTCTTGAAGTTCCAAGAGAGCAAGCGTTAGGTCGGCTGAATCGCATTCCGACATTAGGGGATGATTTATTTCTACTTGGCTTAACTGAAGAAAATCACCTTTATATGTTGTTGCCAAGGCCAATTAATTTCGAAACAGGAAAATATGATGCTGGGGATATCGAGATGATACCACTTTTTGTAGAGGGGTATGAACCACAAAAATATAAAAAAACATCCATGTTTGAAATCTTACCTAGTCAATTTATCGTTCGATTTAATAAACACGACAGGATTGTTGCACCTTCTGTAAAAATAAAAAAATTTCTTCATTCGAACAGTGAGGACGTAAAACGGAGTTTTAAGAATTACAGGCATACCATAGAATATGCGAACTATGTAAAGGATACTCAAACCGAATATTTCAGCACTAAAGAAACTATTCTAAACAACCTAAAAAAAACAACCGAGAAGCGTATTTTCAACAATCTTGTAAATCGAATGAAAATGTTCGATGCGAATAACGAAGATGTTGTAAAAATGATGCTTGATTCAGAAAAGGAAATGAAGGAGCATGAATGAATAAAAAAGCATTTTTAGAGATTCTGGAACCACATAAAGAACATATTACGACAATAAAGGCTTGGGACGCGTACGCGAAAAATCAGGGGCTTCCCCCTTCTGTCACCTTGATTTATCACTTTAAATCCTGGTCTAACGTAAAAAGAACTTTGGGGGTGCCTAATAAGTATAGAAGCTATAAGTTTTCGGAATTGGAGGAAATCGCCTTTCTTCATAAGGATAAATTTCGCAGAAAATCAATATGGGATGAATATTCTAAAAAAAATGGATTGCCTGCTTCCGCGACTTTTATAAAAGCTTTTGGTAGTTGGCAAAAACTCAAAGTGCATATTGGTTTAGGGGATGAAAAGAGGAAGGACGATCTATACTCTAGAGAAGATATCGAGAAAATATTGACAACTCATGCTGAACATTATGAAAACCGTAAACAATGGGATGAATATGCAAAGGAGAATAAACTGCCGACTTATAAAACTATAAAAAAGCATTTTGATTATAATGATATCCTTTCTATCGTCAATAAGAGAAATAGGTATGTAATAACAAAAGAAGAGTTAATCAATCTCACTAAGTGCCATAAAGAGCGTTTCCTGCACAGTAGTATGACTCGATGGGATGACTATGCTTCTGAAAACCACTTACCCTCTAGTCAAGTATATTTTAGAGTATTTGGTTCTTGGAATAAGGCAAAAAATGAAATTACTTTACGCACATAAAGACCCGCATTTTACTGAATGCGGGTCTTTATTTGTTCTATAATATCCCAAACTGATGTCGTAATAACATAGACTTTTTCTTCATGATCTCCATGAGCGTCCTCGAGTAGAATGGCTTGTAAATTAATTCTGGCCTCTTTATTATCTTTATAGATTAGAGTAAGGGAAAGCTTATTGGTTTCTGTATTAAATACTCCTTTTTTATCAGAGTATTTAATTTCCTTTAATTGATTATCCCGGGTGATTTGTCGCATAATTTCTTTAGTTACTAACATTTTATCAGGTTCTTTACTTCTAAATAAATCCTCAGATATAGTTTGCACATAAAAACTGGAGAGAAAGATATCTATGTCGTTTGTCAGCAATCCAGCAATAAAGTATTTAGCCACATCTTTTTTTGGATCATAGTTTGATTCTTCCACGTGTGGAGGGTTAAAATAAGCAATTTCAGTATCCTTGTCTGCCCAATCTACTGTGTTTTTCACATATTCTTCGGAAGAATTGATTTCCTTCAATACCTCTTCTTTTGTCTTGTCTAAATCCATATCTTCCTGCTCCCCTTCTGGGGCAACAATTAAATAGAAGAGGAGCCCGATTAAAAACAATAGTAAAGCAATAGCCGAAATCTTTTTTTTATCCATTGCTTTTTGCTTCCTGTTCAGATGCTTCTAGTTCTTCTCTTAGGATTTTCCACTGGTTAGCGATTTTCGCCTGTTCTGTTTTAATTTCAATAAACTCCATTCGAAGTACGTCTTTTTCTATTTCCCGATCTTCTGATTTGGCCATATCAACAGCGTCCAGCAAAAGTTGATGAGATCGATTTATAAGCACGATAAGATTTTGGTGAGCTTCAAATAATTCAGGTTTGACATCGACTGATTCCACATCAGTAACAAGCTTATTTGACTTTTCGATACTTGAGGTGATAGCCTGAGCAAATTGATCCTTGCTATACTCCTGAGTATAGATTCCATCCAGGGAGTCGTTAAACGTTTTTAAAATGCTTGTCATTTCGTTAATAAACCCTTGTAATGATTTATCATAGACTTCTAAATAGGATTTATTTTCTTCAGTAACTTTTATTTTACTTTCAGCAGATGTGGTTTTTTCTTTCGAAGAACAAGCACCCAACAAGGTCATGCTCAATACCAATGTTAAGAGTACGAACCACTTTTTCATAAATAATTCCTCCTTTTTTTTGGGGGGCGTACCCCCGGTTGTTAGAATGGTATTAATAAAGCGGGGTTTAAAGCATTCCCCTTATTTGACGTCCATTGATTTCTGTGAACCTCAAAATGTAGATGGACACCAGTAGAATCACCTGTGGTACCCATATAGCCTAAAAATTGTCCCTGCTTTACAGCGGTTCCAGCGGCAACAGCTCGGTTTTGCATATGGGCATAGACTGTTTCAAAGGCTTGACCGTTTATATTGTGCTTAATATAAACCACATTCCCATACGAGGAAGAGTAATATGAGCGGTTTACAACCCCGTCTGCCGCAGCAACGATAGGTACGTTCGTCTTCCCGCCATGTCCGATGTCTATCCCGAAATGCATTCCTCCACTGCGGGAGCCGAATGGGGAGTTAACTGGACCTACAGCGGGACGCATGAATCCTCCTGGTTGCAATTGGGGAGTTTGACCTCCGCCTTCATAAGTCGCCTCGTTTTTAAACTTCTCAGCATTAGAAAGAACCTTGTTTACATACCAATCAGCATGATTGTATTGCCATACTGCACCCCGCGGATCAGATGCATAACCATTCTTGGATAAATAATAAGCGGCTGTATGTACAGCATCCTCGACATCCCACGGATCTGCTTTTCCATCACCGTTGGCATCTCTTCCATACCCTCTCCCTTGAGATATTACTGCTACACTTGTAATATCTGTACTAGACGACACTAATCCTCCACCAATGTTATATGACCAACCCACCCATGTTGCAGGCATAAATTGCATGTGGCCAACCGCTCCAACTGATGACATCATAGTAGGGTGAGTTGAAAAACCAGTTTCTACAAAGTGAATAGCAGCAAGCACATACCAATGAACTCCATATTTTTTTTCGGCAGAACGATAAAAAGGCATGAATTGAGGCGGCACCCCAGATCCTGGAATAATATTTCCATCGAAAGAAATGAAACCTAAATCGCCCCCGCCCATAGTTTTTAGCCAGTCTGTATAAGCGATGTTACCGCCTAAAAATAGATAGTTTGCCTCAATAAGCTGTTTGTCTTTTATCCCAAGAGAATATGAATTTAAGACATTATCAAAAGTAGCATAATCTGTTGTTGTAGATTTAGAAGATTCGAAGTATTGCTGACGGGTTTTTGTCACAGTTCTGACTTTAATTTTTCGGGTTTTTTCTACTTCCACATCTCTAACTTTGGTAATTTGTTTGTCGCGTGTTTGAACTACTGGAACCTTTACATATTCCACGACTGTTTCTTCCCGATATTTTGTTTCGGTTACCCAGGTGAGAATCCTTCTTCCATTCTCATCCACTGACTTTACCAATCGTCTTTCTTGATAAGGCACCTTAGTTGTTTTATAGACAGGATTTGTTTCATATACTGTGTAATTTTCTTTAACTGTTTCTGTATAGGATTGTTGAACTGTTTCCGTATACTTTTCTTCTCTATAAGTGATTTTTTCAGTGGTCTTCCATGGTGTAATTTTTGGTGTATACTTGAATGTTGTAGAGCCATTCCAGTATTCAACATGATCTAATTTTGAAACATAGTTATCGGTATGCTGGACTTTTCCTTCCTTCACAAGTTTTCCATCTTCGTAAACTAAGACTTGTTTTTCTTTCCATTCGTTGTATTTCCCGTAATCGAATCGAGGAGCTAAGGAATTAGCCATTTTACGGATGATTTCTTTTATATCATCATTTTTTTGAAATGCTTCTAGCTGTATTGTTGCTGCAATTAATTTTTCGGGTACACGGTAAGGACGTTCCAGGGAACTGTTCATGTCCACTGTGCCATTTGCTTGTTGAATAATGTACTCATGCGTGGCTTTATCATCCCCTTCCAACCCTTCTCCTGTACCAAAAAGGAAGGACCAGGACAACGAGATTACAATTAAAGCTACAATTATCAAAAGGCCAATGCCGATTACTGGTAATCCTATTGTTCCGGCTAACCATATTAGGAGTTTGGACAAGAGGGCAACGAACTTCATCGCTGCCGCCTTGATCAATTTTAGAGCAACCTTGGCTCCTTTTTTTGCTAGTTTCTTTGTTAATTTTCTCCCTTGTTGTTGAGCCTTTTTTTCTGCATAGTTCCTAATAGCGGACTTCTCTCTCTGTTCAGGTTGAGGTAGCATCTATATCACCTCAAAGGCTCTGTGAAAGATTTATTTCTAAATTTTTCATTTTGTTTCCTTGCAATACTCCGCTTATTAGGTGGAATTTTTGGAGCGAGATCTTCGGGACGCGCGGAATTATGATATTCAATTTCTTCCCCGCCAATTTCATTGCGGTGTGCTGTTGTAACAACCAGACTCTTATTACGGACTTCTGTTTTCCTGTATACAATTTCGTCAGTATTTAAGCGTGCGTCACCCGGACCATATTGAGAAATGCGATATTCTTTTCCACCTTTATTCCCAACCAAATAACTTCTATTCCGATCCACCACCATATGAATATTTGTCATTTCATTCATAGCATCTTTCAAGTAGTATTGCCCACTATCAACCTTTTGGTTGTAGCTTTGAACTTCTTGGACTACCCGCGGTGATTGAGGTGTATTTCGGTTTGCGACAAGCTTATTAGGATTCACATTTATATTTCGATTAAGCGCAACCCTGCCGCCGCCGCTATCTTCCTTATATGCATTAGAAGCAGTTATAAGTTGACCGTCTTGAATGGTTAGGTCTTGGTATACGGTTTGCCCTTTTTGCAAGCTCGAATCGCCGGAGGCTATTCGGGACACTGTTTGTACTTGACCAGCCTTATCTTTTACTTGAAGAACGGTTTGGTTGGCGGTTGTTACCATGCGAACCGCTCCATTAGCGACTATACTTTCCCCATTTGGTCCAGTAATGGTTTGGGCCATATGTGCAATTTCCGCAATTTCTGCTATTTGCTGATTCGCGGCATTATTATAAGGGTTATATTTGGCTCCAAAATTCGCTCCAGCTTTATATCCACCTACGCCACCAACGATTCCAGATGCATAGGCAGCTGAATTTTTGAAACCTGCCTGTTTTTCAACAACATTTGAAGGAACATGATTTTTAAAGTTTGATACAGCGGTTGTGCCAGCAGTTTTTAATGCTGAACCTACACCGGATACAGTACCCGTGATAACACCCTGCGACAGGTCGAAATTGGCTCCTTGTTTAAGCCCCATTGCCGCACCAATCGCACCCTGTCCGATTTTAGTATCGGATAAAAATTGTCCAACTTCTTTTACGCCAGCTGTGCCTGTGACAAATGAAGAAACACTGCCCGCAACTGCTCCACCAGCCCTTAGTACCTTATTGCCAATGACAGCATGGTCTAATGGTATATGCCGCGGCATGCTTTGAGATACCTGGCTCATATTTTGAGCATACCTCTTTGGAGCCTCTACTTGATTCCATTGCTGGGTAGCTTCATGTTCAGAGGCAAACTCTCCTGAATTAAGGCCATTTTTAATGAACTGAGCTTTACCCGCGGCGGTTTTTATACTAGCTAACTGATTAGCGAGGTATGGTGTATTTACGGATTTTCCTGAATACAAAGATGCATTTTTAACATTGGCAGTTGCAGCTTTTACGGCTGTAACTGCTTCTCTTCCTCCCGTGCCCACCACCGAACTCACTTCTTGTCCTACAGTGTTAGCGAAATCCTCTTTATTTATATAGGAAAGATTCATAGATTCAGCATTGTTAATTTTAGGTAATACAGATGAAACGGTATTGCCAATAGAATCCTTTTTACTAGAAACAGCATTCTGCCAGGCTGCTTCCTTGTTCTGGTTGTGTTTAGTAACTTCTCCTTTTGTTGCGTTGGCCGGAAGCGGATGGTTTGCATCGTAGTCTTTCATAAATTGATCTTTGTTCTTGTTTGCCCACTCATTGGTTAAATTACTAACTACAGAGGAAACCCCTTTACTTAAACTTGACGGGCTTAAAGAAGTGATATTACTAATCGCTTGTTTCTTATCTGCCACAGTTGCTTGCCAAGCGGCTTCCTTATTTTGATTGTGCTTTTGAATATCCTCTTGCGTTGCATTTGAAGGGAGCGGATTCTTAGAATCGTAATCCTTCATGAACTGGTCTTTGTTGGTCTTAGCCCAATCATTTGTAAGGTTATTGACTAACGCTGCACCGCTTTGCCCCAATTTCACAGCAGTTGCAGCAGCAGCTGTACTTATAGCTGCTCTTTTCCCTGCAACAGCCGTCTGCCAAGCGGCTTCCCGGTTTTGGTTATGTTTTAAAATGTCTCCTTCAGTTGGATTTGCTGGAAGCGGATTCTTAGTATCATAATCCTTTATGAACTGGTCTTTATTATTTTTAGCCCAATCATTTGTCAAATTATCAACGGTGGAATTAACGAGATCAGAAGCTTTAGCATGTTGTCCATTTGTTTTCTTTATTTGTCCAACCGTTGCTCTTGCTTTTTCCAGGTATTCTCCATGTTTAGCTGAAACCTCGTTGTCCCACATTTTATTTAGTGAAGATTGATGAGCATCCGGGAAACGTTCTTTTAAATCTTTCATGAAACTTTCCTGATTTTCACTAGCCCATTTCGTGGTGTCATCTTCAGCTATTGATTTGGCCAATTTCTCATCAGCTGCAGATTCAGCATTTTTGATCCCCTTGAATTTATCAACACCAGCCTTAACTCCCGCGGCTATCCTTTTGCCGCCACCCTCTGCGATTGCCATACCGGCTCGTCCTGCTACTCCGCCAACAACGCCACCGGCATTAAAACCTATAGTAGAACCTGCGATTGCCCCCATAGGGCCCATTGGGGAACCGGCAATTGCGCCTGCAGCGCCGAAAACTGCTTTACCACTCTTGGATAGAATTTCTCCAGCTTTAAGCATTCGCTCAGCGCGGGAAGTTGAACCAATATCAGTGCCTGCGTTAGAGAGTAAACCTTTTGCTCCATCTTCTTCTTCTCCGGAACCGCCTTTTCCCGATACCGCCTTAGTCGCTTTTCCAGCTACATTCCGAAGAGCTTCAGTTACAGACTTACCTCCTAAGGCTCCACGAACAGAACCGTACATACCAGCTAATGCTGCCCCACCAAACATTGCAGCCGATTTAGTTAGACGGTCATTCATTTGCCCACCAAGCCCTAGCAAGGCTCGAATTGATTCGGCAACAGGAATGAAAATAATGTAGAGAATTACTCCTTCTATTCCCGAAGTGGTTGCAGACATTAATGCAACCATCCAATATAAAGCCGCATGAACCGCCTGAACAAACACAGTACCGGTTAGTTCCTTTAACCACCCCATTGTAATCCCTTTAGTCTGAGGAATGAGATATAGGGCGAGCATAAGCGGTCCCATTATCATAAGTAGTAAAAGGGTCAGTCTTCTCATCATGTAGTAGAAGTTAGCCCAAATTGCTAATCCTAAAAGTGAAAGTTGTATGATGAGTTCACCAAGAACTCCTTTGGAAGTATCTAAGCTATCTTTCATATCAATTAACTCTTTATCAACACCTGCAAAAAGATTGACAATAGTGTAGTTTAATCCAAAGATAACGTGATACAGGGTAGATAGATTGAAAAGCAAGATTCCAACAATCAGTAAGTCTTTAAAAAATTCAATTACATAGGTACGATTTGATGGATTTATACCTGAAGATGAAATTCGCATACCCGCTATAACAATTCCGACTAAAATGGCTGTTACCGCTAAGGCAACAAAAGCATTTAGCCCAGGTGTATATATTTTTGATATTTCATCAGAAGTGAAAATGCCGTATGCAAGGTTCGTATCACCATCCTTTCCATAGATTAATTCTTTAAAGCCTCTTAAGTCTTTAAATGGACCTAGAAGCCATTCCCAAATCTTCCCGAACAGAGCCTGGAATAAGTCCATTATTTTGTCGTTTAACAACAAAAGCCCACCCTTCTATCAATGCTGCATAAGTTGTTTCTGCCGCATTTTCTCTTCATATACAGCCTGGTTCGATTCAATAAAGAATAATTCTTCATCACTCGGATTGGTTTGAAGCCAAACAGAGCTTTTACCAATCCGGAGGATTCCCTCACCCTTATCAGGCATTCCAAACAAAATATCAATTTCACCGGCACTAAGATCGAAGTTTTCTTTGATGGCTTTTAAATCGATCTTATTCTGTTGAAGGAATAAATAAGAGTGAGTGTTCTGTAAAATTCCTCGAGCCTTATCGTTAGTTACAAATCGAACAAAGTCTTGAGAAGCCAGTCGTAAACCAGCATTCCGTTTGCGTGCACGTCTTGCCATCTTTTCTAAGAAGCTTACAGTTTGATCACTGTCTACCAGGGTCCAAGCTTCATCAGCGTATACAAATTTCTTTTTGGTCGCATTATCGAGGTTTTTAACAAAATGCTCCCATAAATAGTTGAGAATAACGTGATAAGCAATTGGCCGCAAAAACCCTTCTTCCATTTGACTGATGTTAAAATTTACAAGACGAGCATCTTCCAAAGATTGTGTAACACCCTTACCTAAATATGTTTGGCCATCAAAAATAGGTTTTGAGCCATCTCTTAGGAAAGGACGGATAGCTGCAATTAAACGGAGTGCCTTTGGTTCTTTTTCATAGTGCGTTTTTAAATACTCAAAGATATCGGAGATAGTGGGCTCTGGCTTCCTCACTCTGGATTGGATTAATTGGTTGTCAATTTGAACAACCTTATTTTCAAATAAAGATTCAGGATGGGAAGTTAGCGCAAGCTTTTCATTAAAAATAAACTGTACCGCTTCTTCTAAGAAGTTTCGTTCAAAAACATCAAGCCCGCGATCTTCGGCATTTTTTCCGCGACAGATTATGTCAAAGAAATCTAAAATGTCATTCATTTTTTCACGGAGCGGAACAAAGCGAATATATTTCTTTCCTTCTTTTTCAACGATTTCTTTTTCATCCGAATCTTCCAGTTGTTCCAATTCTTCATCATTCTCATCAAGAGGAATGTCTGTGTAATTGATGGCAAGAGGATTAATGCAAATGTCTTCCTCTTCACTGATATTTAAGTTGATGCCGCCAAGGCGCTTAGTGATCCTAACAAATTCACCTTCTGGATCTATTAATCTAGAGTAAATATTTGCCCCTGTAAGCTCCCGGGCTATTAGAAGTTTAAGAGTTACGGACTTACCGCTACCTGAAATACCGACAACGAACATATTGTAGTTTTGCGGTCTGTATTCTTCATTGCCGAATGAATTGATAAATTCAAGCTGGCCAGTAATTTTATTAACACCGAGAGGGACACCACCCATATATTTACCGCTGCCGCTGATGAAAGGCGAGAAAGTAGAAAGGGCTCGTCGGTCAATATTTCTAAGGGAATCAGTGATTTCGTTCTTACCGAAAGGTAGGACGCTGCGGAAGCCTTTTTTTACTCTTCCCCATGTAGAGGTTAGCGAGAAAAACATACTCGTCATTTCATCCTCTAATGCTTCGCTGTACCGATTCAATTCCTTTTCGCTTTGACCATAAAGAACGGCTAGCGTTCCTACGTTATACATATCATTTTCAGAAAACTGAATTTCAGACATTAATTGATCGGTATCTCTAATTTTGCTTGTCAAATCATTTATTTGGTCGATATTTCCACGTTTGGTCTGGAAGGTTAGATTTGATTCAAGCATAGTTATTTGCCTTTGCAAGGTTCGTACTGCATCGGATTTCCCCACTTTATGAACATCAACGAAAACATCTACTTCCCCGCTTGATGTTATATTGTAGAGCCAGTTTGTTACTGTCTTTCGTGGATAACCATCTCTGGGTATGTAAACCGGTCTGAAATATGTTTTGGTTCCAAGCGATTGCTTGATGATACCAAAGTCTTCGGAATCGATTTTCAGGCCTTCTGGCGAGATTATTTCCCACATATTAGGTTTTGTATCTAATTGATAATCAGGATCTTCAGTATTATTATTACGAACTGTCGATTTTGACTTTTTGACATTTTTAGCTGGCTCTTTCTTGCTGGGTTGTTTCTTGTCGGTTTTCTTGAATTTCATTTTCTTCAATAGCCTCCTTGACTGCTTCAATTCTTTCGTCGGATTGATCAGCTGTGACATAGAGTGAATTTTTTTCTTGTTCCACCATATCTTTAAATCGTTGCTTCACTGCTTTACGTCTATTGAAAGTGTGATAGAGCAAATCATAAATACCTTCGGTAGGAAGAAGTGTTACATTGATTTCCGCTTTCCTTAATTGAGCTTTTGCGGAGTTTAAGCGTCTCATTAATTCTGCAAAAGCCTTTTCGATTATTTTTTCTTCTAATTCTTCTTTTGAATCTGCATTAATTTCGCCAATATTTACTTTATGTGTGAAAATCAGATATCTTTTTGTTTCGTATCTAGGAGAACTGGTTTGCCACTTGACCAGGTCTTCAATCATTGACTGACCAAAACTAAGAGCTGCTTCATTCAGGTCCTCCGAATCTTTCATGCTTTTGGTCATATTCTCAATAGGTTCTGAAATATCAATGAATCTATTTTGAAGATAAAACCCAACATGATAATTCAGTGAAGCAAGCCAGCTTTCGAACACTGTGTCAATCGCTTCTTGTTCACTTTGACTTTTTAGGAAGTAGTTCACCGGCTCAACTTCACCAATGAGGGTGAAAGAGTTATCGTTGAAGCGAATCATATGGTTAGATATATCTTTTACATCTTTAAACAAATCTTCAAATAATTGGGCTTCTTGTTCCATTTGAACTTCATGTTTTTTCTTCTTGCTTTTCCGCTTTACGTTCGTATTCGTATCACTAGATGTGTCTTTTTCTTTCCAGGGTAAAATCGGTTCCTTTGTCATTACTTTAAAAAACACATATAACGCGATACCGAAAATTCCCATGATAAGAAGGTCTTTCATTATTTGTTCACCATCCAATCCTTGGGTGTAGTCCCTTTTCTCCAAATGCCAATTTGATTTTTATATCCTAATTTGATTAATAGATATTGATCATAATTCAAATGGTATTTGTTCTTTTTTATAAACCCTAGTACCAGAACGGCACCTAGAGTTGGTAAAGCAGATACAAAGCTGAAAATTAATCCTAAAACAATATTGGGAAATAAATTGAAGACGACAGGAATGTATGCGTAGAGGAGGGATCCCCCGGCAATTAAGTAAATCATTTGTCGTTTTGAAAGAACGCCGAGAATGGTTTTTTGCTCGGAGGCCATATCGATCGGCACGGTTACTTTTCTCATTAAAACCACTCCTTTTTCGAACCTTAAAACATAACCCCTCTAAAAATTAAATTAGAGGGGTGTTATGTAAGGGGAATTTTCAGCTTTTTAAAAGATGATATTGGATTAGCTTCCGAAACCTGCTACCCAACCTGCAATATCATATGCCTTAACAATAATAAATAAGCCGAGTGCGCTCATCGCTAGACCGACAAACCCTTGAGTCCTTGCTTGAGGATTCCCTTGAGCAGCAGCTAGTTTCATACCGGCAAACAGTAAGCATAGCAGTACCCAGAAACCACCAACAGCCATAACTAGGTAAACAATCGTGTCTAAATCTTTATAAATAGTGCTGTTTTTGATATCCCCTGAAGGAGTGATACCGGCTTTTTTCCAAGCAGCAGCTGCTTCCTCTGGGGAGAAGACCATAAACACAAATGCGAAAACCGCCGCCATAGTGACGAAAGAAATGATTTTTTTAGAATTTAGCTTTTTCATGTATTCACCTCCTTTTAATGCAACACAAAAAGCCCCGAAGAACTGTATGAATCACGATAAATAGTGTTTCATACAGTTTCCTCGGGGCCGTCCCGTTACTATTAATTTGTATGTCTTTATATTAATGGAATCCTCCTATGTGGTCAATACTTAATGGAAAAATTTCTACTCTCAGAAAAATGGGATGTAAAGTTTTTGAATGGTTAATTTGCTTTACGTAAATATAATTCAACGGATTTTTGCACATTTTTCCAAGAACCAAAGTAGATAATATAGGTTCTATAGGTTGGAAGATTTCTTGAAGCAGCGCATCCTCTCCAACGCTTGGAACTTGATAAAAGATCTAGATTTTGAGCAGCAAGTTTAATCAGGTCGTTTTTTGTGTATTTCTTGGTTCGCTCTATAACTGGATTGATTCCAACAGCTCTCAAAGATAGGCCCCAAGAACCAAAGTGTTTAGTGTATGTCGAACTGCAGGGCAATTTATGAAGCTTAGAGTATTCATCCCATTGTGTTTTGTTTACAAAGGAAGATTTATGCTTTTTTGCAATGGTAATTAATTCTTCCTTCGAATACATCTTGTCAGGTGTATGTGGAGTTGGCATTCCTTTGTCACTTGATAAACCTGCTGATAACAAGGCAGCTTTCCAAGAACCAAATCTTCCGACGATTGTTTCAAATGATGGAAGGCCCTTTTCTTGTGCGTATGCCTGCCAAAGAGTAGACTTCACAGCAATTTCTTCATTTTGTTGCAATGCCTCTATTATTTGGTTTTCAGAATATTTATACTCTATTTTTGTTGGATTAGAGATGGGGGAACCAATTAATTTTTTGGCATTATTCCACGAGCCAAAGTACCGCTTATAACAACCTACACTTGGCAGGCTATATTCTTTAGCGTATTCATTCCATTTGGAAGCAGACGTAAAAAATTCACGATTTTCTTGAGCAAATTCTAATAGGGGTTCCGTCAGGAAAATGCGGATTTACAACGTTAAACTATTTTTTGTATACAAAAACTCTGCTTCTTCAACGCTAAGCAGAAGAAGCAGGGTGAGGGCAATAATTTCCCTTACCAGAATCACGAGGTGGATTCCCCATATTCATGTAATTTATATCTTCCAGGGTAAACAATATTCACCTCAACCTTTACATGACGCAGGGAATCTTGGTTTAAAACGAGTTGCTGTTTTCCTGTGGCAATGCTCTTCCATTGATGTGGGTGTTTGCGATACAAAGATTCGCCCAAATCGTAAATATCTATTTCATTTTTAAAAGCAGTTTGATACGTTTTACGAATTTGTTCCTCTATTTTTTCCTGAGCCATTTGTGTGAGTTCCTTTTCGGTAAGGTCCGTATGCAATTCATTGATTTCTGCCTTCACTTTTACTGAAATATCGAAATACGCCTTGTTCAATTTCACAATAGGAGTCACTTCATATTTGGGTTTTTCTATGACAAGAACAGCCGCAAGCTTCTCTTTGGTAAATAAATCAAGAGGTACTCGGATCGTGTGAGTACTTAGCCAAGGCAATCCGGACAAATCCTTAAGATCCATTCGTCCATAATAATTGTTTAGATCATATACTTGTACGCCTGAATATCTAAGCAGCTCTTTTGGTTTTTGACTTTCCTGCCATTGACCTTTACGAAGCGATAATTCCGGTATATAACTGGTTCTTGCCTTTTCGTTTGAGTCCAGTAAAAATTGTTGCAAGCGGACCGGAGCAAGGATAGAAAGCTGTCTGAAATTTTGCTCGGGATTGTGAAGAATGGATGCCTTTGGCGATAATCTAAAAAATGGGGTTGCCAGCAAGATTTCTTCAGGAGGCTCTCTCGTGCTAAACACCCAGGTCAACTCCCTTATTTCACGATAACGGTTGATCAATTCCAGCACTTCTCCGACTTTGTTTTCCTTCATCAATCTCTCGCTGAACAAGATGGCTGAGACTTGTCCCCAGTATAAGCGCTGTTGTGATGTACTGTACATATCATTTGCCGCCTCCGTAAACGAGGAACCTTCGCCTTTGCCAATCCAAACTGGGGGTTGCTCCGCTTTTTGCTGTCCCTCCAGCTTGGCCACTGTCGAGAAATCAAGCAATTGCACATATAAGGTGTATTGGCCATCTACATAGTCTATTCCAACAGCCGTAGCATAGTTTGTGTTTTGCACTTCATTTTTGCCCCAGCAACCGGTAAGGGTGAGAAGAAGGAAAAATGCAACGATACTTTTATATCTCCTCATTTTTACCTGTCCCTCTTCCTTGTAGAATCTTGTGTCTTCAACATGTCCGGTCGAGTGTTTCGCCATTGCCAAGGTAATCGGAACAAAGCGTTGAAAAAGTCTTTAAATGGAGGTGATATTGGGGCTAAGTAAGGCAAGCCGCATGAACGCAAAGAGGCTAAATGGCTGAGTAAAATAAATATTCCAAGGAAGAAGCCATAAATGCCAAGCATGGCAGACAGAATGAAATGAAAAAAGCGTAAGATACTAATTGTTCCAGCCAATGATAGGCTCGATAAAGTTGAACCAAAGATGTGTGTAATTGCTCCGATGACAACGGTACCTGGGGATAAGAATCCAGCACGAATGGCCGCATCCCCGAGGATAAGTCCGCCTACAACCGTTATCGTGGAGCCGACCGCAGTAGGCAATCGGATACCAGATTCCCGCAGGATTTCTAAAAAGATAAGTACAATAATCATTTCAGTTGCCGAATCAAAAGGGATTCCCAACCGGTTAATCCCCAAAGTGGCAAGCAGATAATAGGGCAGCTGATCTTGATGATAGGAAAGAATGGCAACAAAAAATGCAGGAAGCAGTAGCGATACGGACAAACCAAGTAAACGAAGCGTTTGACCAAATGTAGCTGACAAAGCAGTAAAGTGGATATCTTCGGGTGCTTTCACAAGCAAAAATAAATTGGCAGGCGCAATCAACGCAGCTGGTGTACCATCCACAATCAACGCTACACGGCCATTTAGCATACAGTTAGCGGTAAAGTCTGGTCTGCCTGTATACCCCATCAAAGGAAACAATGCTTTTGTCGGTTCCATTAATTCTTCTAGCTGAGTGGCGCTAAACGCTCCGTCAATGTGAAGATCATCTAATTTATTCTTTACATCTTGAACAATCTTAGGATCAACAATGTCACGCATGTAAAGAATTGCAACGGTTGTTTTCGTGCGAACGCCTACTTTTTTCGTTTCATAAACCATGCTGGTTGATTTGATTCGTTTCCGAATTAACGCCACATTGACTCCCACTTCTTCCACAAATCCATCCTTTGGCCCCCGTACCGAGACCTCAATACTGGATTCTTCCGGATTTCGCGCCGGTTTTTTTGAGATATCGAGGGAGAACAAGGAACGTAGGGTCGGAATAAACAAAAGCAGTTTGCCTTCAAAAATATCCGTTTCGGCCGTTTGCTCCCACTCCTCAAGAGTAACGAACTCTAATTGTAGTTGGCTCGACTCGACTATTTCCTCCTGATGGTGAAAACCATTGTTTTCATAAAATCGGGTCAAATGAGGAAGCACAGTTTCATGAATGAATGTTTGGTTGTCACTTAACCCCTCACAATAAAGCAATAGGATTCTCGATTGTTCATCATCAGGGTTTAATTTGTAAACATGGCGCTTAACATCTTGACACATTTTAAAGTGTTGGATGAGTGATTGTTCATTAAGCGGTTGCAAGACTGTTGCCTCTGTATTAGGCGATGGCCTCTTGCTTTCTGCCCCCTGATTTCCAAATATTCTTTTCATTCGTCGGAATAGTTTATTCATCCTAGCTAGTCACTCCTTTTGGCGAATTCTTGAGATGATCATTCGACCAACATACAGGATCAAGGTCCCTACTGTAAAGATACAAAATGAAGGAAAATAAAACCTTCCTAACAAGTCTAGAAAAGCCATGTCGCTCATCGGCAGCAAAATGGCAACAAGCATGGCCAATGCGCCAAATAACACGGGTAACCAACTGCGTTTTTGTAAATTCCACAATTCTCCCAAGAGATAGATAGAAAGGGACACACGAATGAATGTACCGGATAGCCACTGGTAAATCGAAAAAAAATCGACATGCTCCACATATTCTCCCAGTCTAACGATTCTCCATTGAGCGTAAGCTGGGTATCTCTGGTTAGCCGCTTCATCAGGGCCAAATATCGCAATCGATCCCATCAATGGTCCTAACGTAAGTCCTGTAAGGATGAAGCACATCAACATCAAGCTTTTAAATCCTGGTTTTTTTGTTAATTTGTGCTGAATCAGCAACATCAAGAAAGACAACTCCAGCAATCCCCCGGCAACGTAAGGAACACCTTTCCATAATGGAGCTGTCCCGTTTTCTAACAAAGGAAAAAGCAGGGTATAATCTTTAAACTGAAAATTGGCAATCGCCACAAGATGACCTAGAATAACAACAAATGGCAACAATATTCCGCTCACAATTGCAATTGTACGGAGTCCTTGAAAAGCAGCAAAGAAGCATGCAACAAGTGTGGTTCCCGCAAGAACTAGTATCGGTGTTTGCGGCAAGTAAGATGCGATTGTCCATGTTAGAGTATCTTTTAAGGAAATAAAGCCCATGAGCCATAATAACAAACTATAAATAATCACTAAGATTGCAGATAAAAACTTTCCAAAGTGCTGATCTAGCCACTTTTTCATGTGTTGATTGTTCATGTTTTGAATGATGTAGTTCAAGCAACCAATCCAAACAGGTGAAGCGACAAAAACAAGAAGCACTACGAGCCAGGCATCTCGCTTTGATGCTTCGAGTAGTAAAGGGATAATAATCACGTGGTTCATTAATCCAACCGAAAGCATAATAATCATGTATGACTGAATAGGAGTAATCTTAGGCAAAAACTCACCTCAAATCCAACAATTGGAAATAGAAACATCATGAGCTATAATTCCCTCAACAACTTCGTTCTATTCATCTGATATTAAGCTAGTCCTGGCTTATATCGGCCGGACCAACTTAGAGCAAGAAAAAAATGCTAAGCCCGTCACATCAAAGGCTTAGCGTATATTTTGTTCATCCAGCCTAGTTATCCATTTTGATAAAACTTTAACGTGCTTGCAGTCAAGCAACCGTTATCCCAACGAAACTACACATTTTCAATAATAATCCTTTGTGCTGTTCTCAGGTTGCGTTGTACAGTTCTCAACACATTTTCTTCTTCTGCGTAAGCACCTACTTGCACACCGTCAACAATTACACGTTTAATAGCCATATTGCTTTTCAGATTAGTCGATTTTCTCTTCAAATTAAACGCGCGTGCTAACCCATTAACATGCCCTTGGACAACCGCTTGCCGCCAATTCGGGTCTCTTAATTTTTGGGCATCGCTTGCATGATCAATAAATCCGTTCTCCGTTAATAAAGCGGGCATTCTGGTTTCTCGCAGTACATGGAAATTGGCCTTTTTTTTGCCACGGTTATGCAAGTTATTTACTTTGACAATTTCTAATGTCCCGAATGAACGCTGTTCTCGATGAATCAGACAAACTGTTATGAATATAATCTTCATACCCATGAGCTGAACCGTTAAATGCATTAACGTGGATGGATAGAAAATAATCTGCACCCCAAGCATTCGCATCATCTGTACGTTCTTTTAAGCTGCGCGTAATATCTGCTGTTCTACTCATTTTAATTTGCAGGCCTTCATAATGGTTTTCCGAGAGATTTCGAATGCTATGGGAAATATTTAAGGTAATTTCTTTTTCCTGCATCCCATTGCCAATAGCTCCTGGGTCCACTCCCCTGTGACCAGGATCTAAATATAATTTAAACATTTTACACCACCTCGTACAAATGCAATATGATCGAAGAGTAACGGAGGTATAGGAATTCTTCTGAGGTACATATAAAAATAGGTGATGATAGGCATTACATTTCATTGAATCAGATGATTTATTTTAAAGCTAAGAAATTTTCCAAATGCGAGACCATATGTATGAGCAGCAGGAATTAATGTTCCATATTTTTCGTGGGTCAGGCAAACTCTTGTTCATCTAGACAGTAGGCTGATTGATTATTGATGCTTCTTTCTTAACAAAACACCTAAGTGATTCTCTGTGCATATACTGTATCATTACTACAGGATTATGATTAAATACAACTCAATCCATACATAAAATAATCAAGGAGAGGTTAATTTTGAAAATTCCAAAGACAGCCAAAGTTAGTATCCCCTTTCCATCCGTATGGGGGATTGATGCTTCTATTGCGGGGAGATCCATTATTAGAGGTATACTTACCATTGATTCCATTGTAGACAACAAAGTAGTAGGTACAGTTAATTTTCGTGGTATACCTATTCCGATTAATGGGTATTGGGACGAAAGCGCTAAACAAATAAGTTTCGATTCACCATATGCCTCCTTTTTTGGCAACTTGACAATATTTGATGAGACCGCTATAAGCATTCGGCATTTCGTTTTAAGTGGACGGTTTATAATGAAACCTCCCTCTTTGCTGGCTGGTGAATATGGAAATTGGATTGCTACAACCTTTACACCCCGTTTGGGACCTCCCATATATACTAATGTTTTACCACCTGCTGGTGCCTTTTCAGTCTCAAGTATGCTCTTGGGACAGCAATTGTTTTAATTAGACCATGACTTTATAAAAACAACCTTCGTTTGTGATTGACTAAGGTTGTTTTTTATAAAGTGTTCTCGGAAAATACAGCCTTGCTTTAAATCTGAGTTTAGCGTATATCTCCGTTAAAATGTACTCGGAACCCTTTGATGATCGTGCCTAGTTAGATAAACAAATATTGATACTTCCTTATAGAAATAGCCTGCTTGGTTAGGTACGTTGTTTCACAATCCCCGGAAATTTTTAATATAAGTAATGAATGCTTATTTTTTTCCTTCCGATAGCTTTCTATATAAAGAAGCTCTAGATACATTTGTAATTTCACAAATTTGATTTACAGTCATATTTCCTTCTTTATATAGCTTTACTGCATAATTCATTCCTGCGTGATTTTTATGATATTTCTTTAACCGTCCTTTAAACTTCCCTTCTTTCTTTGCGAGCTCAATTCCTTCACGCTGACGCATACGAATAAGGTCTCGCTCTAATTGGTTAACACCAGCCATTACCGTAATTAAGAATTGGCTATATGGATTATCTTCTGATAAATCTAGCCATGTATCCTTAAGTGATTTTAAGCTTGCCTTTTTATTTCGTATTAAATCAATCAATTCAAATAAATCTTGCGTACTTCGAGTGATCCGAGTTAAATCTGTAACATAAATAATGTCACCTTCCTGTAAATCCTCTAACATTTTTTGAAGTTGTTCACGATCTTTTGTGGCTCCTGAAGTTTTTTCTTCATAAATAATATCCATTCCAATTTCGTTCAATTGCCGAAATTGTCTTGAAGGATTTTGGCTAGTCGAACTGACGCGTACATAACCGATTTTCTGCAAAATTTCACCTCGTTATTGAGACAAGTCTTATGAGACACTCTTAACTATGATTTTATCAGTCTACTATACTTGTATCAATAGAGTACACTCTATTGATATATAATTGAAGTAATAAATTGAGAAATTATAGAAATGGGATGATGCTGAATGAAAATTGCGAGAGGTAGGGAATTGCTTACACCCGAACAGAGAGAGGCTCTTATGCAAATTCCAGAAGATGACTGGGTGCTAGGAACCTACTACACTTTTTCCAAACGAGATTTAGAAATTATAAATAAACGAAGAAGAGAAGAAAACCGGTTAGGGTTCGCCGTTCAATTAGCCGTTCTTCGGTACCCTGGTTGGCCGTACACTCATATCAAAAGCATCCCAGATTCGCTCATACATTATATATCAAAACAAATCGGTGCTAGTCCATCTTCACTTAGTCTTTATCCTCAAAGAGAAAATACACTTTGGGATCATTTGAAAGAAATTCGAAGTGAATACGATTTTGTAACTTTTACCCTAAAAGAATATCGAATGACCTTTAAGCATCTTCATCAATTAGCTTTGGAAAATGGTGATGCCATTCATCTACTACATGAATGTATCGACCTCCTAAGAAAAAACAAAATCATACTACCTGCTATCACTACACTTGAGAGAATGGTGTGGGAGGCAAGAGCAATGGCCGAAAAGAAGCTATTTAATACGGTTAGTCAGTCCCTAACAAATGAGCAAAAAGTAAAACTTGAAGAGATCATTACTTCGCAGCATCCATCCGAATCCAATAAAACGTTATTGGGTTGGTTAAAGGAACCACCGGGTCATCCTTCACCCGAAACATTTCTGAAAGTAATAGAACGACTCGAATACATTCGGGGAATAGAATTAGAGACGGTAAAAATTAGCCATTTGCATCGCAACCGCCTATTACAGCTATCTCGCTTAGGTTCAAGATACGAGCCGTATGCATTCCGTGACTTTCAAGAAAATAAACGTTATTCGATATTAACCGTCTATTTATTACAACTTACTCAGGAGCTAACAGATAATGCGTTTGAAATTCATGATAGGCAAATACTTAGTTTGTTATCAAAAGGTCGTAAGGCTCAAGAGGAAATCCAGAAACAAAACGGTAAAAAACTAAATGAGAAAGTTATACACTTTACGAACATCGGACAAGCATTAATTAAAGCAAGAGAGGAAAAATTAGACGTTTTTAAGGTTTTAGAATCGATTATTGAATGGGATACCTTTGTCTCTTCAGTAGAAGATGCTCAAAAGCTTGCCCGTCCTGCCGACTATGATTATTTGGACTTACTGCAAAAACGGTTTTATTCACTAAGAAAATATACGCCAACGCTATTAAGAGTATTGGAATTCCATTCTACAAAGGCAAATGAGCCACTTTTACAGGCTGTTGAGATTATTCGAGGAATGAACGAATCCGGAAAGCGAAAAGTGCCTGATGACTCACCTGTGGATTTTATTTCAAAACGATGGAAAAAGCATTTATACGAGGATGATGGTACAACAATTAATCGTCATTACTATGAAATGGCTGTTTTAACAGAACTTCGGGAGCATGTTCGGGCAGGAGATGTTTCTATTGTTGGCAGCAGACAATATAGGGATTTTGAGGAATATTTGTTTTCGGAAGATATATGGAATCAATCGAAGGGGAATACGAGATTATCAGTTAGTTTATCATTCAAAGATTATATAACAAAGAGAACCAGTAGCCTTAATGAAAAGTTAAAATGGTTAGCTGCCAATTCCAACAAGTTAGATGGGGTTTCTCTTGAAAAAGGAAAACTGTCACTTGCACGCTTAGAAAAAGATGTTCCAGAAGAAGCAAAAAAATTTAGCGCAAGCCTTTATCAAATGCTACCAAGAATAAAATTAACTGATTTACTTATGGATGTTGCTCATATAACAGGATTTCATGAGCAATTCACTCATGCTTCCAATAATCGAAAACCAGATAAGGAGGAAACAATCATTATCATGGCTGCCCTTTTAGGAATGGGAATGAATATTGGCTTAAGCAAGATGGCCGAAGCCACACCCGGACTTACATATAAGCAACTAGCCAATGTATCTCAATGGCGTCTGTATGAAGATGCAATGAATAAGGCACAAGCCATATTAGTAAATTTCCATAAATTACAATTGTCACCATGAGACGGATCTAAATATAGAAGAGCATTATACAGACACAGCTGGTTACACAGACCAAATATTTGGGCTTACTCATTTATTAGGATTTAAATTTGCTCCAAGAATAAGAGATTTATCAGATTCAAAATTATTTACAATAGATAAAGCAAGTGAATATCCAAAATTAGAAGCCATTTTACGTGGACAAATAAATACAAAGGTCATTAAAGAAAATTATGAAGATGTTTTGCGATTAGCTCATTCTATAAAGGAAGGAACAGTTTCAACATCCCTTATTATGGGGAAACTAGGTTCCTATTCAAGACAAAACAGCTTAGCTACCACCTTACGTGAGATGGGCCGAATAGAAAAAACGATCTTTATTTTGAATTATATATCGGATGAATCATTAAGAAGAAAAATACAACGAGGATTGAATAAAGGAGAAGCCATGAATGGATTGGCAAGGGCTATTTTCTTTGGAAAACAAGGTGAGCTTAGGGAACGAACCATACAGCATCAATTGCAAAGGGCCAGTGCCTTAAATATAATCATTAATGCGGTATCTGGAATACCTTACATCTAACAAAAGCAGTCGAATATCAAAAACAGTCTCGTAGTTTTAATGAAGAATTATTGCACCATATGTCGCCTCTAGGTTGGGAACATATTAATTTACTAGGAGAATATCACTTTAATCCGGAGAAGGTAATCTCTATAGGCTCTTTAAGACCACTAAAACTTTCTTAACGTTGTTAAAAAAGGGGGAACCGTCTCGAAAATGTGCTTAGCGTTGTAAATCCGCATTTTCCTGACGGAACCCCTAATAGTACTTTTTTTGTATATTTTCTCATTTTTATCTCCTGTAAATAGTATCCGTTTTTATTCTAAAATAAATTCTATTACTTTTGAAAGGGAATATAATCCATTTTGTTTAGTTGGTTTTTAGTGGGGCATTTAAACAAAAAAAGAAGTCCTTCGAGAATGTTTTCTCAAAGGACTAGCTAAAAAACTAAAATAATTTTTTTATGTGAGGCAACCTATTTTTTAGCAATAAATCATCAAGGCCTTTAGCTTCTTCCTCATTCCATAAAATTAAATTTGCTTTGAACCCATGCTGCTTCAATTCTTTCGCACACTCCATAAGATGTTTCTTTACTTGCGCGTTTGAAACTGCATCAGCGTCAAAGCATAAATTCACTTGCTCAACTCCCATCTCTTTCATAACAGGGATTGCTAATCTCCACGCACCGACTCCTGGAAGGGCTATGAAGGTTGTTCCAATATCCTCTAATTCTAGCGGATCATATAGTTTCTCGATACAATCAGACGCTATATCACATTTTAGAGGACCTTCAGATAGCCACACGGTACGAGCTTTTTGTAAAGTTCCTGATTCCCATTTTTTGAGTTTTGAAGATGGCACTGAAACGTGTATAGGAGCGGGATCGCCCGACCCTGTTCCTTGCGGTTTATTTGCTGAACTTAGCCAGTAATAACGGTTACCTTTTACAACTCTCACCCACCCCTTGATATCTCCATTATGGGTAATGGTGGTCCATGTTTTGTTTAGTTCAATAGTTTTTTCGAGTATGATTTCCCCTTCGAAAGTCACTTGGACTAAATTTGGTTGCTCTTTAATACGGGCGTTCAATCCAGGACGATTTGGTTTGATTTCAATAACATTAGGAGGATTGTCGATTCGGTACTGAAATCCGACAATTTGATTATAATGGTTCCGAAAAGGGATTAATATTCCATTATTGCCTGCTATTGTCCAGTATTTGTTATCACGAACATAGAAACCCGGTATGCCGGTAAAATCCTCTATATCCAGCTCATCACTAATTACTCTTGCTACCTCCCAAGGCTTTTCAGGAAAACTTTGATACTCCCGAATCATAACCTGTTTATCCGACAGTTGTCGTTGAGGAGAGGTAAGGTGAGCATAGTGATCATCTTCTAGTTCAAGATTATCAAGAAATGTTCTGAAGACCTTGTTCAATTCGTTAGAATCCCGCTTAGGATTTCCTTTAAATTCCTCTACCTCACTTTTGTTGATTTTCTGCTTCTTGTTTCCATTAAGAAAGTGCAAAAAGCTTGGTAGGGCTGAATTTTTTGAAAAGACCTTCTCGCTCTCCACTCTAATACAAGCAACTACATTACCATCTTCATGCGCCATACAACCGCCAGTATGACCACAAATAGGACATGGGGTACGGTAATATTCGTACCAGCCTGATAATCTTGTCTTTCGCATAAATTTCATAATCTGCATCCGCCTCTCTTAAAGTACTTTTTGTCATACGCAGTCTTTAAATCGGTGATGGTCTATAGGTGGCATAACTGTAACGACTTTGAAAGATAATGCTGAAAGTTTAGCGATGACTATTACGATTGGATTATCATCCATATCGCGGCCGGCTATCGCAATCTTTTGAGCACCTTGCCGTTCGACTATCTGACCATTAAAGATTGCTGTGACAATATCCCCCTTTGAATATCCTCTCTTAGCTAAGCGCCCCTGTGTGTGTCCCCCAATAATAATTTTTCCCTTGCCGGTCATAAGAACCTTTTTAATCTCTTTTAAATTCATGATAATCACCTCCATTGGAAAATAAAAAAGCAGCCAATGGATTGTAGTAAGAGCATAAATACCCCTTGCCTACGATCCAAAGACCGCTATTTTGATAGAATCCCGCATATCTTCGAAAGATAGCACAAAAAACGAAAAAATTATAAAGTAGATTACTATCATCATAGCATCTCAATTAAAATCAAATCAACCTTTCGAAAGAATTCTTTTCATTCTTTTCCAAGGAGTAGGTTTATATTTATCGAAATAAGAACCAAGTAAATGAGTTGTAATGACCTCAAAGATAGGGGTTAATTTTTTCCTGCTACGAAAATAATCTAGGAGCGGCTTGTGACCTCTCTCAGACATCTGTATTTCCGCATCCATGGAAGGTAGTACCCCTATTAAAGGGAAATCAAGTTCTTTGGCTAAATCCTTTGCCCATTCCTCATCAGGGCACCGCGTGACTATCAATTTAGTGGCAAAGTTAAAAGTTGAACTATACTGTCTAATCCTATTAAACTCTTCTATTTCCTCCAGAGTTTGATCATATCTATTGTCTATGATGATCCATAATTCATCTAAATGCTTCAATACTTCTACAGTAAAGGACTCTATTTCTTTAGAAGGTAAGTCTACAAAACCGATATCGCACTTCTTTAGGTTCTTCATGTATTCATTGATATCTCGATTTGTCCATTTCTCGCCCAGATAGTCATTCTTTTGAAGTGGAAGCCAGTAAACCCCTCTAAAAAACCACTTAACTAAATTAATATCAAGCTCTTCATTATGAAGAGCTTCAAAAAATGATACCCAGTTATCCGGGACTGATTGATAACGCGTTAATTTGCTTTTTAGAACAGGGTCCTTTTTTAGAGGCTCCAACACCATTATGTCGATATCAAAATCACTTAGAAACATAGCGTAATTCATTACAAAAGTAGAAACACCATTTGTCGCAAGAGGCGACCATACTCCTATTATTTTATTTCCTTTCCATTTTCCAAAATTGAAATTATTTTCTCTTATTAACTTTGCTCTATTTGTTTTCAACTCATGTTCTGGTTCCAAAGAAAGAATAGGATCTTCCTTTGAAAATGGTGCAGAAGGAAGAACTTCCAGGTTTACTGGCTTACTGAGGTTCCCCTCTTCCGTTTCATTAACATTGTTCATAGCTTTTCGCGTTTCTTTAGTAAGTTTTGAACCTTCAAACGTCCTGACTTCATTTTTTTGAGTGGATGGCTCTTTGTGTTGGGCCTTTTCTTCCCCATGGTCAAAGTTTTGCTTTAAACTCAATGTGTTGTTTTCTATTTTTAAATCCTGATTTTCTAAATCCTTAGTAAGGATAGCTACTTTAAAGTTATCTATCGAATTATATGTATCAACATTTCTACTTACAGAAAAAGATTCAGTATGAGATGGATCCAATATAACAAGCGTTCCGGCCAAATCAGATGTGTTTATTTCGGATAAATCAATTTTATGTGACGGAACAATAAGCATATGGAAAGAGGAGGATAAGACCTCTTCTATTTCCTGGTCAGATATAAAAAGGATTTCGCTATTGGGTATTTTTTTATATAGTACAGGTTTAATCCCGAGGGATTCCTCTTCACTTATTGCCAAATAAATCTTTTTCATTAATTTCTTTCTCCCGTTTTAGGTATTCATTTATTCGCTCTTTTAAGAAAGGGCTAAATGAGCAGTTTCCGCGTTCTGCTTGCCCCAAGTAACTTGAACTAATCCCTAGTTCCTGGGCGAATTGAAATTGACTGAGATTCAATCTTTTTCGTAGAATAATCAGCCTTTCGGCATCGTTTAATGGCTTTATCTTCTTAAATTCAACCACAATCTTTCCTCCTTCTTTTATTTAGTGAAAACAAAAAAACCACTAAACATCCCCCTAAAATGAGGGGGGTGCCTAGCGGTCGTCGCTTTAAAATAATTTAGTTAGTTTCAATTATAGCATAATTTATTCCGAATTAAAGCTCCATTTAAACTAAATTCAACTATGCAATAAATTTTCAGTTGTCCTTTCCTCATATCAAATGTATAATTTTCCTATAACCTTTTTCTTTTTAATTTTTTTGCAATCCTATTTTGGATTAGCGGTTTCTAACAAACACTGCAACCTTTGAGGTTGATGAATGATAGATAAGCATTTCTATGCTTTTCTGTCCTATATCAAATCTCAAAGGTTTTTTTGTGTTTTCAGCAAAAAAATGAGGTGGAAGGTTATAAATACTTTAAGAGGGGCTGTTTTCAATGAAACAAGATTGTAGTATGGAAGAAGTTATCAGTAAGCTGCAGGCTCCATTTCCATCTAAGGATATCGAATGGCGTGTCAGTCATTCAGGTATTAAAAATGGAAAGAAGTGGGCAATGGTATTGGCTTATGTAACAAACAGGGCAATTCAAAACCGCCTTGATGAAGTCTTCGGTCCTGCCGGCTGGAAGAACAGCTACAAGGATTTCAAAGATGGAATTTTATGCACTATCTCTTGCTTCATAGATGGTGAATGGGTTGAAAAATCGGACGGTGCTGAACAGACAGAGATTGAATCGCTTAAAGGCGGACTTTCAGGCGCCATGAAAAGAGCAGCTGTACAGTGGGGTATTGGACGATATCTGTATAAGCTTGAATCCATGTTTGTGGAAGTTTTTGACGACAAACGGGATGGAGCAATACGAATAAACGATAAAAAGAATAATGTTTATGGTTATTGGCTTCCTCCCAAGTTACCGATATGGGCGTTACCTGAAAATGAAAAAAAGCATTCTTTTTCCGAAGGAAACGAACAAAGGAGAAACCCTAATAATCAAACATCTAGTCAACAACAGCAAAAACCGCAAATGTCAGATGAAAAATCCGAATTTAATCGCGGTACAGCTGTTAAAGTGATTACGGAATATCTAAAAAATACCGGGCTTACTGAACATTCTAATTGGATCATGCCTTTGTTCAAACGAATCAATCCGAGTATCCAACAAACAACTATTACTGAGGTCTTTGAAAAAGCATCTGAAGCTGAGTTTAGGCAGTATTACAATGTGTTGCGGCCAGTCAATGATTTAACCGTGGTTGCTAATCATTATAAAATTTCAATGGATGATGTCTTAAATTATGTGCAGATTTTAAATCCCAAAATCAGAGTTGAAAATCTTTTTTCCTGCTTTACCCATGTCACTTTGGAACAGGTAAAAGAGATCGTTCAATTTGTTAAAGAGGACTTAAAACAAGGGCATATCAAACAAATAGCTTAATATTAAGCGGGGCAAAAGTACAAAAGGATAATCCTTTTGTACTTTTTTATTAAAAAACTTTCTAGGGGGCAGTTATTATGCATTTTAAAATCGATAGTCAACTTTTTGCTGAAGCACTAAAAAAGGTGGAGAAAGTGGTAAATGCTAAGCACAGTATTCCCATTCTTCAAGGCGTCTTTATGGAAGTTAATGAACAAGAGATCATCTTGGTTGGTTCTGACAGCACGGAATCTTTCCGTTATCATATTCCGGTTGATGGTGAAAATGTCGATGTGTTTGTTCCAGGCAAGACTGTTCTACCGAAGCAAGTATCGGATATCTCGAAAAAGCTGAAGAAGAATTTGGAATTAAAACTAATCGACTTTAATTTGACCATTAAATATGGTAAAAAATCAGAATTCAATCTTAACACTTTTGATCCGGAAGAATATCCGAAACTACCTACTTTTGATATTGAAAAACCTACCTTCACATTGAAAGGTACAGATTTCAATTCTTTTGTAAAGAAAACATCTTTCGCTGCATCAGATTCGGAAATTCGGCCTATCCTAACAGGCGTCAATCTATCTATCACGGAAGATTGTATGCAGCTGGTCTGTACGGATTCTCACCGTTTGGGCCAAGTTAAGTCAAAGGTGGAAGGAAAGAAAGACTTAAGATTGGTTATTCCAGCAAAGTCATTAGATAAACTGGCCAAAACCTTCGATTTACAAGAGGATGTTAGCCTATATTGTGAATCTGATAATCAAGTGGTGTTTAAAAATGGAGCGTTATTCTTTTATAGCCGCTTGTTAGAAGGCAATTATCCTGATACTTCACGTCTTATCCCTACAGAGTTCAGAGCGGAAATGAAAATAAGTCGCAAAGAATTTTTGGAGAGTCTTGATCGTATAAGCGGATTGGCCAATGGAGCAGACAATGGAAAAGGCGGAGTGGTAAAACTTCACGTTAATGGAGCAGCCACAATCTCCACTCACCAATCGCAAATTGGTAAAGGTGTAGAAGTGGTTGATTACGAGGAATTGAGCGGTGAAGACGATTTTACCATTTCTTTCTCTTCCAAATACATGATTGACGCTCTAAAAGCGATAGATGATGAATATATCAACTTTAAATACCAGGGTAACATGAGGCCTTTTCTGGTTACTCCATGTTCATCAACCTACGAAGAGCTTCAGCTTGTGTTGCCGGTAAGAACAACATAAAGACAGGGAGGATTCCTTCCTGTTTTTAAGGAGGTATGACAATGAGAAATGGATTTAGTTTCTCCACCTTCTCCGAACTTATTAACGATAAGGGACAAGGAAGTGTTGAAGAGCAAATCGGACAAAACTATGTGCTTATGGTGATTCAGAACCAGTTATGTACGGAGGATATAAACTTCTCAAAGTTTGAATTCGAGGATCTAATCGAAGTGTATGAAGGATTAGATTCTGTTCTTTCTGATGAAGACACAGAGGGACGTATTTGCATTGATCCTAATCATCCATATACGCGGATAATGGCTCTATCTAATAAAATATACAGTCTGGGGAAGTTGCCGAAACAGAGGCCACCTTCCCCTTTCTTATTTCTGTAGGAGGGAAATTATGGAGTCACATGATGATTACTATAGTCTTAAGGGGACAGTTCAAAATCTTATGCTAATGAAACTAGCATTTGACTATGGTGTGGATTTAAAAAAGTTCCCCCACTATGTGGTTAATTATGATTTTGGACAGGAATATGACTGGGACATTTTCATGCATACAGTGAATTCCGTCTTTACTATCGTAGATTATTGGTTTCCTCATAGCGGTGAAGAAGAGATTCCTGATAAAACATATTGGTGCGAACGTGCCGGCCTTTCTCACCATCATGATGACCTGGAAGGCACGGGAATTATTGTTATCCTGGATGATCGTATTGACCATACAAAAATTCGCTCAGGAACCATCGGTGGAGGCGCGGATTTTTATTGTGGCTATGGTGAGATTACTTCAATTGAAAATGGAGTAATTTTGACATGGTATGAAGATGACGGACCTATAGACCTTGTTGATGTTCTGTATGTCCTTCTGGACATATTACCGACTAGAAAGGAGCAAGAATCAAATGCGGTGGCAATTTGAACTGTCAGATGTTCCAAAATCGTCTGAATTCCCAATAGAAGCTTTTCAAATTGGTGACAATGGTGTGCGGAAAGGTCCATTTTATTATCGGGTTGAAGATATTATCCAAGCGTTACAGCAGGCTCCAGAAAATGCTTACGATGCAGATGCAAAACGCAACGAAGAAAAGAGCACTCCTACCCTTCCTGCAAGATGCATTCGCTACTCTTCAAATGAATCTGGTAGTAAGCAGCGCGTTACAATGCTATTAGAAAAGAAGATGTGGGAAATCCGATATGGAGAAGAAGAAAATTTTTTTACCATTGGGTTTCCTCGAATGGTTTTACAATATCTTCTTGTACCATTTGGAAATAGGGGATTAAAGATATCTGAAATGAGAATCTATGCAGTTCAGGACAACGGGTGTCCAGTTACTGATGATACCCCTTTGTTTGTATTCCCATATCCTAATGTCGGTAAGAGCAATGGGATCGTATGCTGGGGGTTGAATCAAAGGTTAGAAATTAAGGATATCGTTGAACTAGAGCGTGCCTTTAGGTGGTTTGTTGCCTCTCCGTTTAACGAAGATCACGGTGTGCGTACAACCTTGGGGATATCCAGATTCCGAGCTTTAATCGAGCGAATTAAAGAACAACCTTTTGATGATGACTGGCTTATGCCAAGTAACAATAAGTTTGGAGATCTATTCAAAAAAAATAATTAGATTAGGAGTGGATTTTAATGACTAAGAATGTAATCGCAGGGCAGGAAGATATTTTTTCAATGTTTGGGATTGTTGATGAATACGCTGAGCAAAAAAAGCAGGAGGAAGAAGAAAGGGCTCGAAAAGCCGAAGAATTGCGTAAACAGGTGGAAAATAAGAAGGCTGCTACTAGCGCCGAAAATAAGGGGACGGAAAAAGATCTTTTTGAAGTAAACCAGGATACAGTGATTCGTTACTTTGGTGAATCCATCGAAATCATTTCCTATTTTACTTCAGAGGAATTAGCTGAAGGCTTGCTAGTCAAAAAGAAAGACGGAGAAACAGAAAGACGTCCATTGGATGGAGAATTACTTCGCAAAAGAATGGAAAAGGATTTTCCTGAACTTGTAAAGGACATGACGGAGATGGTTTATTTGAAGGACAAGAATATTGTCATTCCAGTCATGAAAGCAAAAAAGAAAGGGAATTGTAGAGAAACGTCTTCGCAAGAAGGCGTTTCTTTTCCCGTTCCGTTCAATGTATTAAGCCAATTTATAAGCTTGGCCCGTTTGTACGCTGAACAATCTCTAGAAATCCATGCTGACATTTACAAAAGTGCAACAGGGCATTTCTTTTTAGATGTTCCGGCACAGCGGGTTCATAAATATTGGTGTGAAGTTAGCGAATCTTCATACGATATTGCAGAGAGAGTTGAAGATGCCATAAAGGTTTTAGAGATTCATTCTCACCATTGTATGGCTCCCCTCCCCTCTACTCAAGATAACGAATCAGAACGGCTTCCTGGGATGATTTATGCTATCGTAGGAGGTTTGCAAAAGCCATTGCCGGATATAACAATTCGTTGCTTTATTTCTGAGGATGAAGGCCATAAACCAGTGCCTTTTCATCTGGTGTTTGAGGATCCGTTTAAATCGCTTCCAGCCTTTGATATGTCAAAAGTTGAGGTTGTGGTAGCATGAACGGAATTAACATTCTAAAAGCAGCTAAAGATAATTGGTACGACTATCAAGGTGTTTTCCCCTTTATTGTGCAGGTCGGAGCTGGAGGCACGGGTGGTTATGTTGTTCAACATATCGCTCAACTATTAGGGACAACGAAGACAAAAGCGGCGTATGTAATTGCTGACCCTGACGTTATTGAAGAAAAAAATTTAGGAAATCAGTTATTTCTGCCACAGGAGGTAGGTTTGAAAAAGGCTGATGTTTTGGCAAGCCGCTATTCGGCTGCTTATGGAATTGACATTGGCTCTTTTAGCGATTCTTATATCGAATCAGAGAAAGACTTGCGGGCTCTTTTTTCAATGGAATACATGTCCATGTATGATGAGGGAGAGCGACAATGTAATAAATTGTTTTTGCCGATAATTGTGGGCTGTGTGGACAATAACTATACTCGCCGAGTCATTCATGAACTGTTTAAGAAAATGAAGACTGTAGTATATATCGATGCAGGAAATGAGTCAACAAAGGTACCTGATGATTGGAGAACGAGGCCAAAAGAGAGATGGACCGAAGAAGAGTTACGGGATTACCGTGAAAGTGGATGGAGCGGTCAGGTAGTCACTGGTGTAAGGATGAATTTATTCAAACAAGCACCAATGGCTGAAATGTTCCCTGATGTTCTTCAGGACCAAGACGATATTCGGCCGAGTGAGCTTTCTTGTACCGAACTAACTGCTTCTGAACCTCAAAGATTAATAGTGAACAAATTAGCAGCCTTGTCAATTGCAAACATACTTACAATCCTTATTGAGGATTATAATATTAACTCACACATCACTTTTTTTCATGCGAAGAAAGGTTATATGCGTTCGACTGATGTGCAGTCATCAGAGAAATTAACGATTGCATCTTAGGAGAGAGATAATAATTTTGTGAGAAAGAGGGACTTATTATGAATAACATTGCGGAGAGAAATCCAGAAACCACAGATATTAAAGAGAACAGAAATAAAATAAAAAAGATTGATAAAAGAGAAGCTTCTGATATTATGAATAATTATAAACCTATAGGGTTATTCATGGTTGAGGAAAACGGCCATTACATTGGTATTGACAATTCATCCGGGGAGTGTTGGGTTGAAGAGTTCATTACAGAGGATTTATGCCTTAAATGGTTAAAAGGCGAAGTAGAGATGAATGATTTTGAATTGAGTAACTAGAATAGAATAAAAGCCGCCCTCTTAGTACATGTATTAGTATTAGGAGAGCGGCTTTTTATGTTTATCCTAAAGATTATTATTAATCACATAAAATTCTTCAACTGAAGCAGCTGCGAGAATCAGTTGGTTTCTTTCTATCTCTTTGTTCAGCATCAATCTAACAGCGAGGTTATCAATAAGAATTTGCTGCTCTGTAATCGATAGACTGTTCTTGATATTAAGGTTCATATAGTAATTTTCAGTGGTTTCGCCGCTTGTAACTTTAATGATTGTTACTTCAGCGATTTTATCAAGACCTGTATGTTTGGATGTGATGGCATTCCAAACTTCACTGCTATCGTTAGTGTATTCACAGCTGAGATAGGTTTGAGGGTCAATAAACAATACATCATCAATGTGGGATAATAAGCCAAGATATTGGGATTGATAGGTCGGTATCCCCCTCTTCTCCCCTTCATCAATAAAGGCCCATTTTGCCCCCATACAAGCCGTATTTATGGAGATATCCATCAATAGAGGATAAACCCCTTCGTATTCAATTACAAGCCAACTAGCTAGAGCTTTTAGCGGCTCATGAGTAATTATTCCGTCTATGTCATAATTGGTAGCCATTCTTAGCATATCCGGTAACTGCTGTGCGATCATTCCTTTGGATTGTTTAAACCATTCATCATTAAAGTTAGCTTCTTCACTTTGAAGTAATTCTTGCGCCATATAGTATCCGTTAAATATTTGAGCCTTTACGCTTTGAAACAGATCTTTTTCCAGCCGTTCTCTATCGGAATCATTAATGAGATCCTGGAGAAGTTCTTTATAAAAATTGAAAGTTTGGGCTAATTCAAAGTTAAACTGTTCGTTATTTTGAAAGTGAGCTTTTAGCTTTTGGTCTGTGTACTCGTAAATGTTTACATCTGAAATAGTTTCCATCAGTATGCAACTCCTTTAATTATCGTTTTTATCGGTCGTTTGAAATTGACTGCCATTGCTGCTGTCTATAAAAGGTGGTGACGGACTATCCTCACTAAATTTCCATACATCGTTTTCTTTTACTATGGTCGTTACAAAATACTCCTCACCATTCGTAGTTAAGACTTTTCTATAGAACCTTCCTTCTCTTTTCAATCGATCATATGTAACGGTAGTAAGAGTATAACTATCTCCTGAAATATTTTGTTTTTTATACATATCTTGTAGTGTGCTGAGAATCGTTATGGCATCTTCTTTCGTAGGTAACTCCTTTAGAACTTCTTCACTTCCATATGCACTCAAGAAGTTGTAATATTCTTCTGCAGTGATCTTAAGAGTATAGAATTCAAATAAAATTTTAGAAACGTGTTTAGAAAAAAGATCTCCATCCTGGTAACTATCTTGAGGTTCAAATTCAATGGTGTCCACTATCTGTTCAGAATCCAAATCATTTTCTTGGATAACCTCATTTAAGGGCTTTTTATGATTTTCATAAAATTCTTTTTGTACTTTTTCTTCTTCAGCTTCCTTTTTTTTCTGATAGTCTTTTAATTCAGCATTTCTTTCTTCATTTTTTTTAGCTTCTTCAGCAAACTTCCCTCCGGAACACCCGCTTAATATTAGCGCTCCAATTAGTAGCGGAACAACAAAACGTGATTTTTTCTTCATAACGAAACACCTTCTACTAAGCGTTTTTTTTCTTTTACAGTTAAAAAGTTGATCAACTCTGCACTATGAATAGTTGGTATCTCGGTAATTACAGAATCAATAAACTGAGGAATGTTTGTTATTTTAATTTGGTTAGCACCAGGAATAACAGGAACTTTTAAATGCTGCTCAATGCAATAAGAAATCGCTTTAACATAATCTTTATCAATGCTCGTTGGTATAGAAATGCTTTCTAATTTACGACTTCCGAACAAATTAATACTGATAATAATGGCATCAAGATTAATTAACTTTGGATCGAGTATATTGCTGAAAATTTTTGTGTTATCCTTGTACCATTGCTTTTTTAAGGATTGTAAAATTTTATGGGAATGAATAGTAAATTGTCCTTTTTGGGGATCAATTCTTAAATTAGAGTTTAGGTTCCCATCTTTTAATAAATCCGCTAAGTAAAATCCTTTTTTTCTAGAAAAAGGTATTTTTAATGGTATATCTTTGGCAAGGTGATCAAATTCTCCTTCACCAATTAGTCCTGCGATTGCTAGATTATAAAGACTTTTAGTTAATTTTCTATCTTCCACATTAGTACTCCCCCCAAAAACAAAAACCCAGAAAGAACCTAACATAGAAAGTTAAGTTCTCCCTGGGTTTTTCCCATTAGATATAAGCATTATTGATAAAATTATACACTAGCCTATATTTCTCCTTCAAGAACTTTTTGAGTATTCCCTTCAAGTAGTATCTTGATATAGTTTGATGCAGAAGCTTCTTCGATTCCTAATTCCTGAGCTATTCTCTGGATAGGGACCTTGTTAGTATACCGATCATATGCAATGGCTCTTCTAATCAAAATAAGTGTCAGTGGTGAAGAATCCTCTGGCAAGTAATCCTGAGCGATATTCCTTAAATGAGTGAGTATGGACATAACTTGAATAGGTTCACCAACATCTTCACCATGGGATTTAGTAAGGAATACATAATCACTTCCGTTAAGTAGGGTTTCATAAAAGTATTCCAAAAAACAATCCGCCTCTTGGCCTTGTAATAAAATTCTACGGTTTTTTAACTTTATTTCAACAGTTTCATCTTCAGAATTATCAATAACGTCATCTTTCTTAAAACGAAAGTCTGAAGTTTTTAATCCTCTTGCTGCTAAGATAAAGATTGCTTTCCTAATATTTGAGTATGTTTCGTTGTTTAGTACATTGTCGCGCAATTTTAAAATTTCCTCATAGGATATTCCGACAGTAAGATTTTTTATGTCTTTATACCTTTTGATTTTTACAGATGGATCTACGGCGACCGTACTGCTTTCCCAGAGAAAATTGAAAAAGGTTTTTAAGATTGCTAATTCCTTATTTATAGTGGAATTACTCTTTCCTTGCTCCTTTTGGTCTTTCATATACCCTTTAATATCGGAGGGGTTAATTTCGGATGGCTCTATGTGCTTTTTATACTTTTTTGAGAGAAAAGCGAAAAACTGATTTAAAACTTTCTCATAACTTCGCACCGTTTCAACACTGTATCCCTTATTTTCAATGTGTCGTATAAACCCATATGGCATCGTGTATCCCCTCCTTTATTCACAAGACTATTAACCATTATTTTAACGTATTTTCAAAAAAAGTTGAATCATATGAGGAAGAGTTTTAAAATTTCCCTTAGCTGCCTATATAATTGGCTTCCGAAACTTAGGGTACATTCATACCCTAAGTTTTTAAAAAAAAAGCAAAAAATAGCAGCTAAGGAATTATAAAAAATCCTCCCCGTATTGGAAAGGATTTTTATATGCGATCTAAAATTGTAATTACAATTGCAGTTAGAAGGGCCATTGTTGCAAGACCTACAATAATGTTATTTAAAGCGTGTTCAGTTTTTTCTTTCATCAAAAGGAACATGTAGATCAACCCCTAAATATGTTTTCTTATATTATAAAACATATGTTCGTAATATTCAATTATTTATTTTGCTAGAATCGATAAAAGTTGCTTTTTTGCTCTCTGATTGGAGTTGCGACAACATATCCCTCCGGTTGCCTATAGTTTCTAAAAGCGTCCTCTTTTTTTCTTCTAGAATAGAGTTTTGTTCCTCGTATTCTTTTATCTTTTCGTTAGACTCTAACAAATATTTTTCCTTTAATGTTGAGTCAATTTGAGCAGAGATTTCTTCAATATCGATCTCTTCATTCTTCTTGAAGAAGCCAAGAAACGATTGTTTTTTTATAGTTTTCTTAAGAGAATTTGTCAGAAGTTGAGATTGTTTCTCTTCCAAGTACTTCATATGAGTTTCAGATTTAATTTGTCTAATCGAAAACTCGTTTAAGTCGATTTTTCTATTGATATCGGCTATTTCTTTTTCATACTCATAGATATTTAGTAACAAACGTTGTAATGCTATAGATTTTTCAAGACTTAAAAACCTTTCCTCATTCTTGGAATCATGTTGTATTAGTCCAGTATTAGCCCCCCCTTCTTTATTAGAATTTTGTCTTCTAAAATTCCCCATCGAAATCGCTGGTTGCATACCTAGCTCAGCTAGGAGATCAACCGTAGACTTTGAAGCCTTTTCCATTAACAGAAAGATCATATGCAAGCGGAAAACACTTTGATAATTAAGTCGATAATACTTCCCGAACCTTTCTGGCGCTATGTATTCAATCAAATCAGAACGAAAATGATTCCTTATGGTTGAATCCGATCGTTCAATGATCCTTCCAGTTTCTACGGTGCTATAGGTTAAATCGGGATGTAAAGAAAGTATCCCTTCAGTAAAGAGGTCATTTCGCAAACCATTCAATAAGATTAACCGATAAATTGGATCATTTTTAAAATCGTCTTCGAGCAATTCTCTAATATCGATTTCTTCCACTCGAATTCACCTCCTATTGTAGAAATCTACAATCTTTAATAAAGCATACCTCTCTCATCAAGACAAATCAACAAAAATCCTTTGTTTTTATAGGCGTTAACTCAATCCGGACAATGTGCAGCGTTAGCGTTAAGGCAAGCAAACGATGTATAGCTGATTTTTTCAAAATCGCATTTCATCCATTCATTTACGTAATTGATTCATTAAATAGTTTGAATCATTCTTTTATGTAATTGAATCAACTTGATTGAAATAATTATGATTCTCGGACGATTGCGATCAGGAACGTCCGATGTGCTTTAACGCCTGTCATAACAATAAATCGCTTTTTAGGAGCGTGACGATTTTCTCTGAGTGTACTTGAACGCAAAAAAAGCCAAGCAACGCTTGGCCTATTAAAAATCTATGTCATTTAGATCCGCAGCTATAATTTTTTTTGACTCCTTCATAGTTTCTTCGAAGTCCTCATCCAAATCAGTGAGAGTTAATTTTTTTCTTCCCTTTGCCATATTAGGAGAAGAGAAGAAATCTTCAAATTCATCAAGACCTATACTGGAAGCCGCTTGCTTTTTGGCTTCTTCTTGTTCTTTTTCGATTTGTTCCCATTGTTTTAGTTCTTCTTTCAACTGCTGAATACGTATAGAAGGGGTCAAATAAACCGCCAAACCATACAAAGCTAGGCTCTCCATCTTGCTATTTTTAGAGATTGATAGGTTCACTTTTGTATTTAATAGCTTGGAAGTATATCGATAAACATCATCAGCAATTTTAGGTGATATATTTTTAGTTGTAGGATACAATACTGCGACAGCTCCAGCTATGGCGTTCTGGACCTTGTAATTCGCAAGAACCTCGTTATTATTAAAAAGATTACCGATGACAGATTCAATATCTTCATCATTTTTTAAATCTTTATGCTTCGATATGGAGAGCCATCCTGGAGTTGATAGTGTAGTCAGCAATTCTGTCTTATCAAAAACGGATCGACCATCAAGTAAAGGAAGAGAAGAAACTTCTGCCAACGCACTTGCAATTACCATGTTACTATATGACTTCGCATCAATTTCTGTTCCTCCGTAGGTCTTGAGAGGGCTGTGAGCATAGTAGTCATTCATTTTCTCGTTGTCTATAACAATGGCAGTACCCATTTTACTTTCGTTCATTAATTGTTGGATGACACTGATACCGGCAAGTGCATTTTTTCTAAAAGCTGACCCCTTTTCATCGGAAGATGGGAGTGAACAGATGACACCAAGAGGGATTTTTCCGCCCGGAAGTGCTCTGTTCTGCCTTACCTTCGAAAGATACGTTAATGCGACTTTTAGTGCTCCATTACCAGTCCCGCCACCAAGGCTTACACACACCCAAACAAACTCAGCATCTTGAATTGCGTCATCTAAAGCAACACTAGCGTACAGATCTTTATTTTCCTTTGCGATTTCAAAGCCTAATCGTGCATCTTTGTCGGTTCCTTCAAGCTCTGGGTAGTCCTTACTTGAAGTCACAATCCGTCTATTCTCAGGGATCAAATTTTTATGTTCTTCCATATCAGACTTTGAGGAATTTAATAAAAATGTAGGAAAACCAAACCTTGATAATTCTGCTGCAATACGTCCTCCACCTTGTCCTAAGCCAATAATGGCTTGAGAAGGAAAACGATTCATTTCCTTTTTAACTTCATCAGACAACAAATGTGGGGATAGCAAAGCTTTAATTGCCCCTAGTTTTTCATTTTCAGCAAATGGTTTAATCATTTACAAGCTCCTCTCGCTCTAACTTTTCCATTTTTAATAACTGTCCAAGTTGCCTACCCCGAACTGTAACAAAATACGGGGTAGCTGTACCATCTTCCTTTTTTTCTATAAATCCTTGTGCCTCTAAAATCAGAAATGATGCATCATACTTTTTCCTCATGCTGTGGAAATCCTCAAGCCTGGCTTTAATAAGCCCTCTATGTAACTTGTTTTCCGTAATAATTCTTCTGAATACATCGATAGTAAAATCATCTAGTTTTTTACGTAAAAACCTTAGAGTGTCTTCATCGTATTCAAGCAAGTCTAAGTCTTTATAACCAACCTTTATGGACGTTTTGTCATTCATCTTCACACCACCTTTATGTACCTTTACGCCCCATAAATATGTACCTTTAAGGTACATTATAGTTAAATAAGCAAATTATAGCAATCAGAAAGATAAAAAACGTGTAATTTTTAATAGGTTTTCATTGTTACGCCCCCCCCATGTGGTCCGCAATTGCGGACCACAAAAGAACCCTTGATATTGTTGACATTCTAAAGACCCAAGGGTTCCGTTTTAAACTTACAAACCTTTAAGATACACAATTGAGGTCCGCGATTTCGTTTGCATGAAAAATTATATAATTCTCCAATGTTCACTTTCAGTATACAAGGCTCAATGCATTTGTTCTTCTTTTAATGGACTTTCATTCCAAGTGATTGCCTCCTTCGTTAATAGTTCCTAACCCTTCGGAACTGGTAAGGGGAATAAGATCTCTTCTTTATGCGCTGGCTAAAAATCACTACCGCTATGTATGGTAATCGTTTAAATGGCCATTCAATTACGAGATTGAATCTTGAAAGTGAATGATTTTAAATTAACGTAAAATTCCTTGTAAACAATGTTTTCTGAACAACGATAGGAAGTGTCTAATTGTACTTTTATGCGAAGCTGCCTTAATTTGTTATTCACTTTTCTATACATGTCCTTGTTCTTCCAATAAGCTCTTTACAATAAGTCCGCAGAAGCTAAAAACAGGTGTATACCGAACAACTTTTACCGAACAAGATAACCTGTTCGATATAGGTTGTGTGATTAACCGAACAATATAAACCCTATAATATCAAGGACTAAAGGCTGATTTTGAATGGTAACTTCAACCCTATTTCGCACCCCCGGTTCGGAGGGGGATATGCCCATAAAACCACTAGTAACTAGGCACTCATTTTGTACCCTAATTTACAGAGGTATTTTTTATCCTCAGTTAATCTCCATCCCTAATCCGTACCCTAATTTTCTTTGTATAAAGTTTATATTTATTCAGGGTTTATTGTTGATTCCATATTGTTGGGTAACATTGAATAATGGTATACTTTGAAAGAAACTTTATATCAGAGGGAAGCACCCTGGATGCTAGAGCTTAATCTATAGCTCTGTTTGTCCTGGGTGCTTTTTGTTTTGGAGGCGATAAGTTAATGACGCTAAAGCATCAAGTGAAAACTAGTAAGAAGAACGCTGTTTGGTTTTCTGAGCAAGATCTTGAACTTTTACAATTGATATGGGACTTTAAATATTTATCGCTATATCAAATTAAGTATTATTGTGAAAGACTGCACGGTTTAAAGCCAGGCTCCTTGGAAATGAAGCTGAGAAGATGGAGGGATGCTGAGGTTCTTGTGGCGAAAAGGTATACGAAACCCCCAGCTGCAAAAGTTTTCTACAGAGTGGGGCCAGAAGGAGTGGTCGTTCTGAAGAAGGCTGGGCTAATAAGTCCTTCGAGCAAGGTTCTTTTGGAAGATATATCGGGCAGGAGAAATTATGATCATTTCTTCGCCATCCGGGACGCTGTATTATTAACTCTCATTGAGTTAAAAAAGAAAAACAGGGAAGTCACCTCGTTTTCTCCGTCGGAGATGCCTTATTATGAATCAGGTTTCGAAGGTTCTAAACCTTCGGTCGTTCCTGATTGGGTACTTGTTAATTCCTGCGGTTTCCTGAATATAGAGTTGGATACTGGCACTGAGAAATTTCTTAAGATCAATGAGAAAGTCATAAAATACGTAAATTACGCTCAACAACGTCCAAATGAAATCCATCACGTTCTCTTAGTGGTTTTGGATGAGAATGATCCTGCTTTGTTATATGACAACGAATATTCAAAAGACCGCAGTGGCAGGGTGGCTAACCTTAAGGAATTAATAATTCAGGCAAACGCTCATGTGCATTCAAATTTAAATTTTTATGTTGTAACTATCAGTAGAGTTGGGAATATTGCTTATAAAATAATGACGGGAGAATTGCCTCTTCTGGAACGCCAGCGTTCAAATTCAATCATAGCCGCTACAAAGCTCTTGGAACTTAACGACACTTTCAATTACATGATTGAGCCTATGGACGCGAGCGAGTTTTATCTAGCGGAAGTGAAGGAATCCTTGTATGCGGATGGCCATTTCCGCTTTGTGGGTAAAGACAAGTGTGAAACGGTACTAATTAAAACCATGGAAGAGGGAGATGTAAAGTGTCTGGATCAAATACAGTATCTTAACCTCCTATCTTCTGAAAACAGGTTCAAGATTAAAGTGGATAAGATTTTAGCGATTTATCAAAGCAATGAAGAACTGCATTCCGATGTGTTGGGCAAATTGCTTCCGAATGTTCATTTTACCAGTAAAGAGCAGCTTTCTATTGATTTAGAAACTCACCCTCTATTTTTTAAGACAGTTAACACATCTAAGAAAGAGGGAGTGTTGTTGTATGGAAGATAAACTCGTGGAATTTTGGAAAAGTAAATTGATACCCTATATGAAACATAAAGTAGTTCCGAAGCTTCCAATGGTTTCGATGTTAATCACAGCTATCGTTTCTTTGTTTCTATCTTTAAAAGCGGGCTTTAATTATCTATTCTTGATGGCAGGGCAATTTATGGGGGCTATTCCGAGTTTTGTTCTGTTCGGAGATTCTACCCAACCTACTTTCTTGGGTTTTATGTTTGCATCCATTTGGTTGATAGTGGGGTGGTTGATCAGTACAAAATTTAAAAAGTTTCAAACCCGACTGTTTCGGAATTTATGGTTCTGGAATATGTTTGTCGGAGTTATATTTTATTATCTTTGGTTGATTTCCGCTCCCGTGTATAACGTATTGCTACCATACCTGGGCGGTAGAATTAATGAACTGGAAATCGAGAATGTTTGGCATGCAATAGCTGTAGGGGATGTAAACACCTTACTTATCACTATCATGTTCATCCCAACTGTTGTTTCAGCCGCTCTCCTTTTGTGGTTAAGTGGACAATATTCTCAGTATTCCGCAGATTTGAAGGAAGCCTTCAGCGAGTTTGAATTTAAAAATGTTTTCCTTCAAAAATGGTTTAAGTTAGAAGTGAAAGAACATTGGCCAGACGTGGCTTTAGGTCCCGAATCAGAAACAAAGGAACTTCTCATTCAACCAGGCCGCGATAGAACCCTTAATAATATCATCGTAGGTAGTATTGGTACTGGTAAAACAGCAGCTTTGGTTTTACCTATTCTTAATCAGGACCTTCATTGGATGAGCAGATTTATAAACGATTACCCGAAAATTCATAAGCGTGAGGATTACCATTCCGAAGAAGTCAAGGGAATGTATTTGAACGGGATAAGTGTCATCGAGCCATCAAATGATTTGTGTCAAAAAGCATTTCAACTTGTCAAAGCGCATGGTATTCCGGAGGAGTCTGTTTTTTATATAGACCCTACCAATCCAAACACTCCGAGCATTAATCCAATGCAGGGACCGGTCGAGAAGGTTGCGGAAGCATTTGCGATGGTCATCCAAGGATTAGCAGAAGGCGGTAATGGTGGTAACTTCTTCTTTGAACAAAGTGAAAGGAACCATCTCAAGCATTATATATATCTTCTGAAACTTCATGAGCCTGACCAGGATGTTACTTTCGATATGCTTCTTAATATGTATAATAATCCGCAGCTTGTCCGCAGGATGCATTTGAAACTAAAGGAAACTTTCCCGAAAAGCATTGAGGAAATTGAAGATCGAGATAAGCGAAATCACTGGGCAATCGTAAAACAGATTGATGAGTGGTTCGATATGAACCTTTTGCCAAAGACCTCAAGAGTAGGAGGAGCAAATGTACCCGAAAAGGTTACGCATGGAGAGTACCGCGGCGAAGACGCTTATTACGATGCCAAGGCTGAGTATGTTCAAGGGTTGCGAAATGTTCTGAATGATATCGGGGCCAGCCCGCTAATTCGGAGGGTCCTATTCGGAAAGTCTGATTTTGATTTTGATAAACATCTCGAAATGGGTGGCGTTTTACTCGTCAATACAGCAAAAGGGGAGTTAGGAGGACTTTCTAACATCCTCGGGAAATTGATTCTATTGAGTTTACAGAACGCTGTATTCCGCAGGCCACCTAATATATCGAACTTTCACCATATATTGGTGGATGAATTCCCTGACTATATTTATCAACCCTTCCGTGAATTCCCGGCACAATCCAGGAAATATAAAGCGATTGTCACAGTAGTCGCGCAGACAGTTACGCAGCTTGCCGACAAATATGGGGAAACTTATATGCATACTTTGCTAGGTACCCTTCGTCATAAAATGGTATACGGTGATATTCCGGATTTTGATGCACAACTGTTCTCGAAAATATTCGGGGAGAAAGAGCGGTTTGAAGAAAGTGTCAATGAACAAGCAGTTAGTCCGTTGCAAGAGAAGCCGATGCTTAGAATGGGGAACAGCTATCAAAAAACCAAAGAAGCTATCTTATCACCCGCTGATATCATTTACCAGAAGCCATTTCAGTGCGCAGTAAAAATCGTATCGAATAACAGGCCAATACCGGTTAAGCAAATCGATGCCAACTTCGTGCCGAAATCTGAGTTTAAAGAAGCGATTATCCAAGTAGATGAGGAAGCAGCAAAGCTTTGGATGGCCAATCGAAGTGAAATGCACATTGAATCGTTCCTGGTAGAAGAAGGTATAGAAGAAGTGGAAGAATCAATAGTTGAGGATGTAGAAGAGGAAATTGAACAAGAGGTTGAAACACAGGGGGACCAGCCGCTCGTTGGTTATCCAGAAATAAAGAAGCCTGTTGTTATTCCCTATAAAGAAGAAAAGGAATATGACACTATTGAACATGACGATGAGAAGGATGCAATTTCAGAACTGTTAGATCATCAAGAAATGGACTCACAAAAAAATTCCGAAACAGCAGGATCTGAACTAGAAGATAACAAAGAGGGACAATCATTAGGCATTACTGAAGGTGGAACGACAGACGAAATTACGGAGGAGTTAGAAGTATTCAGTTTTGACTCTATATTTCAACAAAACAAGTATACTCCTGAAGCCAAGTCTGAGAGCGCCAGTAAATCGGAATTAGGGGAAAAAGAACTCCAACTTATGGATGAACTTTTAAAAGAGGTTGATAAAGTACCCTCCTCAAAAGAAGCGGCAGCCGCTAAGCTCTATAGTGATTTTGAAGAAAACTGATTGATACAGGGAGATAATCCCTGTATTTTTTTAGGTGGTTTTTCTATCTTTTTGCTCTAACGGGCCTTTCATAATTTTTTGTTGAAATAAACTGTATTGTGTTATACACTTTTTGGTAAGGATAGCAAGAACGTCAACCGAATACTTTAAAATGGGAACGACCCAAGCGTACAAATAGATGTTGAATCTATTTGTATTGTCTTGTGGTCGTTCTTTTTTTGTTTGCTTATCCTAATCAAATTATCGGGAGGAGAAACAAAATGGCTGAGGTTTTAACTCAATCATGGACAAACGACGAGCAATTAGAAAACCTGGCTCGGATGCGGAGAAATAGGGAGATCGTTAAGGGAGTAATCACATCTGTAGGAACAAAGAGAGCCCGCGTTTTAGAAAATGATAAATATGTGGAAAAGGAAATGGAAGTAGCGGTATTCCTTTTGGAAGGCGGTGTCACCGCTTATTGCCCAGCTGATGAGTTTTCTGATTATGAATATAAATCTCTCAATGGCTTTACCGGTTCCATCCAGGAATTTATCATTGATCATTTTGATCTTGAAAGTAAGACAGCTGTCGTCAGTGTTAGGAAGGCAGACCAGATTAAAAAGTCCAGATTTTATTCAGAACTAGAAGCCCTTCAGGAAAGTGGAGAACTTCAGAATAAAGTATTCGAAGGTGTGGTATGGGGCTTCAACCGCAATACTCGCAGAGTATTTGTTCGTGTCAATGGGGCAGACTGCTTCATGCTTCCGAATGACTGGAGCTGGGAACGTCGCCAGAATATTGAACATAGCGTGCAGCGCGGCGAAACTATACAGGTTAAGGTCCTCCGCTTTGATAAGGAACAAGATTTAATCCATGTAAGCAGAAGGCATACCTTAGAGGACCCTTTTAAAAAGCTCGAGCGACTAAAGGATATGGAAACCGTAGCCGGTAGAATTAGCGGAGTTGACCCTGTACACGGAATTTTTGTTCAACTCGATGTTGGTTTAGAAGTTAAGGGGATTAAACCCGCCTACTTAGAGGAGCCAATCGTTGGAGATATTGTATCTTGTACCATTCGCAATATCGATCCTAAGAAAAGGCAAGCCAGGGTGGTAATCACTGGATATCCAAGGGGTAAAAAGAAAAGAAAAGATCTAGGATCCTTCTTGTTTGAATAATGGAAGTTCTAGCTAAACAACAGGCTTTAGCCGACGGTCTAGATTATCCCTTATTTACAACAAAGGAGGGCGACGTACCTTTTTGGGATCACCCCTTTCTCAAAGGTAATAAGGTGTTGCCGACCAAATACTATCCTCATACCACTCAAGAGGCTGTTATCGAGCTTTATAGGAGAGGAAGGATTGATGACACTGATTTTATCTTACTAAAGGTACTTGGAGATGCCATATGTGCCAATGAGGATCAGCTGAGAAGATATATGGAGCGGAAGATGAGCCGCTCCGAAACCTCAAAAAGACTGGATAAGTTTCGTTCGATTGGGTTAGTAGATCGGTGGAAGGTAAGAATAAGAGGCGAGGAAGAATCTGTTAAGCCGCCAGCCCCCTTTACATTAGGTGTTGGCGGCTACAAATTGATGAAACATTTCTATAACGAAGATTTCTTTATGGACCCTAACCGTTGGGATAATTATGGAATTGGGGGAATTAAACGCTATGTCGCCATGAACGAACTTCGTTGCATGATGACAGAAAAGAAGATTGTAAATAGGTGGAAATGGAATGCTGTAGTTGCAAATAATCCACGATTGAAGTTTCCTATGGCTGCAGCCGAGATTAAGACACCCCAAGGAAACATTAACTTTCTCATCGACCGAGCACAGATGAATCAGAACTTCATAGGATATTTCCGCGATAAGTTGGAGAACTGGAAAAAGGTTTATGAAAAACACGGTAATATCCCGGTAAGCGAGTTCCCTGAAAATATGGGTTTCGTAGTCATATTCGCCTCAACCCTATCAGTAGCTGAATACATTCACAAAGAGCTAATGTTGGATACGTTTCCTTATCATATTTGGGTCTGCGTAGAAGAAGATTTGCTGCAGTATGGGTTAGACACCGCCTTTTACATTCCAAATAAAGAGAAGCTTAAACGAATAAAGTTGGATTTTTAAAAGGAGTAGGATATGACGAATACTCATGAATTGATCAGCTCATTATTTAATCATAGTCTTGCTACATTCCGCCATTCTTGTCGAGTGGCGGATATGTTATATAGTTTTGGAAACTATTTGGACTTGGGTAATGATGAAAACTTGTTTTTAACCGGTGTTTTCCATGATATCGGGAAGTTGAGGATAGCTCCTTCTTTATTAAATAAAACGGAGTCGTTGACTGAACAGGAATATTCTGAAATAAAAAAACATGCCTATTATGGCAAGCAGATTCTTGAGAAAATCCATTGCTTACCGAAACATTCTTCCGAGATCATTCTTTATCATCACGAGAATGTAGATGGTTCTGGGTATTACGGGCTAAAAGGACCGGATATACCGTTGCTCTCTCGTATTATAAGAATAATAGATACATATGACACTATGTTGTATGGCCGGGTGTACCAGGAACCCGTTAAACAAGATAATGTCATCGAAGAGATTTATTCCCTTAGCGGAAAACACTATGATAGTGAACTGGTCGAGGCTTTTTTGAAATTCCTGGATACTAAATTTTCTTGTAGTCCCAATATGGTACTTGAAAACCTCTGCCGACCGTGATAGTATCATACTAAAGGCAACAGCCTTTCTTAAAGTTTTTTAATGTCCCCTAAGCAATTAGGGGGCGCCCCATTTCAAAAACAAAACAATCAAATATATTAACGGGAAATACCCGAGACCACGACTTTTAGCTTTTTGCTAGGTCTGTGCGTTTCGGGTATTTTTGTGTTTTAAGGAGTGTTTTCAGTGCCCAAAAAAGTGCTTATTGCTGTAGGGGATAAATCATATACGGATATTTTGAAACAGACTTTCAGCAGACATAGGGACCATTTCATTTTATCCTCACAGGAAGTTTTTCATAGGCGCTTCTTAAGGGAAATTGTAGAGCACGAAAATCCAGATTATCTCATCATTCATGACTACTACTTGGAAAGTGACTTTGTAAGACCCGAACAGAAGGATAAAGAGCTACTGACATTCATTCGGAATTTTCGAATTAAATATGAAGATTCCTTGCGGATTGTTTTTCTATGTGAACGGCCTAAAGGTGATACGCTTCTTTCCTCCCTGGCAGCAATGGGCGTCATGGATATTATCAATACAAATTCATTTGACCTCGATGATTTTATTGTACAACTGATTGAGAAGCCCCGTTTTTCGCGGGTTGAAAAATTTTTAGTGCCTAGCCAGCAGTTAGAGCCAACTATCGAAGAAATGCATGGTGATGATGAAACAGAAGAGGAATACAAGTTAGCGACCGATGATCATAAACCAGAAAAGCCGGTAGTTCAAAAAGTGATTGAAAAAAAGGTTGTGCAAAAGGTCGTCAACAAAAATGTGATTAAGCGGGATTACAAAATCCAAATTACAAATAGTACAGAAAAAATCGTGGGTATTCCCGTTAAGAAAAAGCTTATTATGATTGGCAGCCCTATTTCTAGGAGCGGTAGCACGTTTGTTTCTCACTTGTTAGCCAGAAGTTTAACAAAAATGGGTGTTTCAGCCACTTATGTAGAAAGTCCGTTTTCAAAAGCATATACTTTCGACCGCTTTATCGGCCATCATTATGCTGATGACTATCGGAGCAAATTTTATCAATTCAGCAAGTACATCGACCCAAAATTGAAAAGTGTTTTTGATTGGGAAAAAGAAAACGTCGATATCATCTGTAAACACCCAACGAATGAGCCTGTATACAAAGAAGAAGACGTTACCTTCGATAATTTAATCAAAGTGCTATTCTCAACCCAATCTACAGTTACCATCATAGATGTTGGAACAGATTGGCATTACGAATTGTTCCAGGATGTTTTTGATATTGCGGACCATGCCTACTTTGTACTGGAGCCTGATATACCATTCATCCAGTATTTTGAGGAATCGCAGGCTGAATCGGTTCAGTTCCTTAGAAAGCGATTAGAACATGAAAAGTCTTTTTTGATAGGAAATCGCTTCGACAAGTCTTTGTTAAAGAACGATCTTATAAATGACCTCTACGCAGAGCGGATTAAGACTTGTTTTCCTGCTTTTTCAGTTACCGATGTATTCCAAGTCCAACTCAAGGGGCTCTTTTTGAATGATTATAAGGATTACCAAAAAAGGATAGATTCTTACATCAAACCGCTACTACAAGACATTCTCCCTCATGAGTTTATTAAGAAACAAAAGAATGGCCCGGGATTGCTAAAGGGGTTATTCAACAAAAAAATCACCGTTGAAAAAACGGAACAGAAAGGAGCTGAATCAACGGTATGAAACCTGGTATGAAAATAGGCTTGGGAATCTTTACTTCCTTAGCTACAGCAGGATTTATATTAACGTACGATTTTTATATTAAAGAGCGCATTGATTCAACTGAGGTCGTCGTCGTAAAAGCTAACGAGGAAATCCTTAAATCCGAAAAAATTACAAAAGATAAATTGATCATCGAGCGACGAGGCAAAGAAGCCTTAATTGATGATGTTGTATTAGCGCAAGACATTGACAAAATTATCGGCCAAGACAGTAAGCAGGATATCGTGGGCAATTCCATGGTTTCAAAGAAAATGGTGGATTACGATAATTTGGTGCCTGATGCAAAAGAGAGTGAAGCGATTCGGCCGATCACAAAAGACATGATTTTTGCTCAACCAGGTTCCCTTCGCAGAAAAGATGTCATTGACATATACCTAGTGAATCCTGATGGAAGCACTAATATGAACCAAAACGGTCCAACAGTGACTAATTCTGAAGAAAATTCAAATGAAACCACTGAAAGCGAACATGAAACCAACCCCGGAACAATGGAAACTAAGCCGTTCTTAAAAGGTGTAAAAGTGGTGTATGTAAAAGACTCCGGAAATAAGGAAGTTGTATCAGCCGCTGAGGGAAATGCTGGAGATAAAAGACTGAACGCCACCTCCACAATAAGCGACCTTGAAGTCATTCTGAATGAAGAGGATTTCCAGAAATTAATGGATCAAGTGTTAGGAAAGGGCGCCAAGCTGTACATTACGTATCAATAAAGGAGAGTAACACTATGAATGTCATAGTTGTTTCAAAGAATTCTAGTTTTAAAGAGTTATTTGAAAAGAATGAAGAAATCAAAACCGCCCTATTATGGGATGAAATAAAAGAAGCTACCATCGATATCCAGGCGATCTTATTAGATGGTGAAACATTTGACATCCATCAATTAAGCTTGCTTCGTGAACGGTTTCCTGAGGAACTAGTCTATTATAAGCCGCAAACATTGAATAGCGACCTAATTACCAGGAACTTATCTAGACTCTGTGCTGCTCATAAAGTAAAGGTTCTTAATGAATATGCGACTGATGAGCAGGCAGTTGAAGAAATCATCGGCCATATAACAAATAAGGATGATTATTTAGCTAAAAGGATTGTAAGTTTTTTTGGTACCCATAGCGGCGCAGGAGTCAGTACCACAGTGCTAAATTTAGCCCGCTCCTTATCACAAAGGATTGAAGAAAAAGTGTTGGTCCTCAGCTTAAATAGTTGGGATCCAGCTGATTACTTTTATCATTACAATGGCCAATACCTCAACGATTTGAAAGTAGACTTGAAGACCCATAACTTAACACCAGCAAGGTTGTCGGAAGCTGTAGCCTACCATCAGTCCTTTTACCATCTTGGTGGTAATCGGGACATTAAGATGCAGCGGTTTTATCAACCGAGTGAAATAGAGCATTTAATCAAAACTGCTCAGCAATTGTTTGATGTAATCCTAATCGATGCAGGGACTCACTTTGATACTGCTCCAACTGTCCAAGCGTACTTATCTAGTAACTTACGCTTCCTTGTCACAAATCAAGAAGAAAAAGGGTATAGAGGCTATTTCCCTTATGTGTTCCAGCAATTGATTGAGCCATCTGGCGGGAAATCAGACGACTTCATGCTTGTCATAAACAGATTCCAACCAGCCAACACGTTGATTAACGAGAAAGCCTTGGAAGAAGAATTAAGCATGACAAAAGTTGCTACCCTTCCAGATATGGGTGATTTGGGGGCAATGGCTGCGTACCAAAAAAAATTGTTGTATGACCTTTCCGATTCATTTTACACGAAAAATTTAGATCTTCTATCAAACCTCATTATCTCCGAGTGTAAGTTAACAGAGAAAGAGATTGTGGTTGAAGAAAGAAAGGAAAAAAAGGGGCTGTTTGCTCTCTTTAAGTAAAGAAGGGTGGTGTTGATTTGAGTACTTTGGAAAAAGACCTGGGATTGGACAAACCTTTTAGTTCTTCCGAGTGGCTAGCTCAAACCGTAGCAGCAAAGGGGCTGAAGATGGAGTATATCTCCACTTTCGCTCGCAGGAAATCGTTTAAGGAAATTTGTCATAAAGTACGCGAACAGTTAAATGACATTATTGTTGACGGAACTATAGATCATCAAAAGGAAAAAAATGGTGAAATTGATGAAAAACTGTCCACTGAGAACATGTGGCTGGAACGTCAACACCAAGCGGTTATTGGGGATGCCCAAGCAATGTCCTATTTTATCACCAAAATCAATGAGGTGCTGCAAAAGGAGAACATAACAACAAATGACTTCCCCAACTTTTATGAATCCTTAGCAGAAGCCATCTTCCATGAGGTTTGGGGTGTAAGCATCCTTCATAAGTGGGATAAGATGCCGTTCAGTGAGGCCGCTGTCATCCGCGGCACCGAGCTATGGTTAGATATAAATGGTCAATTCGTAAAACAGAATGAACAGTTTGAGAATGATGAAGCCGTTGAAAGGATTAAGCGGGCCTTTACCATGAGGGTAAAGGATGCCGTCATAAACGAACAGACTCCTGAATTAGAGATTGAACGAGAAGATGGTAGCCGGATTACTATGATCCAGAAACCGCGGGGAAAAGAAAATTACATCATGTTCCGCCGCTTTGTAGTAAAAAATATGAGCCTTGAAGAACAAGCGAATCTCGGCACTATTTTACCTGATGATATTCCTTTTTTTAGAGCTCTGGCTCGAGTAATGGCAAACACCATTTTTGCCGGCCGTGTTCGTTCAGCCAAGTCTACATTCATGAAAACGATGCTGAGAGAAAGAGATCCATCCTTTGTCGCTGCAGTAATGGAAAAGCACTTTGAATTGGACCTTTCGAAGCAATTTAAAGACAGACTTATTTTCGAGGTTCAAGCAAAAGAAGGGGACCTTCACCACGCTATGCCTAGATTGCTTCGTATGGAACACGATTACATAGTGGTTGGAGAGATACGTTCCTTGGAAACGGAGGGGTACCTGCAGGCTTGTGAAAGAGGAGAGCGGGGGGCTTATTCCACCTACCACCTAACATCCGTTGAAAATGTGGTGTCGCAGATTACTCGACATATTCTAGACGAGTTTCCGAACCGAAAATTCGATAATGAACTCGAACGTGTAGCAAGGAACATCGACATTATTGTGACGATGAGCGCCGATCGTGATAGAAGGAGAAAAAGGGTTATTGGGGTTACTGAAATCATTTGGGATGAAACGAACCGAACTCATCGTACACATGATTTAGTTCGGTACAGCCCGGTTACAAACCAGTACTACTATTCTTCGAATATCACCAAAGAGTTATTGACACTGATGGCGGCAGAAAGCCTAGAAGATACAAAAATACTCATTCGTCACTTGAAACAAAAAGAAAAAATCTCTCCTATGACAGAGTACGAAAAAATCAAAAATCAAATCATTGATACTTTGTTGGGAGAGGAATTAAATGGATAGCCTTACTCATTGGATATGGCAGGTAGGTGTTAGTTATTTTCTTTATGGGCTGTTGTTAATTATCGCCCTTTGGACATCTAAAAATATCATGTTCGCCTCTTTGAAAACAAAATATACAGAATGGAACTATAAGTACAGGATCAGGAGAGTTCGAAACAAGGTAGATTTCTCGAATACATCTCAATATAAAAATCCATTGATGAAGCATTTGAATCTTTTGATCCGAACCACCCGGGAAGAGAGAGATGACAACGCGGTGCCGATTTTTATTGTCCTGTCTGGACTGTTAGGTATCTTCGCTGCTATATTCATGCTTTTCATTTTCGGGGACATTCTTGTAGCAGCATTATTTGGAGCATTGTTATCACTTATTCCTTATTTGTTTTTAAGGATGCGATTGAATAAAATTCGCTATCTCATGAGCCTTGAATTTTTGCATATTGTTCAAAGGCTAACACAGAATTACAACGCTTTTCATTATGACATGTACCATGCTTTATCGGAAACTCAAAAAGAAATTAAGAGCCCTGAATTGCGGAAAGTAATTGTTAAATTAGTATCTGATCTCCAGGTATCACGGAATGAAACGGAGCTAAGGGAAAGTATTCATGTTTTCACTTATACATCCGGAACCAACTGGTCAAAACGATTGGGCAGCATTATATTGAAATCTTATTTATACAACGAGAAAGTACTGAATGCACTCATGGTTTTGACCAAGCAAATGGAAGAGACGGAAGAAATGCTGGAAGAAGAAAAATCGCAAACTATGGATTCGGTTTATAACGGGTATTTGACCCTTCCGATTTTTATAGGATCACTTATCTTAGGCTACTATTCTTCTGGAGCCCAGGACTGGGTAAAACTTCAATTTGGGAATCAATGGACCGTTTTGCTATTTATGTTTAGCCTTTTGGGAGTTGTATTTTCTCTAATAATTTCAATCTTCCTGAAGAGGCCTAAAAATGACCTGTGAAAAGGAGGGTGTCTATGGGAAATGAAGTTGTTCTTTTCAAATATTTACCTTACCTGATAAACATAACCGCGTACTTCCTATCCTGTTTTGCTGGAATTCTAGTCTATTCCGGTCTTACTTCCAAGGCTGAAAGACTTCAAAATCGAATTAGATTAAGGTCTAACTTTAATCAAAGCAAAGCAAAGGTAGTACAAGGTTCTCGCCAAACAAAAGCGGAGGAATGGTTAAAGAAAGCACAATATCCTCTCGGATTAAATGGTTTAAAGTATTACCTCATGATAGGGGGGTTTCTTACATTTTTAATGTTTTATTATGTGCTTATTCCGCTTATCGTCAACGGCGGAGCGGATAAGTTAACCATGGTTGCTGCTGTAATTATTATCTTACTAGCTTTATTTTCAGCTCCAAGCAATCCTTTTTCACTGTTTGTTTATATCATGAAGCGAGTTATCGATTATCATCATGCAAAAAAACACGCTGAAGTCTTCATGCTATACGATTTATTAATTAATGAAATAGAAATGATGACTGTTAGCCGTATTAATACGTACAACATTTTGCGTAACATCAAACCTTATTTCGTGGTTTTGGACAAACCATTGACCATTCTGCTCTCTTCCTGGAGCAGTGATGAAGGTCCAAAAGCTGCTTTAGAAAAGTTTTCTCAAGAACTTCACTCAAAGGAAGCCGATGCTTTGATTGGGGTTATAAAAAATTTGGACGACTTAGACCGAAAGACTGCCCTTGGACATCTTCGGGGAATGCACAATATGTTTGTCAGGTCCCAAATCGAAAATTATAGAAGGAAGAGGAAGATCACAACGGACCTCTTGGGAATTCCAATTAAGACAACCCACTTTATTATTATCCTGAATTTCCTGGTTGTGATTGTAACAATGGTTTCGGTGATTTTAGAGTCTTCCCGCATGTAATTTTTTATATAAAACCAATTTTAAGGGGGTGATGCCGATTAATACGTCCCTTAGTACATTTATGAAAATTGCTATTACAGCAGTCGTGATCAGTGCCTTCATCTTCGGTGCAATGTATGTATCGATGAATGGTTTATCTGATACAATCGCCAATTACATTTCGGACAGTAGTTAGGGTGAGTGCAAATGAATAAATCTATTTCTGCTTTTATGGTTATGGCTGCTGTGGTAGTCATTATGATAGCACTCTTATTCGGGATTGCTTATGATTCTTTAGAACAAAAAAATAGTAAGCATGAAGAAATGATGAAAATGGAGCATCAATTAAAATTTAAATAAATTTACACTTGGAGGAATATTAACCATGAATTCAACGATTTCCACATTCCTAAAAATCGCTATTACCGTTGTATCCATCAGTGCTTTCTTGTTTTTCATCGGATATAACATGATTGGTTCTGAAACAACTAATTACAAATCTGATATCACAGATATGCAAAACAATCTCCCTACCGGTGCTGGCAACGCTTCTAATGGAGGTTGATGTAATTAAAAATTTCCCTGTAAGAGGGGCAGTATGCCTCTCTTACAGGGAAAAAGGAGTTGGTAATTGTGTCGAAAGTTTTAGGAGAATGGATGACATTATTTATTGTCGTCAATATCATGTTTGCACCTATTTTGGCTTACTTAGACAGCTTGCACAGGGAAGCCGTTGAGGTTGTTCTGACTGAAGGTGCAAAGAAGGCATCTATTGAAGGTCGTTTCACTCCTACTATCATTCAAGGCATGAAGGATACCCTAGTTGATCAATACAACTTTGATGAATCGAAGATAAACATTCAAGCAACTCAATCTCTAACTCCAAGAAATCAATACATAGAAGCAAGTATAGAGGTTCCGCGAAGTTTTATTTTCATTCTCGATATTTTTAATCAAGGTCCATCTACTTTTAAAAAAGAAACGAAGATTTTAAGTGAATACATTAGCTAGGGGTTGTTCGAATGGCAACAACTTTAAGAACCATTTTATTTATATTGCTGTTTGCTTTAATTACCCAATTACAATTTAATTTAGATGCTGATAAAACTGCTACCAGACAACTGAAAAATGCATTGGAACTAGCAGTGCATGATGCAGGATTAGCAATTTCTCCTGAAGCGATGGCCGAAGGGAAGATCATTTTTGACCAAAACACCGCAGTGTCAAATCTTCAGAAAAGTTTGGAGAACAATTTAAACGTGACGAGCTCTGCTGGATTCGTTTATACACCGAACGAAAACTCATTTTTTAAACAAGAACTTTATTTGGTTCATTTAGAGTTTGTTGATGACAGCGTGTCCAGAACTTATCCATTTGTTTATAATAATCCGAATTACAAGATCGTTGAACGAATAGAAGGTCCGAGCGTAATTGCTGTAATAACAACTGAAAGTCCCCGTTGGTTTAATGGTGGAACAACTTATGTCCGCCAGGCCGCGGTTTATGCTTATAGAAAATAACTTTGATGATCGATCAAATCCTTACACTCTCCCTTTGGTTTGCCGAAATAAATAAAGGAGGAAATATCCGTAATTAAATCTTTTTAAAGAAAACTTCATAATTACCCAAAGATTCTATTGTATCTAGTCTATGAAAAGACATATAATAGTATCAAATATTTCCTTTTTTATTTTTTTTGCAGCCTTCCAGGCTAGCAGGATTTGTAACAGATACGGTTCTTTGGGACTGAGATTTGAGGGATGATAGCTAGGTCTAAAACCTATCATTCTATTAAAATCTCCCGAGGGATCGTTTTTTTGTTGCAAAAATACACATTGAAGGGAGAAAAGGAAAATGAAAAAATTACTAACTATATTAATGATGGGGCTTTTAGTTTTAACTGGATGTGGTACTCAAGAGGAATCTAAGGAGCAAACAGGGGACAAAATTCTTGCTGCTGATGCTGAAAAATCCAAAGACAAAGGTCAAAAAACAAGTGTTCAAAACCAAGAGGAAGATGAAAAGTCTGAGGGAAATACACCTGAGAAATCCGAAAATCAATCAGAACAACAGGGATCTTCCGAACAGAATAAAAAAGAACAAGATGAACAACAAGGAAATGGTGTTAAAAATATAGTTGCTTCTAATGCCGAAACAAAATCACCACAAAAGGAAAACACGAAGTCAACTCAACAGCCTACTTCACAGTCAAAGGTTAGTCAACCGACTACCAATCAAGCAAAAACAGAAAACAACCAAACAACACCAAAATCCGAAACCGTGACTAAGCCTGCACCGGCTCCTGCTCCTAAGCCGCAACCAGCGCCGGCTCCTAAGCCACAACCAGCGCCAACTCCTAAGCCTGCGCCTGCGCCGCAAGAGGGTTCAATGGTTACTAAAGTGCAGAATGCTCTTCCGGGCGGCTATACAGCAAAGAGTGATGGATCATCAGTTATAATCCTTAGGGGCGGTGCTCAGATCGCTAGCACGCTTCCGGGCACTGTAGGATTTAGCGCTTCTCTAAACAGCTCAGATATTAATGCAGCTCTTAAAGGTGCTTCCGCTCTAGGAGGGAGCTATTCTCAGATGAGAAGTGTAACCGATACATTATTGTCAGGTGAAGCATTTGCTTCTTCGGGCGGTACAAGCGGTTTAAAAAGAAGCGGTATGATTTTTATTACATGGTAAGTCTAGCAAGGTAATTCAATGGAGGATAAAGATTTTATTCAGTTTTATAGCTGGATAAAGTCTTTTGACTCGAGGGTTTTACCCTGGGAGAGGAGAGGATAAATGATTGTTTAAATTTAAAAAAATTTTTTTATATAACCTTTCAGCCTTATTGTTTATTTCACTTTTTCAAGGGATCGGTCCCCCGCTGGCTTCAGCTGCATCATCTAAAACTGTATTGAGGTATCAAAAAGAAATCAGCAAGGATATGCGCTGGCAAAGTGAAAAATGGGTTACCTATCCGAATTCGGCTTATGGAACATATCCTTCCACTTACAATTATGATAGCGGAGGGTATACCGGCACACTGAATGCAACCAGAATAAAGTTAGTTCCTAAAGAAAAAATCTATCATAAAGATCCGATATATCGAACTGATACTTATACGTTTACTAAAAACACCACTAAAACGTATGGGACAAACAGCAATTCTAACGTTCCGAGCACTTATTACGTAAACGAAAATGGGTATTCAGGCAATATACCTCGAACGTCGCTTTCTTGGACATCCAATTGGGTGAGAAATCGAACAAAATCTCTTACTCAGTACTGGACCGACTCTTCATATCGTGAGTTTTCCAGCGAGGTGCCCGAACCCGCAACTTTTAATGGCACTTATTATGATTCTACCAGCGGAAAAAACGTGAGTTATTCTTTGCCTAAAAGTGGAGGGTTATATTCTATAGCTAGTAAAAATCAATGGATTCGGTACAGAGCGCCTGGTAGAGCTGCTTATTATGATAAATATGAGAACTACTATCTAGGCTTCATGTCTTCTAATAGCAGTACCTACTATGCGGGTAGATTTAGCGATGCAAGGCCTGGGGAAGCTCCTGACAGATATTATGGGATTCCAAGGGCATATACGGGCTTTAGCTGGCGGCTTGTGAATTATGGTTGGGATGAAGCGAATGCGGTTAATGCAGACTGGTGGGCGTCACAGGGTTATGCCAGCAAACTGGTATACTCAAATGGTTCTTACTGGTGGAGATCCGAAAGCGGAAGATTAAATAAATACCGGAAAGGTGTATGGATTGACTATGATATTTACGTTCCAGTCAAACAGTACAGACAGAAATATTCTGGAACATTCAATCTTCCGGATTACATTAAGGACTATACGGCCCAAGCTACTTATAAAGGGACTCTTAGCAAACAAGTCTTAGACCATTACGATGAGTATTATACAAGCTCGAAATGGGATGTGTATGTTGAATATACAGGCACCATTTATACAACCAATTTGAAAGCAAAGTCAATAGCAATCACAGATACCAGTGGAAACCCCGTTAGTTATTTGGTAAGAGGAAAGAATTATAAGGCGACAATGGTGATTGAAAATAACGGGGAGTTAAATGTGGGGGCCTATAAAGTCGGATTCTATGAAGAAGGAACTCGAAAAACACTTTTGGATGTTTCTTCTCATAATAAAGGTAGCACTAAGACATTAACCTATTCCTTTACGGCTTCTACTTCCGGACAACGAACATTTATGGTAAAAGCGGATGATACCAATGTAATCTCTGAAACAAATGAAAGTGATAACACCGCCTCCCAAGATAAAAATGTCTACTATGTTAACCTAAAAGCCAAGTCAATCAACATCACAGATCCTTCAGGAAACGCTGTTTCCTTCCTTGTCAGAGGAAAAACATATAGGGCAACAATGATAATAGGAAATGACGGTGAGATTGATACAGGCGCTTATAAAGTAGGCTTTTATGAACAGGGAAGCAGGAAGACTCTTTTAGATGTTTCTTCTCATGCTAAAGGGACAGATAAAACTCTCACATATAGTTTCACCGCTTCAACCTCAGGTGCACCGCGCACTTTCATGGTCAAGGCGGACGATGCTAATGTAATCGAGGAATCCAATGAGAATGATAATACAGCTTCCCAAAATAAGAACGTCTACTATGTCAATTTAAAAGCCAAATCGATCGACATAAAAGATACTAATGGGAACCCTGTTACTCATTTGGTAAAAGGAAGAAGTTACAATGCCGTAATGGTAATTGGAAATGACGGTGAGATTAATACATCCGCTTACAAGGTTGGTTTCTATGAATCCGGAACAAGAAAAGCTACTCTGGATATTTCTTCTCACTCTAAAGGAACCGATAAAACACTTACCTACACTTTTACAGCAACAACTTCAGGGACAAGGACATTTATGGCCAAAGCGGATGATCTAGATATTGTAGAGGAAACAAATGAAGGTGATAATACTGTTTCTATCTCAAGACTGGTCAATACTTTGCCGGTAGTCACCTTGACATATTCGCCTAGCGATGTTTATGAAGGGGATACCGTAAATGTCTGTGCTAAACCAACAGATGCAGATAATAATCCTTTGGTTGTAAAAATTTTCATTAAAAAAGATGGCGGTACCGACCAAGTAGTCTTAAATAAAAGCAATATCGCTAGCGGAACAAGCCAATGTTACTCCTTCGTTACAGAGGTTGGACGGTATGACATCCGAGCGACTGTAAATGACGGGTATGATGAAACAGGAACAAGCACATGGTTTTATTCAAAGGCGTTAATAATCAACGGAAGAGTTAACCATACTGTAGAGTGGGAAAAGAAACATTTGGATATGGGACACGCATTGAATCAATTTTATAGCGGAGAGAAATTCTTGCTAGAATCTGATACTTCTCCTTATCCAACCGTTTACGTAAAAAGCACTTTAAGAGCCAATCAAGCGGATAGCCAATATATCGAACGGATCACGAATATGACAGGAGTATCAACTATCCTTTACAAAGGAGAATTATTCGATCCGAAGTTCCAAAACTATCCCACTAATATTAAAAAGGGTCCAGCAACTTTTGAATTTGAAGTTAAATATACGAATGGGGTAATTAAAAAAGATTTAGTTCAAATTCAGGTGATTGATGACGTTTTTGAAGCATATAGATTCCATAGGAGATTTTAAGATATCTTCTCGCTCTATTCCTTTTTGGAATAGAGCTTTTTTATTTAAATCTATGTTTTTTAAGACTCAAAGAAGAATTTATTAACGAATCTTATTATGAAATCATTTTATTGTCATAAAACATTATCAGAAAATTCATTT
>NZ_JBIQOE010000217.1:0-14353 GCF_047739415.1 Mesobacillus sp. | reverse complement strand
CAAGTCGCCAATAAAAATTGATTTTCGCCAATATACTGCTCAGTATCGCCAATAAAACTAATTTTTCGCCAATAAATCTTTATTATCGCCAATAAAATTGTGAAAACCGCCAATAAATTTATTCATTGAACAAATTTATATTGCTGCAGGTCCAGAAAATACTAAAATTCCACTCTACTGAAGCGATTTTGGGGCTCAACTTCACAAAATATACGCTATACTCTTTAAAACAAGTAATAAAAGTGCACAAAAAAACCCCGGATTTCACTAGATCCAGGGTTCTTCTATTACTTCGAAGGCGCGATCACAATATGTCTATGTGGTTCTGTGCCATCGGAATAGGTTTTGATTTTCTTATTTTTCATTAATGCAGTATGAATCACTTTGCGTTCATACGAAGGCATAGGTTCAAGCGCGACGGTCTGGCCAGTTCTGACTGCTTTTTGCGCAAGGCGTTCGGCTAATTGCACGAGTGTATCATTCCTACGCTGGCGATAGTCCTCAGCATCAAGCAATACAGTAGAATACTGTTCAGAAAATCGGTTCATCACGAGCTGCGTCAAAAATTGCAGGGAATTCAGCGTTTGCCCTCTTTTTCCAATCAGCAAAGCGATTTTCTCGCCCGACATCGTAAAGAGTACTGTTTTCCCTTCTTTTTTCACATCAACTTCAATTGGAGCTCCCATTTGCAAGCCAACCGACTTCAAATAATTTACGGCTTCTTCAACAGCATCGATTTTTACTGTCACCTTGACGACAGCCGGCCGTGTGCCGAAAAGTCCGAAAATCCCCTTTTTGCCTTCATCAATTACATCAATTTCTGTGCGGTCTTTGGTTGTCTTTAATTGAGCTAAAGCGGATTCTACTGCTTCGTCGACATTTTGTCCTGTAGCAGTTACCTGTTTCACTTTTTTGCTCCTCCCGCATTGCCGGCAGCTGCTGCTTTAAGATCCGGCCCTTTAATAAAGTAAGTTTGAACAATCATGAATAAGTTACCAACTACCCAGTACAATGAAAGTGCTGCCGGGAAATTGATCGCAAATACAATGATCATGATTGGCATCAGCCAAAGCATCATTGCCATCTGCGGATTTGCTTCCTGGCCAGCCATCATCATTTTTTGCTGGATGAAGGTCGTAGCACCTGCAACTAGCGGCAGGATATAGTATGGATCCGGTGAACCAAGGTCGAACCATAGGAAGTTATGCTCGGCGATCTCCCTCGTTCTTGAAATCGCGTGGTAAAAACCAATCAGGATCGGCATCTGAACGATCAGCGGAAAACATCCTGCAAGCGGATTGACACCATGCTTCTGGAAAAGTGCCATTGTTTCCTGCTGGAGCTTCTGCTGGGTTTTCTGATCCTTGGAGCTGTATTTTTCTTTTAACTTTGCCATTTCCGGCTGCAATGCCTGCATCGCTTTCGAACTTCTCGTTTGCTTAATCATAAGCGGCAAGATTGCAAAACGGATGATTAACGTTACAGCAATAATCGATAAACCAAAGCTGCCACCAAGCCACTCAGCCATCTTGACGATTAACAAGGATAATGGATAGACGATATATTCATTCCAAAAACCCTTGCTTTCCTCAGTGATTGGCTGGTCATATTCCATACAGCCTGTCAGCACGGTCATCACTAAAAGCAAGCCCATTATCAATAATATTCTTTTTTTCAAGCTTCATTTCCTCCTAACTTCCCGGTACGTTCATTTATTTTACAAAAGTTTGTCCCAAAATTTATGTACATTTAGCCTTGTCAGCGCAATGCAATCAAGAGTATTTTAACATCTTTTATAGGGAAGCGCTTTTAAAAATTGCAATTCGGCAAATATTTTTGCCTCAATCATTATCTCCACGTTTTGGCTTCTTCAAAACCTTGCCGACCTTCAAGACATGCTCCAGGCTTTTCTTCACTTCATGCATATCCATTTCAGCGGTTGGCTTTCTGGCAATGATGATGTAATCGTTCCCGTTATGGACATAATCCTGAAGTTCAAGAAAGGACTGCCGGATATATCTTTTGATCTGGTTGCGCATGACGGCATTGCCAATTTTTTTGCTGACTGACAAACCAATGCGGAAGTTTTCCTGCTCAGGTTTTTTTAAAATATAAACAACAAATTGCCGGTTCGCAACCGATCTTCCTTTTTTAAAAGCCTCTTGGAATTCTTTATTTTTTTTTACTCTGAAGTCTTTTTTCATCTATAGCACCTTCAATTCTCTATGGATCTGAATTTTTCTTTGGGGTTCTTTTAAAAAGGCGGGCAAAGGAATTTATTCTATTCAGTATTGCCAAAAATAAATCCCCTAAAGCCACTTTGCCAGCATACAGAGCTCCCAAAATAGTATTGCCCAAAGAGAAAAAAGACCACTGACATTTCAGTGGCCTAAGCTGATAATACTTTTCTTCCTTTGCGACGACGGCGAGCAAGAACCTTACGGCCATTTGCACTGCTCATGCGGGCACGGAATCCGTGAACTTTGCTATGTTTACGTTTATTTGGTTGATAAGTGCGTTTCATATATGTTACACCTCCCTGAGGAATAGCTGTTACAGACAGTCTTTGTAATTATAAGGATGGTGACTATGGATTGTCAAGTGCCTATTCAGAAATCGGCGGCATTACCAGAATTTAAAAAAACAGATTCCCTTCGATTTCTTTAATCTCTATAAATGTTTGTATTCTCTAACCTGGACCTGAATCATTTCGGAACCCTTTCGGAACTTTATGATCCATTAAGAATAGCAAATCCAGAAGCCAGTCTTATTAAAAATTTCATAAAGAAAGTTCACTAAGAATCCATGGTCAAAAAAAATTCACGAAGAATATTTTTCGCCTTCAATAGAAATGTTAATCGATATATTTTCATTGGTTAATTTGTGTCTCCAAGCGCCCTGTGGACAAAAATCGACATGTTTTTTATTATCCACAAGGCTTCCTGACAGCTTTTACACAATTCAAGTGCCTGTGGACAATTACTCTCCACAGTGATAGTGTATTGTGGATAATGTATTAAAAAGCGTTGCGCCATGCTAGATTATCTGATATTATATTTGTGTTTTCACTCTTAATAATTCGATAACGAAAATATACTTATCCACAAATTGTGGATAAGCTGTGGATAGGTTATTCAGGCCTGTTGTAAAACTTTGTCCACAGAAAGTGGATATTGTCGAAAAGCTTCCTTTCTTCCTTATTATATGTTTTTCCACATTAATAGTTTCGTATATTTATTAATTCAGGGGTTGTACAGTATGTATAACCTTTGATTTTATGCTTTTCGAGCAGACTATTTTCCTGAAGGCCAGAAGATTTGTGTGAAATTGCGAGTGCAAATGCAGCCAGATATAGAGAAAAAAGCGTAAAAACGACAAGAAAAGGAGGGATAATTGTTGGAGAACATTGCAGATCTCTGGAACAACGCTCTCGCTAAAATCGAGAAAAAGATCAGCAAGCCTAGTTTCGATACATGGCTTAAATCAACAAAGGCACATTCCTTGCAAGGTGATGTCCTTACGATTACAGCCCCGAATGAGTTTGCCCGTGACTGGCTGGAGGAACGTTATTCCCAGTTAATCAGCGGTATATTGTATGAAATCACTGGTGAAGAGCTTTCTGTAAAATTCATTATTCCCCAGAACCAGAACGAAGAAGATCTCGACATGCCATTGCCGCCCAGACGAGTGAAGAAGGAAGACGATATTCCTGATTTGCCTGTCAGCATGCTGAACCCAAAGTATACATTTGATACTTTTGTCATTGGTTCAGGCAACCGTTTCGCCCACGCGGCGTCGCTTGCAGTAGCTGAAGCACCGGCAAAAGCCTATAACCCCTTATTCATTTATGGGGGCGTAGGACTTGGTAAAACCCACTTAATGCATGCAATCGGACACTACGTCCAGGACCATAATCCGAATGCCAAAGTGGTTTATTTGTCTTCTGAAAAATTCACGAATGAATTCATCAACTCGATCAGGGACAATAAAGCGGGAGATTTCCGCAATAAATACCGCAATGTCGATGTCTTGCTCATTGATGATATTCAGTTCCTGGCGGGAAAAGAACAGACGCAAGAGGAATTTTTCCATACATTCAATACATTGCATGAGGAAAGCAAGCAGATTGTCATCTCAAGTGACCGTCCGCCAAAAGAAATTCCAACACTTGAAGACAGGCTGAGATCCCGCTTCGAATGGGGTTTGATTACTGATATCACTCCGCCAGACCTAGAAACGCGGATTGCGATCCTTCGTAAGAAGGCTAAAGCAGAAGGCCTGGATATTCCGAATGAGGTTATGCTTTATATCGCAAACCAAATCGACTCCAACATCCGTGAGCTTGAAGGTGCTTTGATCCGTGTCGTCGCTTATTCTTCACTGATCAATAAGGATATCAATGCGGACCTGGCAGCTGAAGCTCTTAAGGATATTATCCCGAGCTCTAAGCCGAAGGTCATCACGATTCTTGACATCCAGAGGGTTGTCGGACAGCAGTTCAATGTGAAGTTAGAGGATTTTAAAGCGAAGAAAAGGACAAAATCCGTAGCATACCCTAGACAAATCGCTATGTACTTATCAAGAGAGCTGACTGATTTCTCGCTTCCTAAAATTGGCGAAGAGTTCGGGGGCCGTGACCATACGACGGTCATCCATGCCCATGAAAAAATATCTAAGATGATTTCAGTTGATGCGAACCTGCAAAGGCAGCTGAAAGATATAAATGAACAATTAAGGGTTTAGGAAAGTGTGAATAACTCTCCATTGGTTACGCACAGTCTGTCCACATGTGGATAGGCTGTGTTTCCTTTGAACAAACCCACTTATCCACAAATCCACAGGCCCTACTAGTACTTCTACTCTTTTTTAAAACATATTAATATATGCATTTAAGAGAAAAATATACCTAACTGGAGGCAAAAAAATGAGATTTATTATCCAGCGCGATTCATTGCTTCAAAGCGTCCAAGACGTAATGAAGGCAGTGACAAGCAGAACAACAATCCCCATTTTGACAGGTATTAAGATTGTTGCTAACGAAGAGGGTGTAACTCTTACAGGCAGCGATTCTGATATTTCCATCGAATCTTTCATTCCTAAAGAAGAAGCTGGGGATGAAATCGTCGAAATCAAACAGCCAGGATCCATTGTTTTGCAGGCGCGTTTCTTTAGTGAAATCGTTAAAAAGCTGCCTACAGATACAGTAGAAATCGAAGTCCATAACAATCTGCAGACCATTATCCGTTCTGGTAAATCAGAATTTAACTTAAATGGCCTGGATGCAGAAGAATATCCACATCTTCCGCAAATCTCGGAAGAACATGTATTCAAGATCCCGACAGACCTATTAAAAGGCTTGGTCCGCCAAACTGTCTTTTCAGTGTCCACCTCAGAAACACGCCCCATCTTGACAGGTGTAAACTGGAAGGTCGAAAACAATGAATTAATCTGTATTGCAACAGATAGCCATAGACTTGCATTGAGAAAAGCTAAACTCGATGCAGAAAGCACTGGCAGCTATAATGTGGTCATTCCAGGGAAAAGTTTGACAGAATTGAGCAGAATTCTTGATGACAGTTCAGATTCCGTGGATATCGTCATTACTGAAAACCAGGTATTGTTTAAAGCAAAACATTTACTATTCTATTCAAGACTGCTTGAAGGAAACTATCCTGATACAGGAAGATTGATCCCAACTGAGAGCAAAACAGATGTAGTCGTTAATACAAAGGAATTCCTTCATGCGATCGACCGTGCATCACTGCTTGCAAGAGAGGGAAGAAACAATGTCGTCAAGTTCTCCACAATCGAAGGCGGCGCAATTGAAGTTTCGTCAAACACACCTGAAATCGGTACTGTTGTCGAAGAAATCCAAAGCCAATCAATCGATGGCGAGGAACTGAAAATTTCATTCAGCGCGAAGTATATGATGGATGCCCTAAAAGCATTGGAAGGAACAGAAATCCAGATCAGCTTCACAGGCGCGATGAGACCATTCGTCATCCGTCCGCTTCACGACGACTCCATCCTGCAGCTAATCCTGCCGGTAAGAACTTACTAAAATCTATACTGCCACCAGTTTTATTGCTGGTGGTTTTTTTCTTATATAGGGAAAATAGATTTTATTTTAGCCGAAGATGATGTTTAGCACCCTGTTGATTGGAGTGGAAGGCGCGAAGACTCCTGCGGGAGGATGGGTCAGTGGAGACCCCGCAGGAGTGAAACGACGAGGAGGCTCCACGAGCCACCCGCGGAAAGCGAAGCGCCTGGAACGGAAATCAACAGGCCTAGGCCATAGGCAAAAAAATAAGAAAATTTGTTTCTATGGAAAAAATTTAGTAAAATAAAGTATTAAGTCCTTTTGGAAGAAAAGGGTGAGAAACGTGAATGAGGAAATAAAAATTGATACGGAATATATCACGCTTGGCCAATTCCTGAAACTTGCCGATGTAATTCAATCAGGCGGAATGGCAAAGTGGTTTTTAAGTGAACATGATGTTTTTATCAATGGTGAACAAGATCAGCGAAGAGGAAGGAAGCTTCGTTCCGGAGACCAGGTATCGATTCCTGGGTTTGGCGAGTTCAGCATAACGCAATAATCCAGAGGATGAACTGTTCATGTATATAGAGGAACTGCAGTTAAGGAATTACCGCAATTACCAGGGATTAGAGGCGACATTTGAAAATAAAGTCAATGTCATCCTTGGGGAGAATGCCCAGGGGAAAACGAATGTCATGGAGTCTATCTATGTATTGGCAATGGCAAAGTCGCACCGGACCTCCAATGATAAAGATTTGATTCGCTGGGACGAAGAATATGCTAAAATAGAGGGACGGATTAAAAAAAACAACGGATCTTTGCCTATGCAGCTTGTCATTTCGAAAAAAGGCAAGAAGGCTAAAGTCAATCATCTCGAACAGCGGAAGCTAAGCCAATATGTCGGCAATATGAATGTCGTCATGTTTGCACCCGAGGACCTTAACCTGGTAAAAGGGAGTCCCCAAGTCAGAAGACGATTTGTCGATATGGAAATTGGACAGGTTTCGGCGATATATTTGCATGATATGGGACAGTACAACAAAATTCTCCAGCAGCGTAACCATTATTTGAAACAGCTTCAAATCAAAAAAACAAGTGACCATACCATGCTCGATATCCTGACGGAACAATTTATCCAGGCAGCTGCGAGGATTATTGTGAAGCGGTTTGAATTCCTTCATTTGCTTGAGCAATGGGCATTGCCGATCCACCATGGGATATCCAGAGGGTTCGAGGATTTGAAAATCGTCTATAAACCTTCCGCAGACGTATCAGAAGATGATGATTTGTCGAAAATGATAGCAGTGTATGAAGAAAAATTTGCTAAAATAAAGACAAGAGAAATTGACCGAGGCACCACCATGTTCGGACCGCATAGGGATGACCTGCAATTTTTCGTGAATGGCCGTGATGTCCAGACGTTCGGGTCGCAGGGCCAGCAAAGGACGACGGCACTTTCGGTGAAATTGGCAGAAATTGAATTGATCAATTCAGAAATTGGGGAATATCCAATCCTGCTGCTTGATGATGTCCTTTCTGAGTTAGATGATTATCGTCAATCGCATTTATTAAATACCATCCAGGGCAAAGTTCAAACATTCGTCACCACAACAAGTGTGGATGGGATCGACCATCAGACATTAAGGGAAGCAGCCACTTATAACGTGAAAATCGGCGAAATGTCAAGAATCCAATGAGGTGGACTACATGTATTTGCATGTTGGTGAGGAAGTCCTTGTAAGGACAAAAGATATTATTGCTATATTAGATATTGAAAGCGCCAGCTCTTCCCCGTTCATGGAAGAGTTCATAACGCGCCAGGACCAGCAGATTGTCCATTTGGCCAAAGGAACGGTCAAGTCAATCGTGGTAACAGGAAATCATATATATTATTCCCCACTCGCATCAGGAACATTAAAGAAACGCTCCCAAAAATTATCCGTCCAGGAATTTTAATAGATCGGCTTATTCGCAAAAAATGTCGAAAAAAAACGATATATGCGAAATTAGCCAATAGATAAGTTTTAAAAAAAGTTGATTGAAAATGAAAGTGTAGGTGATCGATATGGCAATGGAGGAACAATCCGTGCAAGGACAAGCGTATGATGAAAGCCAGATACAAGTGCTTGAAGGCCTGGAAGCTGTACGCAAACGTCCAGGGATGTATATCGGATCAACGAGTGGAAAAGGTTTGCACCATCTTGTATGGGAAATCGTTGATAATAGTATAGATGAAGCACTTGCCGGCTACTGTGACGAGATTAATGTCATTATCGAAGAGGATAACAGTATCACAGTTCAGGATAATGGCCGTGGAATCCCAGTTGGTATCCACGAAAAGATGGGAAGGCCAGCGGTTGAGGTCATTATGACGGTACTCCACGCCGGTGGTAAATTCGGCGGCGGAGGCTATAAGGTTTCCGGAGGTCTGCACGGTGTAGGTGCATCCGTTGTTAATGCCTTATCCACTTATCTTGAAGTATTTGTCCATCGCGATGGCAAAGTCCATTATCAGAAATTTGAACGAGGCGCTGTTGGTGACCCGTTGAAGATCATTGATGAAACGGACCGAACAGGAACAACTGTACACTTTAAGCCTGACCCGGAAATTTTCACCGAGACATTAGAATACGACTATGATACACTCGCAAACCGTTTGCGTGAGCTTGCCTTCCTGAACAGAGCGATCAAGATTACGATTGAGGATAAGCGCGGTGAAGGCAAAAAGAATGAGTATTATTACGAGGGCGGAATTAAATCTTATGTTGAGCATTTAAATCGTACTCGAGAAGTCCTTCATGAAGAACCGATTTATATTGAGGGTGAAAAAGAAGGCATTACTGTAGAGGTAGCTCTCCAATACAACGACAGCTACACAGGAAACATATACTCTTTCGCGAACAATATCCACACTTATGAAGGTGGTACTCATGAGTTTGGCTTCAAAACAGCCTTGACTCGTGTGATTAATGATTATGCCCGTAAACACGGAATCTTCAAAGAAAGTGATTCAAATCTCTCGGGTGATGACGTTCGTGAAGGTTTGACGTCAATCGTGTCGATAAAACACCCTGATCCACAGTTCGAAGGCCAAACGAAAACAAAGCTCGGGAATTCAGAGGTCCGTACGGTAACTGACACACTCTTTTCCGACCACTTTGAAAAATTCATGCTTGAGAACCCGAATGTTGCCAGAAAGATTGTCGACAAAGGACTCATGGCAGCAAGAGCAAGGCTTGCAGCGAAAAAGGCGCGTGAGCTGACTAGAAGAAAGAGCGCGCTTGAAATCTCAAGCTTGCCGGGCAAACTGGCTGACTGCTCTTCAAAGGACCCGGCCATCAGTGAAATTTATGTTGTTGAGGGTGACTCTGCGGGCGGATCTGCCAAGCAGGGCCGTGACCGCCACTTCCAGGCGATCCTGCCATTGCGAGGGAAAATCCTGAACGTTGAAAAATCACGTCTTGATAAAATTTTATCCAATAATGAGGTAAGAGCGATCATTACAGCGATCGGCACAGGAATCGGCGAAGACTTCGATCTTTCAAAAGCTCGTTACCAAAAAATCGTCATCATGACTGATGCCGATGTCGATGGTGCCCATATCCGAACTCTATTATTGACGTTCTTCTACCGATACATGAGAAAAATCCTTGAAGCAGGATACATTTATATTGCCCAGCCGCCTTTATACAAAATCCAGCAGGGCAAAAAAATCGAGTATGCTTATAACGACAAGCAGCTTGAACAGATTCTCGCGGAGCTTCCACAGCAGCCGAAGCCAGGCATCCAGCGCTATAAGGGTCTTGGTGAGATGAATCCTGAACAGCTATGGGAGACAACGATGAATCCTGAAACAAGGACACTGCTCCAGGTAAGCCTAGAGGATGCGATCGAATCGGATGAAACGTTTGAAATCCTGATGGGTGATAAGGTAGAGCCTCGACGCAATTTCATCGAGCAGAATGCACTTTATGTAAAGAACCTGGATATTTAATAATATATGCTCAGGATAGAAGGTTCTGCCTCTATCCTGCTTTTTCTGAAATGGCCAAGGGGCCGCGCAGAGCGCTTTGCCCCTAAATGGCCATGTTGAACAGAGTTCCTAAAGGAGGTCTCTCTTAAATGTCTGAAACACCAAATCCACGTGTAAAAGAGATTAATATTAGCCAGGAAATGCGTTCATCTTTCCTGGATTATGCCATGAGTGTTATCGTGGCACGTGCGCTTCCGGATGTCCGTGACGGCTTGAAGCCGGTACATAGAAGGATCCTGTATGCGATGCATGACCTTGGTATGCATTCGGATAAGGCCTACAAAAAATCAGCGAGGATCGTCGGTGAAGTAATCGGTAAGTATCACCCGCACGGTGACTCTGCTGTATACGACACAATGGTCCGTATGGCACAAAATTTCAACTACCGTTATATGCTTGTCGATGGACATGGAAACTTCGGTTCTGTCGATGGCGACGCTGCAGCAGCGATGCGTTATACAGAAGCGCGTATGTCGAAAATTTCGATGGAACTTTTGCGTGACATCAATAAAGATACGATTGACTATCAGGATAACTATGACGGTTCTGAAAGAGAACCGATTGTTATGCCTTCAAGGTTCCCGAACCTGCTCGTCAACGGTACTTCGGGTATCGCTGTCGGAATGGCGACCAATATCCCTCCTCACCAGCTTGGCGAGGTTATCGATGGTGTATTGGCCATCAGTAAGGATCCTGACATGACAATCATGGAATTGATGGAAATCATCACAGGACCAGACTTCCCGACAGCAGGAATGATATTAGGGCGCAGTGGCATCCGTAAAGCTTATGAGACTGGCCGCGGTTCGATTACCTTGCGTGCAAAGGTTGAAATCGAACAGAAATCAAATGGCAAGGAAGTCATCATCGTCAGGGAACTTCCTTACCAGGTCAATAAAGCCAAGTTGATTGAAAAAATCGCTGAGTTAGTCCGTGACAAGAGACTTGACGGCATTACAGACCTGCGGGATGAATCTGACCGTAAAGGTATGAGGATTGTTATTGAAGTTCGCAAGGATGCGAATGCCAATGTCCTTTTAAACAACCTTTATAAACAAACTGCATTGCAGACAAGCTTTGGTATCAACCTCCTTGCGTTAGTGGATGGCCAGCCGAAGGTCCTTAACCTCAAACAATGTCTGACCTACTATCTTGATCATCAGGTAGTCGTCATTCGACGCCGCACAGAGTTTGAACTTAGGAAGGCAGAAGCACGTGCCCATATTCTTGAAGGGCTGCGAATCGCGCTCGATAACCTTGATGCGGTCATCAGCCTGATCAGAAGCTCCCGCACGACGGATATCGCTAGAGAAGGATTGATGACACAGTTCAAGTTATCCGAAAAGCAAGCACAGGCTATCCTTGATATGCGTTTACAGAGGCTTACAGGCTTGGAGCGCGAAAAAATTGAAGAAGAGTTCCAAAACCTTATGCAGTTGATCTCAGAATTAAAAGCGATCCTTGCTGATAATGAAAAAGTTCTTGAAATCATCCGCGAAGAGCTGACTGAAATCAAAGAGCGATTCAACGATGAGCGACGTACAGAGATTGTATCTGGCGGTCTTGAAATGATCGAGGATGAAGACTTGATTCCTCGTGAAAATATCGTCATTACCCTGACACATAATGGCTACGTTAAGCGCCTGCCTGTATCTACATATAGAGCACAGCGCCGCGGAGGACGCGGAATCCAGGGTATGGGAACGAATGAAGATGACTTTGTAGAACATCTGATTACCACTTCAACGCACGATACCATCCTGTTCTTTACAAACAAGGGTAAGGTGTATCGTTCGAAGGGTTACGAAATCCCAGAATTCAGCAGGACAGCGAAGGGTATCCCAATCATCAACCTGCTGGAAATCGAGAAGGGCGAATGGGTCAACGCCATCATTCCTGTTTCAGAGTTCGTCGATGACTGGTTCCTGTTCTTCACAACGAAAGAAGGAATTTCAAAACGTTCACCACTTTCATCATTTGCGAATATCCGCAACAATGGTTTGATTGCCCTGAACCTGCGTGAAGGCGATGAATTGATCTCTGTCCGAATGACAGACGGCAGCAAAGAAATGATCATTGGCACGAAGAACGGCTTATTGATCCGTTTCCCTGAAACCGATGTCCGCTCAATGGGACGTACTGCCACCGGAGTAAAGGGTATTACTCTTTCAGATGACGATGAAGTTGTCGGCATGGAAGTCCTTGAAGAAACTGCTGAAATCCTCGTTGTAACTAAGAACGGATACGGCAAGCGAACTCCTTCTGAAGAATACAGAAGGCAAGGACGCGGCGGAAAAGGAATCAAGACATGTAACATTACTGATAAAAACGGCGACCTTGTGACGATGAAAGTCGTGACTGGTGAGGAAGACCTCATGCTGATCACAACAGGTGGTGTCCTGATCCGGATCCCTGTAAGCTCTATCTCAATGACAGGGCGTAATACACAAGGGGTAAAATTAATCAGCCTTAATAAAGCGGAAAATGAATATGTTGCGACAGTGGCTAAAGTCGATAAGGAAGAAGAGAAACCTGAAGACCTAGAACTAGATGAAAATGAAAATGTTGAAGCAACAGTTGCTCCTGAAGAAGTTGGCAGTGAAGAAGCAGAAGTGACTGAAACACCAGCTGAAGAGGGAGAAGAATAAACTTTTTGAGAGGAACACAAAAATGTGTTCCTCTTTTTTGGTAAAATAAAGTAAAATAATTGTAAGAAAATTAAAATTCCGGGGTGGAAAGCCTTGCGCGTACTCGTAGACAACCTTAAAGAGGGCTGTATCCTTACTGATGATGTTCTAAGTAAAACCAATCGACCTATCATGAACAAAAAAACAGTATTGTCTGAGCATTTAATCGATATACTGAAAGTTTTTTTGGTTAAAGAAGTGGATGTTGAAAAAACGTTAGTGAATGGGATGCCTTTCCTTGCACCTTCAACAGGCAGCGATAAGAAATCTGGCTTGAAGCCTAATGAAGGTAGAGAAACTTTTATCGACTTGTTTTTACAGGCGAGACAGAACTTCAAAAAGGAGTTTATCTCCTGGCAATCAGGAATGCAGATAGACGTTGCTAAATTGAGGTCCATTATTGTCCCATTGATTGAGCAGGTTGAAATGACTTCTTCGGATATATTCAATCTTCACCATTATTCAACCAAGGCTGAATACATATATGATCATCCTTTGGCTGTAGGAATTATCAGTGCCTTTATCGCCAAAAAGCTGAATTACAGCAAAGGGGATATAACCCAGATTGCACTGGCTGGATGTTTATCGGATTGCGGCATGGCGAAGATCAGTCCAACACTACTTAATAAAAACACGACTCTTACAGTAGATGAATTTGAGGAAATCAAAAAACACCCTACTTACAGCTATCAGATGGTAAAGAATAGTCCATTGCTTAAGGAGGCCACAAAAATTGCGGTTCTTCATCATCATGAAAGAATGGATGGCAGCGGCTATCCATTTGGAGAAAAGGCGAATCGGATTCATCCTTTTGCAAAAATACTTGCTGTAGCCGATTCTTTCCATGCGATGACATCGGAGAGAATTTATAAACCAAAACACTCTCCATTTAAAGTGATCGAGATGATCAATGAGGAGCTATTTGGGGAATTCGACATTACCGCCCTGAAAGCATTGAGTTCTGCGATCATGAATTATTCAGTTGGTACTAAAATCCGCCTTTCAGATGGACAGGCCGCTGAAATCATTTTTGTAGAAGAAAAGAATCCAGCAAGACCTTTAGTGAAATTGTTGGAGACAGATCAGATTCTTGCTTTGGAAAAGAACAGGTACTTGCACATCGAGGAAATCATACAATAAGCCGGCTATCCCAGCCGGCTTTGTTTTTTCTCAAGTACGGCCTTTTGGGGTTTAGAACAAAGGATATGAATTAAAAGCTAGATAGTTTTGAGAAAGTGGTTAAAATGTATTGCATTAAAATAATTTGCCTGATATAATCTTCAAAGTCAGTAACGAGACAACAACTTCAAATTAAGAGTTTTTGAAAAAAAGTTATTGACTTATACAGTTAGTAAATGTTATATTATTAAAGTCGCTTCCGGGCGACAGCGCAAGAAATTGCTCTTTGAAAACTAAACAAACAAGCGTCAACAAACAATAAATTTTCATGACTTCTATTATAGAAGATCATGAGCCAACGTTTTAACTTTATGAGCTAACTCATAACTCTTTCTTGGAGAGTTTGATCCTGGCTCAGGACGAACGCTGGCGGCGTGCCTAATACATGCAAGTCGAGCGGATCTTCATTAGCTT
>NZ_JBIQOE010000216.1:0-12682 GCF_047739415.1 Mesobacillus sp. | reverse complement strand
ATTGAATGAAAAAAGAATACGATATTGGGCGAATGATTTTTGGAGGTGCGAAATGGAGAGCTATTCTACCCAAAGCATCATTGTTCTTGGTACGGCGATACTGGTTGTAGGTGCTTTTTTTGTCTTCATCGGGGAGTATAGGAAACTCGGGGAAATCGCAGCTGAAGCTTAGGGGAAGAATGGGGACGTATCTAAGGAGCATGGGGACGTATCTTATGCTTCTATCTTCTTCATGAAATTTCACATCGAAGCTTAAGAAATCGCTGCATATTAAGTGAGGAAGGCGATACTTCTAGCTGCTTATTTATCCAAAATGCGTCTCAAGAACTAATCCTCTGTCTCATATAAAGTAACAGCGAAGTCCCAGGGGGCTTCGCTGTTTCTGTTTCATCAATCCGAATGAGACACAAAAACGTTCCCATTTTGTTTCCTTGTGACAGCTTTCAGGATGCAAAGCCCAAAGCTGTCAAGAAAACGTGGTTATTGTGACAGCTTTCAAGGTGCATAGCTCAAAGCTGTCAAGAAAAAGCAGTTATTGTGACAGCTTTCAGGGTGCGGAGCCCAAAGTTGTCAAGAAAACGTGGTTATTGTGACAGCTTTCAGGGTGCAGGAACTCAAAGCTGTCAAGAAAAAGCAGTTATTATGACAAGTTTCAGGGTGCGAAGACCAAAGCTGTCAAGAAAACGTGGTTATTGTGACAGCTTTCAGGGTGCGAAGCCCAAAGCTGTCAAGAAAAAGCAGTTATTATGACAAGTTTCAGGGTGCGAAGACCAAAGTTGTCAAGAAAAAGCAGTTATTGTGACAGCTTTCAGGGTGCAGAGCCCAAAGCTGTCAAGAAAACGTGGTTATTGTGACAGGTTTCAGGGTGCAGAGCCCAAAGCTGTCAAGAAAACGTGGTTATTGTGACAGCTTTCAAGGTGCATAGCTGAAAGCTGTCAAGAAAAAGCAGTTATTATGACAGGTTTTAAGGTGCAGAGCCCAAACCTGTCATGAAAGTGTTAATGATGACGGTTTAGTGCTGTTGAACAGCTAAAAATAAAGAGGCAGCCTAACTCCAAGATATGTAGTAAAGATATGTGAAGAAGGATTTATTGCTCAAGGTGTTGAAGAATGTATCTAGCAGAAAATGACTCTAGAAGCATAGAGGCAGGAGGAATGTTGGTGATGCAGGTGAGACCGGAATATGAAGATTTTCCATTAAAGGCATATGACAAGATCAGGTATGCAGACACTGATCGTCAAGGACATGTAAATAACGCACTGTTTTCAACCTTCCTGGAAACGGGAAGAACGGAGCTGCTATATGCAAATGAGCCGCTGCATGCTGAAAACGCCTCGTTCGTCATAGCGAGTCTAAAGCTGGACTTACTTTCCGAAATAAGGTGGCCTGGAACAGTGGAAATCGGCAGCGCAATTACAAGAGTTGGCAACAGTTCTTTTTCATTATTTCAAGGAATCTATCAAAATGGAAAGCTTGCTGCAGTGGCAGAAACCGTCATCGTGCAAATGGACGACCACACTAGAAGATCTACGCCCCTTTCATCTGAAACAAAAGAGAGATTAAAAGAATATTTAGTTGAAGTTCAATAAAATAATCATAATCGAAACGCGAAGACGATTTCAGTGTTATAGACAGCGAAACCGTCCTAGAGGGAAACAAAAAGTAAATAAGTAAGGGGATTAGAAAATGAATGTTCTCATCGTATTTGCCCATCCGGACGGACAATCATTGAACGGCGCACTGAAAGACATAACGGTTGGAATCCTGGAACAGAATGGCCATAAGGTAGAAGTATCAGACCTTTATGAAAAGAAATTTAAAGCAATTGCAGATAAAGACGATTTCCTTGTGCTTAAAAATCCAAAGCGTTTCAATTATATTTCTGAACAATACCATGCACTGATAAATAATACCTTTGCAGCTGACATTGTCGAAGAGCAAAGATTAGTAACCTGGGCGGATTTAATCATTTTTCAATATCCGATGTGGTGGACAGATGCCCCAGCAATATTGAAGGGGTGGTTTGATCGAGTTTTCTCGTACAGCTTTGCCTACGGTCCAGGCCGTTATGAAGAAGGGAACTTGAAAGGGAAAATGGCCATCGTATCTTTGACTCATGGAGCAGAGGATCTGTCGGAGTATGGAGAAACCGGAATAAAAGGCAAAATCGAAGAGCGTTTGTTCAATATTCAGCACGAGAAGCTTTACTTTTGTGGAATGACCGTCTTAGAACCTTTCCTGTTCCCAGCAGGTGCAGATGAGGAGACGAGACTGCAGCATATCGAAGATTGGAAGAAACGGCTGGCGGGCTTAAAGGACGAAATAATGATAGATATATAATTATGTCCCGATGAATAAGTGTGTAATCGAGAGCCGTCCCATTGTCTATAACCGAAATTTAGGAGTGATGGTTTTGGAATTGAATAATGTGATCCATGGGCACCGATCCATTCGAGAATATGAAGATAGGGAAGTTAGCCAAGAGCTACTAGACCGGATTTTAGAGGCGGGTATTCGAGCCTCATCAAGCGGCAATATGCAAACATATTCGATCATCGTCACGAAAGATAAGGAACTTAAGGGAAAATTATACAATGCTCATATGGAGCAATCGATGGTTGTTGATGCGCCTATTCTTTTAACGTTTTGTGCTGATTTTAATAGAATGCGGAAATGGCTTGCACTCAACGATGCACCTGTCCATTTTGATAATTACATGAGCTTCATGATCGGGGCCATTGATGCAACCTTGGCCTCGCAAAACTGTGCTTTAGCAGCTGAAAATGAGGGACTGGGCATTTGCTATATGGGCTCTACACTTGCGAATTGTGATCAAATTGGTGAGCTGCTTAACTTACCGCCAAATGTCGTACCCGTTGTTGGTTTTTCATTAGGATATCCAGCAGAAAACCCTGCCCTGCGTGACCGGCTGCCAATGCATGGACTTGTTCACTACGATCAGTATCGTGATTATTCGGATGAAGATATACTGGAAAGCTACAAAGATCGAAACGAAAAAGGATGGAACCGCTACATGGCCGTCCCAAAACTTAAAGAAATGACGGAAGAATTGGGATTAAAGAATCTTGCTCAAATTTATACCAAAGCAAAGTATACTAAGGAATCGCATCAGGAATTTTCACAGACGGTGCTGAAGTATTTAGAGAGACAAAACTTTATGAATAATGAATGAAGGAAAGATTATGATGCCCATGATTGATAACGGGATTATACATCCCCATAGTCATTTATTGGTATCCGGTCAGGTTTAAAGTAAGTATTGCCGTCACAAGCCTGTGTTACATTACCAGAAGGATTTTACATAGAAATGAGGGAGTCATTTATGAAAACAGAACAACAGTATTTTGAAGAGGGAAAATCAATTCAAACTTATATGAATGAAATGGGCACATTAAAAGAGGAAAGTTTTGCTGTTTATGAACAATTTCAACTCCCGGCAGATGGATTTGCTGAAGAGTTAAAACAAAATAAACTTCATTTCCTAACGATTACCGAAGATTGGTGTGGAGATGCCATGATGATTAATCCTGTTATCCGCAAATTAGCTGAGGCTGCAGATATTGAAATGCGCGTCGCCTTACGAGATGCAGATACAGATTTGATTGATCGTCACTTAACGAACGGTGGACGTGCCATTCCAATGGTTTTAATCTTTGATAATCAAGGGAATCTACTTGGAAAGTGGGGACCTCGGGCACCCAAAGCTCAGCAAATCGTCGATGAAGTTCGGGCTGCATTGCCACCAAAAGAGGATCCTTCCTTTGCGGAGAAACAAAAAGAAGCCTTTGGTTCTTTAAGAAAAAGGTATACAGAGGATCCAGTTCTTTGGTCAGATGTTTATGACAGTTTTAAGGAGACGGTATTAGCTATTATGAAGTAGGGTTTGCTGCAGAGTTGATTTTGGTACTCGTTAAAAAGAGAATATCTTAGGGCAAAATGTCACCAATGAGCGGTGACATTTTTTTATTGAACGAAGACGAAGGTGCAGTTTAGTGGAACAATATGAAACCATGAGTTTTTTGAAACGTATTTAATTGAAAGACAATATTTATATTGGAGGAGATATAACTTCATGGTTTTTCGTTCAAAAGTAGATACATTTTTTATCAACTTTATTTTGGTTGCAGTGCTCGTTATTGCTTTAGCATCATTCTTTCCATTATTCATTGAAGGCGGCACTCAATTAACAGTGGTTCTAATTCTTAGTTCAACATTCCTTGTTGTGATAGGTTTTATTTTATGGACTGCTTTTTCAGTTAAGTATATTTTCTATAATGATTTTTTACTCATAAAAGGCGGGCCATTTAGAAGTAAAATTCTTTATGAAAATATAACAAAGGTAACACCTACAACTGATATTTTTACAGGATATAGAATATTGTCATCGAGAGATGCGCTCGAAATCTTCAATAAAACAACAGTTTTCGGAAGTATAAAAATTTCCCCAAAAGCGAAAAGAGAGTTTATTACTGAATTGAAAAAAAGATGTCCCAACGCAAAAATACAAGATTGTTAGAGTACCGGGTGCGTTTGCCAAACAAAGCCGCCCCTTGTCCAAGTTAAGGGCAGGTTAGTGGAACATAAAGGTGCTCCTTGAATATTGTTTGCAACTTTGAAATACTTCAAGCGGCAGTTACAAGAAACCACCTTTTATTCAAGGAGAGTAATAATGATAAAAGGGGGAACCCACATGAAGCTTTGGAAAGAGTTGAATTATAAGGAGAAAGCAGCAAGGTCGTTTTTCGCAACTTGCATCTTTGCATTACTTATCTTAATACCAAACTATCCTATCGGTATTTATTTGGGAGTAATGGCATTTAGTTGTTCAAGTACAGCGCATTATCTGATTAAACATTATAAAAATTATTCTTAAATTAAATGGGGCGATTCCTGGGTATGGAACCGCCCTTGTTTGGAAGCACGCGAAGCACGGTGACGTACCCAGTGCTTCTTTTCGACTGATTAATTTTGGGAGCATCAGGTACGTCCCTATGCTTCTAGAATGAAATGTGAGATCCGTCCCTGTGTCGCATTGTTCCTACCTGTTTTTTTCTAAGGAGAAAATGAGTTCATTTGCTTGCCGTTTATTTAGACGATAACGCTTATCTTTTATGTTAAGTTGTTTGGTTAAATTTTTAATTTCTTTAATCTGATAATCTGTTGGCGGCTGTTCTTCTATTAATTTTCTATAGTTCTCTGATGCAACCATAGCCGCTGTTTCTGGAGATAACAGATCAATTAATTCATACATCGCTTTATAAGAATTTTCTAATCCAATATCGTACCCGGAATCTGAGCCTAATAAGAAGCGATCGGGATATTTTTCAATCAACGGTACAAAATCTTCTAGGTCTTGTTCGCTGCCTTTATGATATCGTGAAAACCCTGCGTAAAAATCAATATAGAGATTATCATATTGTTTTAAAAGTGAATTTAAATTTCCAGGAGAATTATATACATTTCCGTGTGCGAAGATAAAGGTTGTTTTTGGATGGTTCTTTAACGCTGTCTTAAGGGAATTGATAGGTACCCCATTTGGAGGATCGATATGCAGCAAAATAGGAACTTTATATTCACCAGCAAGATGATAAATTTCGGGTAATACACCATCGTATGGGTGTTTAGCCTTCCATTGTACATTCGCAAATGGCGAATAAGTAGAAGCTGCCAAAATTTCCCCGATGTTCAAGTAACCCTGCTCTAATTTTTCCTTTACAAGTTCAACCCCGTTTTCATCTTTATTTAGAGGGATTCCCGCAAAAGAAGGAATGATATAATCGGTGTATTTTTTATAATACTTCCAAGTTAAACGATCGGATTGAACAGCAGATGGTTCTGATATATCTCCGAATAATACGGTCTGGTCAATTCCATAAGTATCCCAAACATTCATATAAGAACCGTAATCCTGTATTCTTTTCTCATTACTATCTACTAAATGTACGTCGTGACTATGCACATCAATCATAGGCAGCTCTTTATATACGTCAATCAAATCTAGGCCATCCTCTTTTTGTTCGCGCATTTTTATTATTTCAAGACGAAGATTAGGGTCTCTAGTAAAATCGGTAACTGCTACAATTTTCACGGAATTATCCAGGAGGAAAAATAAAACGCAAAGAAATATTAATAGACTTATTATTAAGGTGATTCTCTTAATGGTAACTCCCCCCTTTGCCACTTTCTCAGGATACCACAAATTGGATATGAATAGATGTTGTGTGGGGAACAACCAAGCGGTCCACTCTAGTAAACATCCAGCCCATTTATGGATTTACCCAAGTCCGGGTAGCCATGTTCTTTAAATTTAGGCGAAAAAAGGATGCATCTCCTTATTTTAAACGGGAAGATTCTGCTTCTACCGATTCGGGCTGACGCATTTCCTTAATAGTACTCACTCCAAACAAGCCAATTAGAGAAAAGATGACTGGAATGATGAAGCCATAAACATATCCTTCAGTCATACTGCCTGAAACAGACTGAAAATGATCCAATACTTTTCCGAAAAATCCTGGCAGTAAAACAGCACTTAGAAATCCACCGGTATTCGCAAATCCAGATACAATGCCAGATTCCCTCATAGGAAAGGATTGACGAACGACAGCAAAAGTTAAGGCGCTTGCTCCAAATCCAAAGCCGATGATAAAGAAAAGCAAAATGAGCATGAAAAGTGGAGGATTCCCTTTAAATAAAAGGAAAGCAGACCAGCTTGTTAAAATAATAAAATGAACAATGACATAAGGACGCTTAATGGTTCCAAGCCGACTTGAAATCCAACTGGTTAGCGGGGCCCCTATGAGTGCCCCTATAAGACCAACCATTATTAGTTGACTGGCATCTGATCGAGTCAGATCATACATATTCATCCCATAGGGCACTGCCCATGAACTAATAAATCCCACATAGCCGCCAACAACACCAAAATGACAGAAGAATAAAGCCCATGCCTGCCGATTCAAAACGATTCCTTTCAGTAACATCGAAATGTTTTGATGTTGAACTTCATCTTTTACAGTTACCGATTCATTAGGAAATAGTTGTCTTGGTTCCTTTACCAGTACAATATAAAGGAGAATTCCGGATAAACATAACGCTATGCCCGCTGAAAAAAATGCCGCCCTCCAACCAAGTAAATCAATCCAAGCGGAGAAAGGAACAGTCGCCAGGAGGAATCCAAGACTTCCCGTCATTCCCGCGAAACCAATTAATCGAACGAATTCCTTTACTTTAAACCATTGGCCTAAAATCAAAACCAAATTGACCCAAATAGTCGCATCTCCAATTCCCGTAAGTATTCTGGCAAAAAACAAGACAACCTCATGTGTCCCAAGACTATAAATGATGGTGCCTAACCCAGTAACGATTGCCCCTATGATTAGAAAAAAATTAGGCCCAAACCGATCAGCCAAAATCCCCATTGGAATTTGTAAACTAGTATAAACAAAGAATTGCATACTCGTCAGTAACCCGATCGTTGTCGCCGTTACATGAAAATCCTTCATCACCTGCTCTGTAATCAATCCCGGAGCTGTACGCTGGCTCGACATTAATAAGTAAGTTAACAATACGGAAAAAAATACAACCCACCGAAACCTGCTATTTTGTTTGTCCAATGATTTCTACTCCCGTTTGCTTTTAGACTATATATATGGATATTCAGCACCGGTAATGATAACTTGCTGAAGCACTAAACATCTTCACGTTCTCTTTTTACGGGCAGTGCGATAAAAGTGTTTCTTTTCAACTTATTCATTCTGGGACCATAAGGTACGTCCCTATGCTTCCAAAGAAAATGCGGTTATTGTGACAGCTTTCAGGTTGCAGAGCCCAAAGCTGTCAAGAAAAAGCGGTTATTGTGACAGCTTTCAGGTTGCAGAGCCCAAAGCTGTCAAGAAAACGCGGTTATTGTGACAGCTTTCAGGATGCAGAGCTCAAAGCTGTCAAGAAAAAGCAGTTATTGTGACAGCTTTCAGGATGCAGAGCCCAAAGCTGTCAAGAAAGAGCAGTTATTGTGACAGCTTTCAGGTTGCAGAGCTCAAAGCTGTCAAGAAAAAGCAGTTATTGTGACAGCTTTCAGGTTGCAAGGACCAAAGCTGTCAAGAAAACGCGGTTATTGTGACAGCTTTCAGGATGCAGAGCCCAAAGTTGTCAAGAAAACGGGGTTATTGTGACAGCTTTCAGGATGCAGAGCCCAAAGTTGTCAAGAAAAAGCAGAACGAGACATGGGAACCGTCCCCATGTCTCCCCATGTCTCGTGAACCTGTGCCGAAAAAATCGCCTGGAAGAAACTCCAGACGATTTTTTTTATTATCATTTTAAATATTGTTCCAAAAAGTCAAGTACGGCCCGGTAGCCTTTTATCCTGTTTTCTTTTTTCAGAAACCCGTGTCCTTCATCAGGGAAGACGATATATTCCACTGGTACATTGTTCTTTTCTAATGCGGCCACGATTTCGTCGGACTCGACCTTCAGGACACGCGGGTCATTCGCTCCCTGCAAAACAATCATCGGCTTTTTGATTTTGTCAGCATGGAACAATGGAGAGATGCTCCGGATGTATTCTGTCTGTGTATATGGGTTTCCGATTTTTTTGTAAAGGGCATCACGGAAACTTTCCCACCAGGCCGGAATGCTTTTCAGCGTGCGTTCCCAGTTTGAGACTCCAAAGATATCCACCCCGACATTGAACTCATCAGGTCTGAAAGCCAGCGCGGCAAGAACCATATAGCCACCGTAGCTTCCGCCAATGATGCCGATCTTTTCTCCATCAATATCAGCCTGTCCCCGCAGAAAGTTTTTGGCCTGGATGCAATCCTCAAGGTCAATTTCCCCATGCTTCAGGTCGGCGGCGCTAAAGAAGGTTTTGCCGTATCCTGAACTGCCGCGGTTATTTACTGCCAAAACAGCATAGCCGTTATTGGCCAGGTATTGGAACAGCGGATTGTAATCAGTTCTTGACTGCCCGCCAGGACCTCCGTGGACATAGACAAGTGCCGGAGCCTTTTCGCCTGCCTTCACGTTTGGCCGGTAATAAATTGCCGGAATCTCCAATCCATCAAAGGAAGGGTAGCGAATTACTTCCGCGTCCGCCAAGTCATCTTGGCTAACCTCGGGATTAAGGGTATGTGTGAGCTGTTTTAATTGAGATGTCCCAAGCTCGTAGCTATATAAATTCGTGGGCGAATTCGGGCCGTTAAACAAGAAGGTCATCAGACTCTCATCCGCCGAAAATTTCAAGTCCAAAATTTGTCCTTCCGGAAGTTGTGGCAAGTCCAGATAATCTCCAGTGCCCACATGAAGAACCTTCACGACAGTACTTGCATCCTGATTAACCCCATAAACCATATAAGTATTCTGTTTGGAGAAGCGTGTGAACATGATATCCCAATTTTCCTTCACAACATCCTCTGTTACACCTGTAGAAATATGATGCTTTTTCAGATATACGAATTCCTCATTTTCATCAGCAAGGAAATAAAGGTTCTCGGAATTCCTGCAGAATGCTTGTGGGATGTTCTGGATATCCCCTTCATGCGGTGTGGCATGCAAAACCTTCTCCGTTTGCCGGTCAAAAATGTACACATTGGAATCATTGGCATTGTTCACTTTTCCTAAGGAAATAAACCGCTTATTCAGAGAGATTGACCCAAATTCATATCCTTCATCATTCGTAAAAATACAAGTAGGTTCAAAAGTGGCAATATCCATTTCATAGACGTCCATGTAACTAGGATTCCGCTTATTGGACCCGTAGAAAAAGCTTTTTCCGTCCTGACTCTAGCCGTAAAATTGCGCACGCTCCTGCTCCCCTGGAGTGAGGTCAACCTCTTCGCCATTCTCATTCTTCACATAAATATGTAAGATTTCATTCCCACCCTTATCGCTTAAAAATAAAAAGCGATCATCATCGGGAAAGTAGCCTGCGACAAGAACTGCATTTTCCTCAGAATGCGTCAGCTGTGTCCTCACACCGTCTTCAACCGACACACAATACGCGTTATAAATCCCTGTCTTATCTCCTGAAAACAAAACTTTGCTTCCATCAGACGAAATCGAATTACCTGTAATCGATTCTGATCCATAAAACTGTTGGATCGTGTAGCGCTTCACTTCCGTAGCCTTACTCTCTTTAACCATAACTTTTTCCATCTCCTTTCCATTAGATTAAGAATTCGCTAAATACCTGTAAAAACCTTTTAAATGATGCTGCGACAAGGGTGCGAAGGGGAAGCGCATTAGCATTTACTTAATGTCGAGTCTGGTTAAGACGCGACAACCGTCACTGTGTCTCTACCCATACCAATTGCATAGGATATTCTGATGAACTCGGGAGGGATTGAAAAAAGTGTACTATGTTCCAAATGGTTATTTTAATCAATATTATGGACCGAATTATTACGATGGAAGACAGTCTGGTCATTGGGCTTATCCTTATGGATCGCAGCAAGTCAACGGTTTTCATGCTTTCCGCTATCCTAACGGGAATGGGATGATTCCTTTAGCGGATTATGGACCGAATCCATATGTGGTCAATATCAATGAAGCGACTAAACAAAACAACACGTACCGTACGGCTTTATGGACAGCAACACATTTACAGGTCACGTTAATGAGCATCGAGGTTGGCGGTGATATCGGTTTGGAAATGCATCCTGCTGTTGATCAATTTTTACGGATCGAACAAGGCCAAGGGATTGTTCAGATGGGCCAGAGCAAAGATAACCTAACCTTTCAAAGTCCAGTCGTTGACGATTCTGCCATCATGATTCCAGCCGGAACATGGCATAATGTGACCAATACCGGTAATACTCCGTTAAAGCTATACTCCATCTATGCGCCTCCTAACCATCCATTCGGAACCGTCCACGTGACAAAAGCCGATGCCATGGCCAGTGAAGGCGGAACGAACGGCAATGGAAATACGGTTGTTTTTGGCAGGACTCCAGATCAATGGGTACAGCATACGGAATATTTAGTGCAGGAAGGATTAGAGGACGTTAAAAGAAGAATCAACGCTACACATATTCTTCAAGAATTTATTCTAATGGGAGTGCTGGTAGGAAAGGGATGCACTCCTGAAAAGGCATACGAAACAGTAGAAGAATGGGAGCGTTCGGGGAAATCCAAACTGCTTCAGCAGAGTAAGAATATGTAGGGATGAGACATGTAAGAAGCAAAGGGTATGCCCTTTGCTTCTTACAGATTTCTTTAAGTTACCATTAGTATAGGAATCAAAAGATAGGAAAAAATAACTTCGGTTTTCTTTTCTATTTCGTTTTAAACTTCTGGACATGCTAGTTAATTATTTACAAAGGAGAAGTGGACAATGGAAATAATTGAGTGGAACGTGGATGATATTGAACAAACAGTAGATTCTTTAGATGATTTTACTTTAGCTAATAACCTAATTAATACAATCACAAGTGAGGATTTTGATACGGATGAAATTAAGACTAAAGATGCTATTGCAGTATGTAAAATGAAATTATTTGGAGAGTATAACGCTTTGCTTGTCAGAGACATGGAAGAGTATTTATCAGATTCGGAAGTGTATGTACTAACTTGGGATGGAGAAGCATCAGACGGAGGGGATATGTTTAAGTTAAATGCCTACGGATTAGAAAAATCATTGACGGGACTATATTTGGAGGTTCGAGTGGAGAATAAAGAACAAGGTGATACGTCAACTACTGTTGAAAAAATCAATATCGCTGCAACATGTTTTTGACGGTACATAAATATAAAAAGGTATACAAGAAAGAGGATAGACATTGCGCTATCCTCTTTAATGCTTCTTGATTCAACAATGGGACAAGAGAACTGTCCCTTGGCTCCCATCGAATAGTCTTTATCCTATAATTAAAGATAATTTTTTAATGTCTCTTTAAGAGTCCCTCTTGTTTCTGTATCTTTTTCAAAAAGAATCCCTCCATGGACCATTTTTCTTACAAGGTCCGGTCGGAGTCCGGTCAGAATGGCTTTGCAACCCATCATGGCCACTCCAGTCAGGATTTTTTGAAAGTAGTCGATAACATCCTTATCCATCATGGCTACACCGGATAGGTCGATCACTAAGTTTAGGAACCTTGTGTTAGCTATTTCGTTTAACACTTTCTCTTCAATGATTCTAACCCTAAAGGAGTCAATAGTGCCAATTAGAGGCAGAACAGAAACAGTCTCACTTACTGGAATAATTGGGACAGACAAATGTTCAACCATTTCTCTTTGCTTATGGAGCATTTGATCTTTATATTTTGAGTAACTGAGAAAGAAACTATTAAGAAATTGGTCTAGTTGTTCATTTATGAATTCTTCCATTTCATAAAAATCCTTTTTTCCATCAGTCAGGTTCTTTTCTTCATCAATGTCACCAATTATCTGCCAAAAAGTTCTCCTGATTGCTTGAACCCATTCTAATTTTAATGACAGAGTTAGAGAATGTCCTGCCCAGGCAATTCCCTCCTCCTCAGCAAAAGCGATTAGATCTTTATCATTTTGATCAATGATGAAGAAGATTAATTTCCTGGCATTTTTTAATAGGTCAATGTTTCCTTTTTCTAAGATTTCAGTGATTTTCCCCGAAACATTAACTGCTTGAGAGAGTAAATTCTCTTCAAATATATTTCCATGATCGTTAAAGTAAATTTTGATTTCTTCTCT
>NZ_JBIQOE010000215.1:0-43494 GCF_047739415.1 Mesobacillus sp. | reverse complement strand
TAAAATCGCGGCAGGGACGGCTTCCCATGGAAGGAAGTTTGCCCCAATTGGACTCAATCCAATCACGACAAATATGATTGAATCCAGCAGGCCGCCAACTAATCCGCTATAGAATACTCTCCAGCTCATTGGAAGCTTAAGTCTTGTGTAAATTTCAGTATCGGTTGTCTCAGCAATAGCGAAGCTCAATGCCGAAGCAAAGACGATCGTAAGTGTATCTCCAAGAATATATGAAACGATAGCTGAAAGAACGAGTGCTAAACCGATGAACATATAAGTTCTCGTACGGCCGTACTTATTCTGCACAAGGTCACGGAAAATGAAGGTGGCCCCTATCAGTAATGTTCCCATGGGCACAATGAACATGCCAAATTGCAGCGGTGCAAACGCCGCAGTAATCACGTTGGCAGTAACAATTGAAATTAAGTATAAAAAGATTCTCATGATCTTACCTCCTGTTAGTCTAAACCCCTCTTTTATTTCCCCAAACATAGACATGAAGCTGCGGAAGGACTCTTACATTGTGCATTTCCACGTCACACATAACCTTATTAATCAGCCATTCATATTTCTCGACCAACAATGACATTAACTTCATCTGGTCTTCTGTTGCAATGTCGTCATTTCCTACCTGTAAAAAAAACGCCAAGTCTGGATAACGCTGATGTACCCGTTTGGCAAATTCATAGTCAATTTCATCAAATACGACTATTTTCAGGCTGGCGTTTTTTATAGAGCCGTTCTCTTCCAGACCTTCTACGATTTGGTCCAAAACTTCAAAATCCGTTTTCATTCCTGAACTTGGCGGTTTGGGTGAAAGGGTCAGTGCGTCAATTTTCAAAAACCAATCCTGCCATTTGCTTCCCTGCGTCTCCAGGCAAATGCTGATCTGGTTTTCCTTTAATAATTCAACCAATCCAGAAAGATTTTTAATGAGAGCAGGATTTCCACCTGAGATAGTGACATATGAAAAACCCTCTCCCCCCGATGCTCTCAGTTCACTCCAGATTTCATCAGCATCCATTTGCCTGACCAAGTCCTTTCCAGATCCATCCCATGTAAAGGATGAGTCACACCAGGCACAGGAATAGTCACACCCTGCCGTACGAACAAACATTGTCTTTTGCCCGATGACCATTCCCTCTCCCTGAATCGTCGGTCCGAAAATCTCCATCACAGGAATCTTAGTCAATCTCCATCCACTCCCTTTTTGCTTCAGCATAACTAGTTGGAGTTTCATAGAGTTTCACAAACTCAACCCTTGCACCCTGGTATAAATGCTGTCTATTTGCCAACGCTTCAGCCATTTTTTCATAAATCCAAGCTACCATGTTTTCAGCAGTTGTATTCATCGGCGGCAAAGTTCCATTCAAGTATCTATGATCTAGATATATTTCTATTTCTGATTTCCAAATATCCTTTATGTCACCAAAATCAATCATCAATCCACGGGCATCGACAAAACCACTTAAGCCGAATATGACTCTATAAGTATGGCCGTGGAGGTTTTTACATTTGCCCTCATATTCATGGAGGTGATGCGCGGCATCAAAGGTAAATTCCTTACTGACAAGCACACGCTTAGAATGATATTTTAATTGCTCTCTCTGAATATCTTTATCTATTTTCTGAAGCTGGTCGACGATCCTGAATTCGTACATCAAGAAACATCTCCTTCCAGGTACTCATCCAGACCTCTTTTTCGCAACTTGCAGGCTGGGCAAATTCCACATCCATCTGCAATGATTCCGTTATAGCAAGTCAATGTCCTGGATCGGACAAATTCAAAAGCGTCCAGATCATCAGCCATCTTCCAGGTTTGTGCCTTATTCAGCCACATTAATGGTGTATGGATGACAAAGTTCTGGTCCATTGATAGGTTAAGAGTTACATTTAATGATTTTATGAACACGTCACGGCAATCTGGATAGCCGCTAAAGTCGGTTTCGCATACACCTGTTACGATGTGCTTTGCATTCACTTGACTTGCAAGCACTCCAGCAAAGGATAAAAACAATAGATTTCTCCCCGGTACAAAGGTTGAAGGCAGCTCTCCTTCTTCCCCATCCCGTACCTCGATATCTTTTCGGGTGAGTGCATTAGGCGCAAGTTGGTTAAGCAGACTCATATCGAGAACATGGTGCTTGATTCCAAGCTCGCTTGCGATTTCTTCTGCGCATTGTATTTCTGTCCGATGCCGCTGGTTATAATCGAAAGTGACTGCTTCAACTTCTCCAAATTCCTTCATGGCCCAAAACAAGCACGTCGTACTATCCTGTCCGCCGCTGAACACGACAACAGCTTTTTCGTTTTTCATAACAAATACTCCTTTGCAACAGAAAAAACAGTACCACTAAGACAGCAGTACTGTTTTCCCTTAGTTTTTTTGAGAGGGTAGCTAGAACCTCTTCCGTCAGAACGGAATATGTAATTTTGACTTTTCTATTTTACCATACATTTTATAAAAGGAAAGATTATTATATGCATCACTTTTTAAATTTTACTAGGTCCTGATGCCTGAACCTGAGAGCTGACCATTTTTCGTCCATGGAGACATTGCTGACGGCTCTATAGTCAGATAGTTCCTGAACCAGACTAAATAATGTGTCGCGATTAATGTCTGTTTTAACTTTTGAACTTTTCTTTGGGAAGGCAATCCAGAAGATAGCACCTTCTTTCAGAACCGAAAGGGCCTTCGGAAACCAATTCTTAACTTCCTCACTGCTGTTCACGAACAAAAGCAAAAATTCCATTTTATCGCTCTCACTGTCTGACTCTTCAATTAGAGACTGGTATTCGTCCGGGGCATTCATGACAATGGCAGGATCCTGTTTATATCGCAATTTCTTTAGTAATTCATTCATATTATCCTTCCTATCTCGACTTTTATTTTTTCCGCAATTGGAAATAGCCAAACCAATATAATTACTCCTTATTATAGAATACTTTACATGTTGAAGTTTACCAACAGGGCATCTTACTCATTCGAAAATCTTTTTCCGGAATAAAATAAATACAGGCACCTATTTCACGAAACTAAAAAGGAGGATACAAATGGATATTGGGGCTTATTTTTCAAGAAGCCAAGATTACTTTGAACAGAATTCTCATGAATTCCATGACTGCGACCATCCACATTGCCAGGATGTTGAGTCAGCCTTTTCATTTGGCTCACAAGCAGATTGCCCAACCTTGGAAGAGATGGAATCAAGTTCGCATCATGGATATTGCCATAGCTATAAAGATGATTGTGTCCCGGTTATTTTCGACCGTCGCTATAATTTCGCTGATCGAGATTTATGCAGCAGGCATTTCAGCGTCCGCCTGGGCGGTTTGCGTCACAAAATGGCAGCTGTATTGCGAGGATATATCGGATGCAAAGTTATCATTGGGACAGAATGTGACAGTAGGTTTAAAAAAATCAATGGAAGGATTTCCTTTGTTGGAACAGATTTTGTGGAAGTAGTCATCCACAAGAGCAGACAAAACCACTCAAAAAAGAAATATAAGATGATCCCGTTTGACACGATCAACTGGTTTGAAAAGGTTCAAGAAGAAAACGCCTAAGCTCAATATCAGGCGTTTTTTGATTGATGATCAAGTTTTTTTCAGATAGCAGAAGAAAGTTAAGGGTATACTTCTAACCGTCCCTTCCTGGTTGTCTAGATTGACATTCCCATTTTCATAGCCTTTTAATATACCTTTTTCCTTTCCTGAACTTGTATAAATCGTTAATTTTTCATCAGCAATGGTTTTCAGGTACATTGATAACTTAATCCTGAAAAAAATCTGGATCAGTTCAGGGTCATGAGCGACTGTTTCTCCAAAATTAAAGGTCAGGTCCCTCCGGAAACATGAATCGATATCGAGTAAAGGTGCTGTAGTTCTAGGTGGGTGATACGGCTTTTTAGATAAAACCAGACAAATTTTATTGAAAGGTATAATGAATGTCTCTCTGTTTTTCTCAAGCTGGACAAAATCACTGCCAACTAACTTTACAAATCCCTCCAGGAAATTTTTGCCCAACTTCTTCTTTTTATACCTATGCTTGCGCTTCTTCTTGGCAAGCCGTTTCTTTTTGGAACGCTTTTTCCTCTCTGTCTTCTTGTTTATTACTTCCTCAATTGGATCTGCTAGACTAGCTTCTGAATTGGTCTCATCATGATCTGAACAGTTTATTTTAATCTTCACCATTTGCCCTGCCAGGCCATCGAATAAAATCCTCCGGCCAAGTTCAGATTGCTCATTTGATAGACCGAGATCCAATAGCATGCGATTGGCCCCATCGATTTTTTCTTCAAGTTCGTGCAACCGACCTTCAGGCATACAAGATGTCGGCGAAGGGATTTTTGGAGTTTCGATTCTTTCAGGACAATCATCAGGGAAACAGAAATCATCTTCTGGGCTGTTTGCTGAGGAGGAACTGCTTTCCATCAACTCATGGCTTGAAGACTCCTCAACTGGCATTTCAATTTTATGCCTTTTTTTCATCGTCCCACTCCCCTTTAACTTCCTCAAGCCGTGGCAGATTTTGCTTCGTATCCTTGTGAACACGGAAGATCCCCCACATACCCAATTCTATGTCCCAACGGATATTGCCGGACCGGTACAAGTAATCACCAGGGAAATTGAAAACTCCTCCTGCGCCACCAATCAAGCGCAAGTCATCAGTATGGCCAGTAACCATATGGCCTATAAATGACTGAATACGAGAATCAAGATCTTTACTGTCGAATTTCCAATAATGTCCGTGAAGGTGGAAAGTATGAGATCTTCGCCTTTCTGCTGGAGTGGTAATCCGTATAACCACTGCCTCGCCCGGATAAGCTTCGAATAAAGGTGTCGCAGGATCCCCGAAAATTTCTGATGAAAACAGCTCGTGCAATACCGGGTGATCCTTGTAACGATTGATCAACCTCTCACTCCGGTAGTTAAATCCCCTTGAACCATAATCATACGTATCGACCTCTTCTAGCACCTCAGTATCTGGTATAACCCCATCCATCGGGTCAATGATTACCTTTCCAGCTTTGTCCTCCAGTCTTACACCATCGTGCAATATGAGGACGAATTCTCTTGTAGCAGGTAGCAAAGGGTGACGAAGGATCACATTTTCGCCTGTATTTACTTTTTCCAGGCTGTGAGGGTCCAGGTATGTTGTAAACCTGGATTCGGCAATAAAAGCACCAAATGTTCCAAACGAACGGTGATTTCGCAAATCGGCCATGTCCCACATAGAACACATTCCAAACTGGCCATCAACAAACCATCTATAAGTGATTGTCTCACCGGGACCGACAGTCTGGTCCGGATTGAAACCTACTGTATCTCCACTGGATGTCTTTACATCATAATTCAGCAGGCTAGTATGGAGTGATATCCTTAGTGAAGGCGGATAAAAAGATTGTTCTTTTACCGGAGGGTAAGGATGAATTCCATCTTCAAATGGAAAGAGTTCTTTTTTCAGCTCACTTGTCAGCGTTACCTCTACAAGATCACCGACATTTGCCCTTAAGATTAGTGGCACCGGATTCTTTTTTCCAGAGAGAATGTCTTCTATATCCTCTTTTAAAGCGAAAATAATTCCATATGGGTCATGATCGCCATAAGAATTATATTGAATCGGTGTCTGAAAGGCGACTACCTCGAACTTCTTAACTGGTGAACCCTTATAAGCTCCTGGCGGAAGACTGGCAAGAGGATTTGCTTTTTCAGGCGGTTTGCCTGTTGGCTTTGGTGTTTCAGCGGATCCTTGCGGCAGAGCTTCTCGGTCAGCCAATACGATTAAATCATCCATTTTTGAGTTATACGCCCGGATTAAACCCCATGTCCCAAGCCATACATCCTCTTCATCTTCAAAAGCCCAAAGATAATCCCCGGAGGCAGGTATCTCAGTCTCAAAAGTAAACGACTCAGAAATCCCGATATGCTGCTGCGCTTTCATGGATGAGCCAAGATCTGGACGTTCTTCTTTCCACCTTAAACCATGGATATTAAAGCTGTGCGATTCCTCATGCGCTCCCTGCAAGAGCCTGATTCTGATCGGATCTCCTTCATAGGCTTTTAGTATTGGTGTTACAGGGTCACCATGTACATAGGAACTGAAGGAATAGGCGGGATCACTATCTTCACCAAGCCTGAACTTCAAAGGTTCACATTTATAATTGACACCAAAAACACCTGGGTCATCCTCGGATCCAGGATACCTTGGCGGCTGGATTGGGAGGCCGTTCTTATCGAATAGAAGGGCAAAATCATGGACGAAAAGAGTCTGGTCACGATAATCCGGGATTAACGGGTGTTCTACTGAAATCTGCGTTCCATGGTCCACCTCATCACCTGTTCTCGAATCAAAGAATTTTGAGAATCGCGGCTGAATCACGCCTGCTCCGAAAACGCCATGCTGCTGGTGCGAGTTAGCAAATAGATGGTCATGGAAGAAAAACGCTTTTAATTCGGTTTCCGCATACCACTCATAGCGAATGGTCTGGCCAGGAAGAACAGCACTGTCATAATTCCAGCCTACATTTCCTCCATCGCAGGCAAGGACATCAAATTTTACAAAGTGAATGTGAAAACCATTTTCATACGTCCTTGTCACAAGCTGGAATGCATCACCGTCTAAAATATGAGGCATACGATTTGTATAGTTCATCCTTATACATGTACCGGCTGGAACATGGAAGACTAGCGGCTCAGGTTCTTTTTTTCCAGAAAGAATATCATCCAGATCTTCATCCATCACATAAAATCTTGCCTTCGGATCATGCCAGCCCTGTTTGTTATAGACTACGGGCATCTCAATAGCCGATACATTGAATTCGACTACCACTGGATCCTGGTCTAGGCAAGGGTCAACAAAAACTGCTCCCGGACGGGGATTTGGAATCGCTGCATTCCGTTCCAGTTCAGTCATCTCCCGGCCTCCAACAATGCCTAGTGGCGGCCTTGGAGCTTTGTAACCGACTTTTCCTGGTATGAAATTAGGGAATCCTGGCTTTTCAGGAGTTGGCTTTGGTGGTGCAGGACGGTCTGGCAGAGGTTTTAGAGCATCAATACGAACACCATTCGGATAACATTGGCTTCCATCCTGTAGTGTATTAAAAACCCTGTTGATTCCCCACATGCCTATGCCGAAATGTGGGTACAGGTGGCAATGGATGATGGAATCTCCAATGGCACCATGCAGGCTCCCTAATCCGTAAAGCGGCTGAATTGAATAATGTGTTTGCGGGCTAATGGATTGGGCATCTAGAATTTCCGCATTAATATTGCTGGAATCACCCAGCCATTGATGGACATGGTAGTGAAATACATGAGTTTCTTTTACCCCTCCATGAATCAGCCTGATGACTGCCGGGTCCCCTACATACCCCCTTAATATTGGAGTGGCGGGATCACCAAACACCCATGAGTCATGGTGGACTTCTTCTGAATCACAATCCGGGCATACAACTCCCGCCTCGATCAATCTTTTTCGGTTTGTCATAGGCTCATAGCGAAGATTCACTCCATGGAAGGATTCAGCTTCCTGATTGGTCATTGGGTTGAATGGTCGATTCCCCGTCAGATCCTTAATTTCCATTTCATCATTGAAGAACCAGGCGTACTCTCTGAATGATGGCAGAAAAGGATGGTGTATGTCAGCATACACACCACTATCGATTGGACCGCCCGTAACAGGATCAGTCCAGCTAGAGCCCCTTTTTTGGACAAGCAGCGCACCGAATAATCCCTGGACACTTGACCCTTGTTCCGTGCTTGAAACATTTCCGAGGTCGGTGAAGAAGTAGATACCTTCCTGACTAGCATTAATCCGGTAAACAATCTTCCCTCCTGGTTCTACCGTTGTATCTGGGTTATAACCTGCATCCGCTCCGTCGGATGACAGAACATTATAATCAGCTTCCTGGAAGTGCATTCCTGCTGAAAAAGGAAGCTGGTTTTCAAAAAGTATTTCAACTATATCCCCTTCGTTGGCACGAATAGCTAACGGTTGAACTAAATCAATTGGCTTATAAGGGTTCTTTCGAACGAGGTCTTTAAGCTTTGACTCATTTTCCTTCAAGACATATATTCTTCCATTAGGATTGTGATCACCGAACGTATTCACTACTATTCTCGTTGAAATTCCGACAACATGATATTTTCGTAACATGTATTTCCCCCCTTCATAGGTATCTAATAGTCCTCGAGCTTTGGTATTTTAGGCGCACCTGGCCTTTCAATATAGAAAACTTCAATATTATGAATGTGAATGTACCATTCGCGGTTTTCTAATTGAGCAAAGTGTGTGGTCTCAACATCAATCATTACAGTATTACCGATCAATTCCTTGATTATGCCAACGAACATATACGGATAGGATGGAGAAATTACCAGCGTTTTGTGGCCAATTCCATTTCTGAAGTGTTCCAAAATGGCTGAGTCATGGATTTGATTTACATCTGTCATTTTTGAATAGTCTACGGACATAAGAAATCACGCCTCCTTACCTTTATATTCAAACTAACGGTATTCTCATAGAACAATCGACATCAGTTGTAAAATGGGCAATTTTTTCAAAAGGAATAGATATTGGAATTGGAAATTTATGAAACGGTGCATTCAAGATTTTGATTGTTACGGGTATGAGCGTTAAATGGCCAGGTTCAACTTCAGCTATCTTTCCGCAAAAAATCGGCCTGAATGTTTGCCCCAATATATTTAGTTGTGATGATTCCGTAATAACCAGAATTTGCTTGCCCATATGCTTGTAAAAAAAATCAAATAAAGGGTCATTGACTTTAGCGGCATTTGAAACAGGCGATAATGATTTTATTTGAAAGTCATGCATTTTTTTCACCCTTTCTCGTAAATCAGAGGTGTTATGAAATAGGGACCTTATCGGAATAAAGTTGTTAACACGTTCTTTCCCATTAAAAGTACCCGGTTAAAAAGGCGGACAGAAATGAGATGTGATAAATCATCGAAAGCAATTTGTCTATTTGAGCTACCAGATTGTAATAAAACACTTTCTTCAGTTACCGAGACGATTTTACCCCAGACCGTTTCTTCTGGAGTAACAGCTTTGACCCATACTCCTTTCCATCTCTCAAGGTTGCCCCTAAGGGATTCTTCGAGAAATTGGTGGATTAATACATCCCGTTTGGCAACTGTTTCACCAAAATTCGTAGTCAGTTTTCGTTTTAAGTCATTATCATAGATGAAATTTTGATGGGCATTTTCATAGGTCGGCACTCCGGATGGAGAATTTGCTGATAATATCGTTTTATATGGGATCCAGATCCGGTCCTTTAAATTCGTCAGTATGACAAAATCTCTTCCAATCGCATTGACCTTCCCTGAGGTTTCCTTAGTAGTACCTTGATGTTCAATATAGACTACTACTTCTTGATTCCGTTTCATCTTAAAGAATTTCTTTAAAATCAAAGTCTTCTTAAATTCAGGAACAGCATTCGCCAGTGTGTGAAGGTTTTTTTGTTCCAGGTATTCGGCTATGATTTTATTCTCTTCTAGTGGTGTTGCACTTGGTGGAGAAGTGATTTGATTTCCGACTTCATGAATAGGATCAATGTGCCTGACTTCATTCCTTCTGTCCTCTAACAGATTTTTCAAATAATCCGAATGACGCATACCTGTTCTCAACAAATTGCCCCCTTTCGAACGAATTTTCCCATTATCATATGAGGCAAATATCATAAACGTCAAAGTAATTGGCAAAAAATTCAAACACCTCATCTTCAGTTATGAATACATTGAACAGGAGAGGTGATGTGTCATGCCGGAATGGATTGTGATTTTTTATCCAATTAATTTCTTGTCCGCATACGTTCTATATATCTTTCTCTACCATCGTAGAAAACGAATCGGATTTCATTTAGGAATGAACATAACCATGGTGGTTGCTGGAGGGGTGGCTCTCGGGACAGGGATTATTTTTATTAACTTGTATCCTTTTTACTTTTTGGAAGCGACCTTGATTTCGGTGATCATAGGTGCTATTTCAGGAATCTTGTTTGGCAACCTCTTTGACTATCAAACTTTATTGTCTGGTTATATAACTGGGCTAATGATGGGAATCATGGCGCCTATGGTCGGAGCTGCCGCATATGAAGGGGTTATGTTCTTAATCATGATCGAGATTTTCATTCTCAGCTCTTTTTGCATAGCGGCCTCCTCGGTCTACAAAACCTGATTCAGTAATCTGGAGGGGATGTCTTATGCAGATTTTATTAATCTCCATAACCTTCATCAATTTATTAATTGGAGCCTCGCTTTATTATGTAATTCTTAAATCGAGATTGCTGTTTAGTGACAGGTTCGGATATACAGTTTCCTATTTTGCCAGCAGCACACTGGGACTAGTTGCTTCACTAAATCTCATATTACTTTTCCCTAACCATTTAGAAATTGTTGGTGTGCTTAACATTTTACTGGGTCTCACGATCGGTTTTTTATTTGGCTCAATGTTGAATGCGCAATCATTGATTGCAGGGATTTATAACGGGGGCATAAGCGCAATTATGGGAACGATGCTGGGAGTGGTGGTAAAAAACCCAGCTATTTGCGGTCTTCCTGGTACCATTGCCTCAGAACAAGAAACGATGATCTTCTTTGCCCTTTTCAGTCTGTGTATCCAGGGAATATCTGCTATATTGCTCCTATTTTCTTTTAAGGCATGAATGATTAAGGGCACATTCAAGATCTTTAAGTCGCCCTTGTTGGAAGTGAAAATCCCTAGTAAAGGATAAAAGCAGCCTCAATTTAGGCTGCTTTTGTCTACTTTACAGAAAAGCCATCAAATAACCTTCCCCCGAAGGGTTCTAAGACCATTTCGGCCATTTCTACGACCAACTTTTTGTTACCTGTTCTGTAATACTGTGAAAATGCTTCTACAAATTTTCCAGAAAAAACGGGGTCATAGTGATTTAATTCCCTTACTACCCATTTTGATTTACCGACCCAACATTTGTTTGTCCTTAAAACAAATTCCTGCAACTGTTCAGCCAGTGTGCCTGCAATGAAGAGTTCTTCCGCCTCGTTGGTCGATCCAATGAAATCATCAAGCGTATCGGTAATAAAATATCGTTTAAACTCGATCTCTTTCTTGTTCCACACCTCTGGTCCTTGCTCGATTATCCTTTTAGCTTCACCAATTAATTCCGGCAAGAAATCGCTTTTCTTTATAACAGTTCCTTCTGCAACCATTCGCGGCAAGCTTGGTCTCGCCCTTTTTACATCACTCTCAAAAAAAAGCTTATAGGACTGTAAATTATGGACGAAAACCTCAATCGGCCATCCATAAGCAATTAATGACTCTCTGTACGCTGAAGGGATATCCTTACCGAATATCACGATATCCAAGTCAGATGTAACAGTTGCTTCTCCCCTGGTTACACTTCCCGCCAGCAGTGCTGCGTCACAGTCCGGGAAGCGCTCCTCCACAAACTTTTGTGCTCCTTCAAAAGCTGATAATCTAGCATGCATGTTCATGTGCAAAGTCCTCCATAAACTATTCATAAGGTTATTATTGGTTATAACACAAAATTTGTCGACACTATTGCGAATGTTTTATAAGACAACTTCAGTGGTATCCTACAGTATAAAAGCAGTTGAATCAGGAGGATATACTTATGTCATTTTCATTAAATAAATTGTTTATACCTGCAGGATTGGCAGTTTTGCTCATCACTGGCTGCAACAGTGATGAGGCAGAACAAGGTGCAAAAGAGTTAGAAGAGGAAACAAAGAATGCTGCTCAAGCGACGGAGAAAAAATCAAAAGAAGTAGTGGATAAAGTGAAAGAAGAGGCTCCGGGAATCATTCAGAACATGAAAGATACGTATAAAGAAAGTGAACAAGAAGTTAAAGACAACACTCTCCAGGCCGGCGATCAGGCTACTGTACAAAAAGATGCCTACCTCGCACTTACACCGGAAGCATATGATGAGCTCTATCAATTGATTGAAATTAACGATGTAGAAGGTGTGGACAAGATCGTACAGGATAATAAAGTTAAAGAAATCAAGCAAGGCAGTGAAGCAGAAATTTTAGAAAGAGAGATTAGACGAACCAAGGTAAAGATGAAAGATTCCAGTGAGGAAGGATACCTGCCTACCACAATGCTTGAACCTGTTAAGTAACAAGATCAAGACCCTGACTGATATCAGGGTCTTTTTTTAAGACTTTTATTTTGCTGTAAATGTATCTGGCATTACAACAGCGATAATTTCTCCTTTAGCACACAGTGTTTCCCCGGCATACACTTCTGTTTCGACTCGATATTTTTTGGGATGAATCTCATGTACAGTCCCTATTGCTTTTAATGCTGTTCCCTGAGGAGTCGGCTTCATAAAATCGACATGCAAGGATGCTGTTACAAATCTTGGCGGTTCTGCCCCGTCTCCTGGTTCATATCCATTTTTCCGATGTAGGTAGAGTGCAGCCGAACCGGTGCCGTGGCAATCAACAAAAGAGCCAATGACTCCGCCGTAGACGAAACCAGGCAGAGCCATATGTTCTTTTTTGGGATTGTAGATTGATATAGTCTTGTCCCCATCCCAGCCTGTCCGGAAATGATGCCCGTGCTCATTCATCCTCCCGCATCCATAACACCACGCAAAATCCTCAGGATATTCATCCTGGATGGCTTTCAACACTTTTTCTTCCATTGCGTTTCCCCCTTGTCAATGCGTAATCTATAATATTTTCTTCGACCAGTGTTTGAATTCCTCTAAAATAATTCGATTTCCTTGTTTTGTATAATCAATACTTGTATTTGTGCAACATAGTTTTGTTCAAAACGTACAAGTGTTAAGATAGACGTAAAATATTTTAGGGGTGATGGAATGAAGTACAGACGCTTAGGCAATACAAACCTTGATATATCTGTAGTTGGAATCGGAACCTGGCAGTATGGCGGTGAATGGGGAAAGGATTTCGGACAATATGAGGTCGATGCGATCCTGGACAAAGCAAATGAAAAAGGAATCAACTTCCTCGATACAGCCGAATGTTATGGTGATCATTTATCTGAAAGTCTTATTGGAGATTATCTGAGCCGGAACAATCGTGAGGACTGGATTGTGGCAACTAAATTCGGTCATCATTTTCATAGTAATTTTGAAAGGACACGTCACTGGAGTGCAAATGAAGTACTAAAGCAGCTGGATGCTTCTTTGAAGGCACTAAGCACTGAATACATAGATTTATATCAGGCTCATTCATGCACAGATGAGGAATTCAACAACGACGAACTATGGACAATGCTCGATAAACAAGTGGAAAAAGGAAAAATCCGCAACCTGGGAATCTCACTGCGTTCGAATGAAGAAAGTTACCAAACTGACCACGCTTCTGACGTGAACGCAGGTGCAATCCAGGTCGTCTACAACCGACTTGACCGTAAGCCTGAGGAAAACATATTCCCTTCTAGCCAAAATCAAAATCTGGGAGTACTAGCACGGGTTCCGCTGGCAAGCGGATATTTAAGCGGTAAATATAAACCAGGTGCGACCTTCAATACTGATGATGTTCGCTCCAAACATGACAGCGAAGAAACAGCGAAACTACTCAAACAAGTCGAAGAAATCCATCAAAACGAAGTCCCAGAAGGTGTTTCAATGGCCACGTGGGCATTATCATGGGTATTGAAACACCCCGCAGTCACTGCAGTAATTCCTGGCTGCAAGACACCAGAACAGGTGGAACTTAATGCAAAAGCAGCACAACTGGCTGATGATAACCATCCTCAAAGCCTAAAATAATTATTTTATGCCCCGGCATGTTGCTGGGGCATTTCTGTTATATAGGAAGCAGGCAGGCGCCAGATGAATCTCTGCCTCATCCTTCTTCATATTTTTATAAGATCTACTTATACAAATTCAACCGATAAACCAAAAACCTCTCATTTGGATTGTTTTCAGGCAGGTTCACTTCATATACCAGCTCGAATGGTGTTTGCTTTTCCAAATAAAATATATAGTCTTCAGATGGATAATATAAAATCAGATCGATTTCCCTTTGATATTGTTCAAAAGAGATCATGATGTTTTTTACGACATTGGTCAGGATTTGAACTGTAAAAGGATTAAAGAAATAAAATTTGTTTTCATCAGGTGAAATTTCATATTCTTCTGCCAGGATACAATAAAAATTGATTCTTTCTACTCTATTTCGATAGTTCTTTAAGTAATTTTGTTTATTTTCGAGAGCTTCCATGTAGAATGTTTCATTCATTTCAACACCGACGACATTTGTGTTGAAATGGTGGTTAAGATAAAAATTCAACCGCCCTTTTCCACATCCAAAGTCGACTAAATGATCATGAGTGCTTATATTGTATTCATCGAAAAATAAATCAAGCGCACTATATGGAGTGGGTTCATAGCAATGGTAATGCAATGAAGTCATGAACCCTCTTTGTTCACCAGTTGTCTTGATATTCAGCAATTTATCCATTTGTTGTTCATTCATAAAATTGAACTCCATTCATTAAGGACCCTAAAAAAATCATTGACTAATTCTGTATTTGGATTGATTTTTGTCGAACATGTACTTGTACCGATATTATAAAAGGTATCGGAGGCTCTTTTCGAGGAGACTTCTATACAATAATTGCGATAATACTCGTAAAAACCCAGGTGCCGATTTTTACTTTCCGTTGAGAAAGTAATACATTTTACGAAAAGAGCCTTGACTAAAGATCTTTGTTTTTCCGAACCCGTACTTCTAACATTTTTTCATAAAAGCTTTCTTCCAAATCTATATCAAAATAATTATAAAACTTCAATAGATATGCAAGACAATCAGCCAGTTCTTTGCCTATATCCTGTTTGATGCTTTCTTTGGCGATTAGAAACGCCTCATCTTCTTCCATTCCCTCTTGTACCTTGCTTTGCGTAAGGTTAAAGGTCTTCCTCAATTCTTCCGCCACTTCTGCTACTTCCGTAGTCAGCAGTAAATAATTGTTCAAGAGTGATTCCCTGCTCTTGGCATAGTTATCAGAATTGATTTCCCAGCCCATTTCTTTTTGATAATCCTTCGTATATGCTTGTAACTCTTTCATTTCCACACCTCTTTATGTAAAATTACCGTGTGATGCTTTTGTCATACATAGGTTTATTGTAACTTATAGGGAGATAATTCAACATATCTATTAATATGAGGAGAATAGGGGCTAAGGATGTTTTCGAAAAATATGAACAGAAATAGAGCTGTGGTAGTAGGTGGTGGTATTGCGGGCAAGATGGCTGCACGTGTACTGTCTGAGTTTTTCAAAGAAGTTATATTAATAGAAAAAGATAAGAAAAATGATCATGTCACTAATAGAAAAGGGGTTCCGCAAGGTAATCAGGGGCATGTTTTGCTGAAAAGCGGAGAGGAGATTATAGAGGAGCTTTTCCCGGGAATCTTTCAGGAATTATCTCGAAATGGAGCCAAGAAAACCGACTTTGCGCGAGATCTATTATGGTCACACCACGGTACCCAAAAAATCCGATTTGATTCAAACGTGTTCATTAGCCAGCAAAGCCGCCCTTTACTTGAGTGGCAGACCCAGCAGAGACTGGAAAAAATACCGAATCTAAATTTCAGATTCGATTGCAAGGTGCAGAATCTTAAATTCAATAACGATGAAATGAACACTATTGTCATCGAGGATAAAAACGGAGCCGTAACGGAGCTTTTAGCGGATTTAGTAATCGATGCATCAGGTGCTGCCGCACTCCATAACCAATGGCTAAGAGACTCAGGATACGGCATTCCAGCCAAAACAGAAATAAAGGTAGATTTGTTTTATGCTAGCATGATCTTTACGAAATTTTCTCATAAATCTATCAATTGGCACAGTCTTCTCGCCTATCCCAATCCACCAGAAGTCGAACGTGGCGGCATGATTTCCCCTATCGAAGGAAATCGTATGCTGGTAACACTGATTGGCTACGGTACGAAAGAAGTGCCTAAAGATTTAGATAGTTTCCTGGAATATGCACGGACACTTGAACAACCTGAATTTTATGAAGTGATAAAAAATGAATTACCACTCTCTGAGGATGTACAAGTTTACCGGTTTCCTGCCCTGCGTCGTTATCACTTTGAAAAACAAAGAAATTTTCCAACCGGTTTGTTGGTAATTGGCGACGCTTTTTGCCGGGTTGACCCTGTATTTGCACAGGGAATGAGCCTCGCTGCTATGGAAGCCAAGGCTTTAAGAGAACTATTAATGCAGGGGTTAAACAAGAACCTACTAACAAAAAGTTATCATAAAAAAGTTAGCAGGATTCTTGATATTCCCTGGCTGATCGCTTTAACAGAAGACTTTCGATTCCAAACAACTAGAGGAAGAAAACCATTAGGCCTTCCAATTTTGCAATGGTATGTAAAAAGAGTCGTGGCGGCATGCTCTCATAACGAACATGTATACAGCCGTTTCATTCAGGTGCTACATCTAAAATCGCATCCAATCAGTCTTGCCCATCCCGGTATTTTTGCTAAGGTATTAAAAAATCATAAATAACCCCAAATGAACCCTCGATTATCAGAATCGTGGGTTTTTCACATCTCCAATATTTGTAAGGGAGTCAACACCATTTACATCCCTGCATTTTATTGAATGGTTCTCTAAAATTTTGTCGTTTTACAGACCTGTACTTGCTTAGGCATTCTTAGAGGAAACGGGGGCACTGTACACCGGAATGTATTAAATAGGCTGAAGACCGAAATAAAATGATAGTACTTCATAGAAGAATTTCCCAAGTGGTATTTCGCCCTTTATGTTAAAAAGTGTGTTAGGCTTGAGAGAATGATAAATATCTAGGGTTGTTCGACTTTTCTTAGTCACCCCCCTTTTGGGAAGGAGAGCTAGAAATGAATGAAATCAGTGTTTTCCTAGATGACTACCGCCAGGCGCCTGAAGGTTATGTTTTGGCAGAAACTATAGATGAATGTCTCATTCTCTTGAAAAACTATGAAATTGACCACTTGTCGTTAGACCATGACCTTGCAAGCTATACCAGGAATGGGTTGATGCTTGTAAAAATAATGGTCGAGAAACAGCTATTCGCCAATCGAATCACGATACACTCTGCGAACTCAACAGGCGGTAAAGCCATGTATAATTGCTTTAAGCAAGCTCAAAATGAGTACCTTATGCCTCGGTCCATAAATATTTATTTACGTCCCATGCCCCTAAATCCTTTTATTTCTCCAATGTTGTCTATTTATAAAAAATAGTCAGCTGGCACTCTTCATGTGCTGTAACTTTCTTGTTTCTTATTTTTCTTTTAAGCAGCTTTCAATTCTATTAGCGCAACGAAAAATGGGCCGGAAATTCTGGCCCATTTTCCTTTATATATCGAGCGCCTTTTGTACTGCTCCATGAGCATGTATTTCCGTGGTGTCAAATAGAGTAACCGGTGCATCATCCTGCTTAATTAAAAGCCCGATTTCTGTACAGCCCAAAATGATGCCTTCTGCACCTTCTGAAACGAGATCTTCAATAATCCTCTTAAAATATTCCCTAGAAGACTGTTGGATAATTCCAAGGCATAATTCATTAAAAATTGTCTTATTTATCAATCCCCTGTCGTTTTCTTCTGGAATTAATATCTCAATATTTTGAGATAAAATTCTAGATTTATAAAAATCCTGCTCCATTGTATACTTGGTGCCAAGCAAACCGATTTTTTTGATTCCTAGCTTCTTGATTTGCGTTGCAGTCTCATCCGCTATGTGAAGAATTGGCAGTCTTGTTTTCTCTGAAATTTGGTCTATCACTTTATGCATTGTATTAGTACAAATCACAATAAAATCAGCCCCTGCCTTTTCCAGTGAATATGCCGCTTCGCCTAATATCTGCCCCGCTTCATCCCATCTGCCCTCTGATTGGCATTTTTCGATTTCATCAAAATCAACACTGAATAAAATCACTTTTGCAGAATGCAGACCCCCAAGCTGCCTTTTTACTCCCTCATTGATCTGCCGGTAATATTCAGCCGAGGATTCCCAGCTCATACCGCCGATCATTCCAATCGTTTTCAATTTAACCTCTCCTTTGATTAAAGTTCTGCCTAATACTAAAAGTTCCATGAACATCTCGATAAGCCCTTTTTAAATGTGAAATTTTCTTTACAGATAAATTGGATTAGTTAATAATTAACAAAACACCTCATTTAGTAAGGAGAAGTATGTTTGGAAACATTTTTGAATTTCAGGAAACAACTTTTACATAATTATATCCTCGGCTCAACCTTAGCTGTTTTAGGAGTGGGAGGAGTCTTTATTTTCCTCACTCTAACACTTTCTGCGATTGAATTTATTGTCATGGCTGTAATTTTAGGCATTTCATTCTTTTTTATGATTATCATAGAGTACTTTGCTTTTTCCAAGGATATCAAGCCGATTTTGAAGGTATATGAAGAAGATTCTTTGAGTTTGAACACTTTGCGAATTGCGTTTTTCAGGCTGCACAGTTTTCCCATTCTGACTTTCAAAAGAATAATGGGTCCCCATTTAATCGGCCTATCAGCTCCGGCTGTGGTTTTGTCAATATTCTTTATCCATATCGAGCTATTGAGTATTCCTTTTACATTTGTATTCTTTGCAATGATTGGGGCAATCTTGGTCGCTGGGATGCATAGTATTATTGAGTTTTTCCTGACTATTAAAGCGATACAGCCATTGTTGAAGGAGCTATCCAAGACAGCAGAAAAACGTTTTAACGAGTCTTTATCGCTTGAGGGTAAAAGTGTTATTTCAATTAAGCGGAAATTCCAATTAAGTTTTCTTTATATAAGCGTCTTTCCCATTTTATTATTTGGTCTAGCAACTCAGGTAAAGCTTGATATATTGAGGTCATCTGTCCAAAGTTACTGGAGCTGGGCTGCCTTAATTATCCTTATAGGTCTGGCTTTTGCCTATTTTGGTTCAAAATTGTTATTTTTGGATGTACATCAGCCTATAATACAACTACAGAATTCAATGAAAAATATACAGCAAGGTAATCTAACTACAAAAACAGCTGAATTATATTCTGATGAATTCGCAGGTTTAGTCAGCGGCTTCAATCACATGGTTGACGCAATCAACAGTCGGGACAAACAAAACCAATTGATGTTCGAGAGTTTCCTAGAGAGTTTATCGGCAGCACTTGATGCCCGTGATCCTTATACTGCGGGACATTCCGGAAGAGTTGCAGCTTATTCATTTTTAATAGGAGAAAAATTCGGGTTATCGGGACATGAACTTTCGTTGTTGAAGAAATCTGCAATCTTGCACGATATTGGCAAGATTGGCATTTCAGATAAAATATTGCAAAAAGACGGGAAATTGTCAGATGAGGAATTTGCCGAGATAAAGAGGCATCCTGTAATTGGTGCCAATATCGTTCAGCAGGTACAAGGGTTTACAGACATGGATGCCGTGATTGAAGGCATAATGTTTCACCACGAACGGTATGATGGACGTGGGTATCCAAAAGGTATTTCAGGAGACACTATACCTCTTTTTGGGAGAATAATAGCTGTGGCCGATGCATTTGATGCAATGACATCCAACAGACCTTATCGTAGGGGGATGGCGTTTGATAAAGCACTTACTATTATTGAAAATGGTAGGGGTTCACAATGGGATCCAGAGTTTGCCAGCATATTTGTAGAATTAATGAGAGAACCAGTCAATGTACAAAAGGTGATCTCCTAAAGAATAATTACGGACCCACTGAAATAAAGCCAAGAGCAATGTTCTCACATTGCTCTTTCTTTATGGTGTACTAAATTAAAATTTGCCTGTATACCAATCCCGGGCTGCCTCAACCTCACTTAGTGTCAATTGATGCCCGCTGTTCTCCCAGTGCATTTCTACACTGGCATTAGCGCTAGACAATAATGATTTCAATTCCTCTGACTCTCGTGCAGGACAGATTGGATCATTTTTTCCAGCAGCTAAAAAAACCTCTGTATCTGACAATTCCGGAAGCTCAATCCCTCTTCTAGGCACCATTGGATGGTGGAGGATTGCTCCTTTAAGAGCATTCTTATAATGGAAAAGTAAACTAGCAGCAATATTGGCACCATTTGAGTAACCAATCGCGACTATATTATCGCGGCTAATACCGTATTTTTCCGATGCTTCATCCAAGAACTCATGCAATTCCTGTGTGCGGAAGATCAAATCTTCTTCATCAAAGACACCATCAGCAAGCCTCCTGAAAAAACGAGGCATTCCATTTTCAAGGATATTCCCGCGAACACTTAATACAGATGCTTCCTGGTCAATCATGTTTGCCAAAGGGAGCAGATCATTTTCATTTCCACCTGTCCCATGAAGCAATAATAAAGTCGGTTTGTTTGTATTTGTTCCTTTTTTATAAATATGTTTCATTTCAACTCTCCTAACATTTTATAAAGAGCTATCTATCTAACTCGTTTACTTCAATTGGATCTAATGATTCTTCCAGCTCCGCACGATATTTCTCATACTGTTGCGGAAGCATGAGCCTTTCACCCATCCTATCATGAGATTCATCAATGGCAAAGCCTGGAGGGTCAGTTGCTATTTCGAATAAGATTTCGCCGTGCTCCCTGAAATAAATCGCTTTGAAATAATTTCTGTCCTGGACCGGGGTTACTCTAAAACCATTCGCCTCTAGTTGCCTTTTCCAATCAAGCTGATCACGATCGTCCGTTGCTCTCCAGGCAATATGGTGGACTGTACCTATTCCCATCAAGCCACGGATACCCGGAGTAGATTTCAAGTCAATGGTATTCCCGATTTCTCCTGTAGATTTAAACCTGATGAAGTCACCGTCTTCATCAAAACGGTCAAAGCCCATGATATTTTCCAACAATATTGTTGTTTGCTGTGGATTCGAGGAAAAAAGAACAGCGCCTCCAAATCCCTTGATTGCTTCTGTTTTTGAAACTCCGCCAAACTCCCAGGTATTCATTTTTCCTTCTTCTCGTTCTACAAGTTCAAGTTTAAGGCCATGTGGGTCCTCGAAGCTCAAATACTGTTCACCAAAACGGGCCGTTCTTACCCAATCAATGCCGAAGGCTGATAACCTGTTCTCCCAGAACCGAAAAGTTCCTTCTGGTACTACATAGGTCGTGATCCCAACCTGGCCATCACCGATTCTTCCTTTATATGAACCTGACCATGGAAAGAACGTAATAATGGTCCCTGGAGTTCCATTCTCATTTCCAAAATATAAATGATAGGTCTCAGGGTCATCAAAATTGACTGTTTTTTTCACTAAACGCAGGCCTAGAACACCTGCATAAAATTCAACATTTTCTTGCGGATTCCCTACGATTGCCGAAATATGATGGATCCCAGCTGTTTTTTTCTTCATCCTGTTGTGCACCTGCCTTCTGTATAATCCACTATACTAGTAAAAATATATCTCGAATTCAAGATAATTGTATAAATTAAAGCTGTTTAAGTCAAGAATCGGATATTATGTAGGCTAGCCATACGATACAAATTTTACTGTTTTATCTAAACTATTGAAGCAAATAAATTTAAATACCCGGAATTCTCGTATAAATGGGTGATTTTTATCTGCTTCAAATAGTATCAAAAGATAAAATATAAGCGCTTACCGTAACAGCGACAACAATCAGGACAGCAGCAACCCAAAAATTAACCTCTAAAAATAATATCGTTCCCAATATCGAAATCCACATCAAGCTAAGACTTAACACCTTATTTTTTAAGGTAATCCCGTTTTTCTCACGAAAATCCTTTATATAACCGCCTAACCATTTATTTCTGATTAGCTTTTGGTATAGTTTTTCTGATGCTTTTACATAACAGGCTGCGCCAAGCAGAATCAGCGGTGTGGTCGGCAGAAGAGGAACCACGATTCCGAGTACTCCCAGGGTTATTGAAAGTGTCCCTATGGTGATTAATAAAGCCTTTACTGCGATGTTCACCGATTATCCCCCCTAGAGTGTTAACATTAAGCATTTTACAAGATGTTGTCTACTCAAACTGGTTAACAGGAATTCCAGCCTCTATATAACTTCTGATAAGCTTCCAGCCAAAGTCGTACGTAAATGTCTGAAAAAAGAGATTACTAGTCTCCATGCTTTTCCCGTCGAGGACCAGCCTGGCAAGAATGATTGCCATTACCTCATGCTCCCTTATCTTTATCCTGTCTATAACTGTTAATTCCCAACTTCCCTTATTTCCTTTAACAAAATTAAAACCTTGCTCCCACCCTCTGATAGATTCATCATACCCAAAATCAGATATTTTACCATCTGTAATTTCCCTTGCCTGGTATTCACCTGAAATTATTTTCTTTAATTCTGGCAAGGAAGAATTTCTCCAAACATCTAGATATTCATCAAGAAAACGATTAAATGTCTTTTCCATTTTCACACTCCTTTTAACAACAATGACAAAATTATCCTATAATATTATGATGAATTCAATACCTCCGAATGCATAGAAGCACAAAAAGCGCAAGCGCCTCGTAAAGCCCGATAAGCGCTGCCCTCCTTAAAGCTCCACGTCCTCCCAAAAGCTACTGCTTTCGGTCGTGCGATGATTAGCTTCGAAGCTTTCCTTATCCTGTGGCTGACGGGTCTAGCACATCGTGTGCCTCAGAGGGCCGACCGGGAAGTTGTTCTTTAACTTCATTGCGCGGACCGAAATCGAATGTATTATCCACAACTAAATAATTTTATAATCTTATTAACAAACAAAAAAGCTGCTCCCCATGGAACAGCAGAATTATTTAAGAGTTATTGAATGTCTAGTATAGTAATGGCTATACCTATAGAAAAATTCTACAATCGTTTCTCTTCCTTCAACGGTAATGGTGTAAATAGTTTTGGTAGACTCCGACTTTTTATCAAAATCAATTCCATGTTCTATGGCATATTCTTCTAAATAGGACTCGATTTCATTCTTCTTAATTGTATTTGGAGTTTCCGAAAGTAATTGTTGTTTTTCTTGTACAAAAGTATCAATATACGAACCTATATCATGCTTGTTTATACTCATATTAATGAATGATCATTCCTTTCCAATCAAGTTATCCAATAATTGACAATAAAAAAAGTCAGAAAAGGATCAATCCACGTTTAATCCTTTTCTGACTTATGATTTGGTTCTATGCCCATTCATTGCTATCAGATTAATATATTTAGTTATTCAATATAAAGTACATTCTTGTTTCGAATAAGCAAGGTTAAGAGTTTTAACCTTTACCCTACTGAGTATGATAGCATTTTATCATTAGTAAATCAATAGGGCGTCATTCAGGACTTAAGTATAAACAAAGTGTAGCTTTTGTCTTTATCAAAATTCCAGTCAACAAAGTAATCTGTTATTTTTGCGTTTAGGTACCTTTCATACGAACTTTGATGCTGAGTAATCACTTTCTTTTCCAGATTTCTTTTTGCAATCTTCAGCGTTTCTTGAAACCCTAATTGAATAAATTCTTTTTCCAGGCTTATTAGTATGCCCTGGCGTACAATAATCAGTGTCCGCTCATTAAGCAACTTAGAGTGGGTTTCTTCAGGAGCTTTCTGAATTTCCATGCTCAATTCTATTGTTTCCTTCTCAACAAGTTTTTTATTGTCGTATGAATCGAAATTATATGGCTGGTCTTTATCAAAAATAAATAATAACATTCCTGTTTTTTCATCGAGATTCCAGTCATAGTAAAATTCTTTTATCTTATCTTTTGTATTTAATTCGATATAGGATTTGATTTCTTCTTCAAGGGTGTCCATCATCAAATCTCTGGTCTTTTGGACATAGACGCTTTGTTGATTAGTTAGGAGAGTATTCTCCATCGGGGACAAAAAATTGGTGATATAGATGGATACGAATGGCTTCGAGACGGTACAAAACACATTACCTGGTCCTCGGCCAAAATTCTCTCTTAATAACTTCCCAATATATCCACTTATTTCTTTTTCAAGCATCGCTACTTCCATAATATACCTCACTATGTAATTTACTCATCTTTATCTCTTCCCTAATTAAGGACATACAAAACCATGAATACCTCGTACTTAATTTAGAACTAAACTGCAGATTTATGTATAAATCAATAATGGTTTATCGTTATATTTAAAGCTGGCTTCGGGCATATTAGCTTTAGGTAAAGGGGGACATTATCTTGGATAGCACTTATAATTCCATTAAGATGACAGCTGCAGAGATTTCATACCTTTGGACAACCTATCTATCAGATACGATGTCTATTTGCATTTTAAAATATTTCCTTCAGCATATAGACGATTCTGACATCAAAGCACTGGTAAAGCATGCGCTTGATTTGTCGTATCAGCATACGGAGATTATTAATGAAATATTTGTTCATGAGGGAATAGCGGTTCCTCAGGGATTTACTGATCAGGATGTGAATCTAAAAGCTGAGAGATTGTTTTCTGATATTTTTTACTTAAAATACATAAAAAACATGGCAGGCGGTGGTTTATCCGTTTACAGCAGGATGCTGCCAAATATATATCGTAAAGACATCATGAGCTTTTACTCAAAGGCATTGACCTCCTCGATGGAGCTTGAACATGAAGCGACCTCACTTCTATTAGAAAAAGGGCTTGCTACACGCCCCCCCTTCATTCCTTATCCGGAAAAGGTGGAATTCATTCAAAAACAATCATTTTTCCTTGAGGGTCTGGGCCACAGAGGAGCCTTATCTGGCACAGAAGTAACTCACCTTCACTTTAATATTGAAACGAATCAGTTAGGAGCCGCGATTTCGACAGGTTTCAGTCAGACAGTCCAAAACAAGCAAGCACGGAAATATTTTATGAGAGGAAAGGAAATCGCTCTAAAGCATATTAAGGTTTTTAGGGATTATTTAGAAAAGCATTCTCTATCTGCGCCTGCCGGAATTGAACAAGAAGTCACTGAATCGACCGAACCAGTTTTCTCTGATAAGTTAATGATGTTTCATTTCAGCCTAATGATTTATGCTGGTATCGGTAATTATGGAGTTGCCATTTCCGAGAGTCAACGAAGCGACCTTGTGATTGATTATTCGAGATTAAACGCAGAAATCCTCAAGTATTCTGAAGACGGGATCAATATTTTGGTTGCAAATGAATGGCTCGAACAGCCACCATTATCAGTTGACAGACAAAATCTTTCAAAAAAATAAATGGAAAAAAAAGCACCCAGTGGGTGTTTTTTCTCGTTATGTATTTAATGACTAATCCGATTCTATCCGTTAATAAAGTTCAGAATCAATATGCCATAAATAGCTTTTAAGTGGCAGGGATCTTTCTGTATTAAATTGGATTCCTTCAGATTCCAGCAACAGTTTCTGTGTAATGAACATTTCTTCATCTCGGAAGCCAATTTCTCCTTTAGAATTAATCACCCTATGCCATGGAAGACCATATTTTTCTGACATCGAATGGAGTATTCGGACAACTTGTCTTGCTGATCTTGGGCTTCCAGCCGCTTTTGCTATTTGTCCATATGTCATCACTTTCCCATATGGGATTGTCTGAATTATTCTTATAACATTCTTTGTAAAATCCGTCATGGCGTCACTTCCTTTTCTACCAACCTAATATATCATAAAAATCCCTGGCCTTAGGCCAGGGATTTTTATCACTTAGAAGAATAAGATTTAAATTTTTTAATGATTGCCCAGCACATGATTCCTATTAACCAGTAAGTCGGAAATGAATAAATATGTTTCCAGGTAATTTCTTTATAAATCCCCAGGTAGACCATGAACGGTTCTGCAACAAAAGCCAGGAAAAGGGATAACACACCTGTAGCGATAAAAAACTTTTTAAATGACATACTGAATTTTTGATAGACCATCATAAAAGGGATTATCACGACTCCCACATCATATGGATATAGCTGCGGATTTAAATATGGTGTGAGCCTGACTGGATATGTCCATACCATAGCGTTGCTGCCGATTGAATCTAGGAAGATGGCTGTAACACCATAGAATAAACCAAACGCTGTATTTTCAATTAGCCTCGTTTTATCCACTCGTACCCACCAGACAATTGCCGGGATGACGGAAAGAACCAATAGAAACCACCATTTATAAGTAAGGAAGTTATTTTCATACCAGTACGTCCTTAATACCTTATGATATTTCGCTTCGGCATCTAAAAGTTCCTGGAGCGAAATGGAGTTTAAAATCATCATATAATCATTCAATTGGGATCCTATTGCACCAACCATTGTAGAAAGCATAAAATCACACCCTTTGTATATAGAGTGTGATTTTTGCTGCCAAATATGTAAATTCAGCTAATTTTGATGTTTGATTTCTTTATAAATCTCGATCAGCCGATCCGGCTTTGCATCCGTACAGTAGGAATACACTCCTCTTGTTGTATGAAGATAAAGAAAGCCTGTCCTTCCTGACATTTTCTTAAAAGTAATATCTAATATGTCACGCAGATGAAAAATGTCAGAAGCTGTGGTTATCCTGTCATGATACATTTTTATGAACTGTTCGTTTTCTTCATAAACTTGTTCATTATCTTCAATCCTGCGATCCACTCTCCAGTAACTATGCGAATAAAGCATTCACAGCTCCCTCCCTTCTGATCAATTTTGCACCATTTTTATTTTACTCATGTTGTTTAACAATAACTAATATATTTAACAATAATAACAGGACTTCATTATGAGGAGGAATTTTTTGAAATGCATCGGTGAACTTTTGGATCAGGAAAAGTACCGGGTCAATGGAAAAATTGCGATCATCGAAAATAAGGAGGCCGTTTTAAAGGTATTTGGTTTTCGGAATGGAAAATGGCTTGATTTATGGGATATAGATTCCCGGATTCTGACCCTTTTTTATAAATCTTATGAAGCTGAGTTCGATTGGTTCATCGTTGTATATGACTACCCAACTTTCTGCGCCGACAAGGATATAAAAGAAGCGATTATCTGGCATGAACTTGGTCATATTGACTACCCTGTGCTAGAACAACAATTGAGTATTGAAAGTGAAATTCAATGTGACGGTCTTGCAATCAAAAACGGGCACCAGGAAGGCATCCGTAAGATACTGAATCTTACTATGAAAATGGCTAAAACCCTTAACTATGAAATTTTAACTCATGTTACTTTCGAACGGCAAATGAAACTACCTGTCTGAAAAATGACATACCGAACCTGTTAAGTATTCTGTGTAAAAAACTTTTGCTGCGGCTTTATTTAAAGAGACCCGCCATGCGGCGGGTCTTTTTATCAACCGGTATTCCTTAATCCTGCAGCAACGCCGCTGATTGTTAATAAAACCTGAGTCAATAATTCGTCATCCGGATCCTCATCCTTGCGAAGTTCTTTAATCAATTCCACCTGAATAAAGTTAAGCGGATCGACATACGGATTTCGTCTATGGACAGAGTCTTTGATATTTGGTGTATGGTCAAGAAGTTCTTCATCCTCTGTAATTTGCAGAAGGATATTCTTGGTTCGTTCATACTCCTCTAAAATGTTGCCAAAGATACGGTCAGAAATTGCTTGATCTTCTACGAGTGAAGTGTATTCCTGTGCCGTGGTGATATCCGCCTTCATCAAAGCCATTTGCAGATTATCAATAGTGCTTCGGAAGAATGGCCATTCTTCATACATTTCCTGTAATACCTTCAAATTATCGGGACTTTCCTGTGCGAAGCTCTGCAAGCCAGTTCCAGCCGCATACCATGCCGGGAAGAGTTGTCTGCTTTGTGTCCAGGCGAATACCCATGGGATGGCACGAAGATTTTCGAATTTGGCACTGTTTTTGCGGCTCATCGGACGTGAACCGATATTCAGTTCAGCTAGTTCTTTCAACGGTGTCGCTTGGTTGAAATATGTGATGAAATCGGGATCTTCAAACACAAGCGACTGATATTTCCTTAAGGAAACAGCAGAAATTCGCTCAATGGCATCGACCCATCTTTGGTCACGCAAATGACCCTGCTCAGATTCCTTCAGTACATTCGCCGCTGCCTTCATCATCGTAGATGTAGCCTGTTCAAGGCTTCTATAGGCAATATCCTTCAACAGATAACGAGATGACAAAACTTCACCCTGCTCAGTAATTTTAACTCCTTGACCAAGGGTCTCGACAGGCTGTGAAAGCAGGCTCTTGTTCAATGGACCGCCTCCACGGCCTAGTGAACCTCCTCTGCCATGGAAAAACTTCAAACCGATTTGATATTTCTTCGCCATTTCATTGATCTCAAGCTGTGCTTTGTAAAGCTTCCAGTTGGCTGTCAATGTTCCGCCATCCTTGCTTCCATCTGAGTACCCAAGCATGATTTCCTGCTGGTCCCCCATTTTGTTCAAATGATTGCGGTAAATTGGCAACTTGAATAGTGTTTCCATAATTTTTGGACCAGCTGTTAAATCGTCGATTGTTTCTAGCAACGGAGCGACATTCAGATCGGTCTCGAAAGTACCATCCGTATGGAGTCTGTATATGCCAGCCTCCTTAGCAAGGACAAGCACTTCAAGCAAATCGCTCGCGGATTGAGTCATGCTCACTAGATAAACAGAAATTGAACGCTTCCCGAATTCATTGTGAGCGCGTTTGATCATCTCAAAAACTTGAAGCATTTCCTGAGTCTCTTTTGAATAATCCTCATGAAGAAGGAGCAATGGACGAGGGTCTTCAAGAATTTTAACAAGTAATTCCTGCTTTTCATCTTCTGATAGTGATGGATAATCCTGATTGATTCCAACCTTCTTAAGTATTTCAGCGATTGCCGCTTCATGTTCACCACTATGGTTACGAATATCCAGAGTAGCAAGATGGAATCCAAACAGTTGGACTTGCCTGATCAATTTTTGCAATGTTTTAAGTTCATGATGAACAGGATGATGCTGATAGATGCTTCGTTTTATGACAAGAAGGTCTTCAAGCATTTCCTCTGATGATTTATAGCCAATATCAGATTTCCCAGCTTCCTTTAGCCTTTGAATGATAATAGCAAATTTGCGGCGATAAACCTCGCCTTCAATATTCCATTTTTGATCATCCGTTAAATATCTTTCTTCATCTTTAATAACTGATTCGATTAACTCTTCACTAACAGCTGCTCTTGTTGTTGAATGGCTGAAACGCTTCATCAAATCAACTAATACAGCTTTATACTTTTTAAGTACCAGACGTCTTTGTCTTTGCAATGTTTCCCATGTAATATCGGGAGTAACATTTGGATTCCCATCCCTGTCACCGCCGATCCACGAACCAAATCGCAGGAAGTGAGGTACTTTCCATTCATGTTCAGGATAATGACCTTTTAGGCTAGTTTCTACTTCCTGATGGATTTCAGGCAGGACATCGAATAGTGTCTGGTCAAAGTAATAAAGTCCGTTCCTGACTTCATCAATGACAGTAGGCTTTCGGTCCCTCAATTCATCAGTCTGCCACAGGACAGAAACCTCATTGAATAGGCTTTCCTCGATCCTATCACGCTCTTTCTTGGATAAGAGTGGATTGTCCAGACTTTTAAGGATACCTGCTATCCTTTTCTGAATCTCCAGGATTGAACGTTTGGTGGCTTCCGTAGGATGGGCTGTAATAATCAATTCCAATGAAATGGTATTCAGTACATTTTGGATGATATCTGAGGATATATAATTGTCTTTCAACGAAAGGATGGCTGCTTCAATAGAACCCGGCTGTGAGCTGATTTCAGACTTGAGCAGATAGTCGCGGCGCCTGCGGATCCGGTGATTTTGTTCCGCTGCGTTAATTAAATGAAAATATACCGAAAATGCCCGGATAATATTTTTTCTCATAGGAACAGACAAGCCAGCGATTTCCTCTTTTAAAGCAGGATATGTATCGCGGTCATGTTCATTCCTTAGCGTTTTGCACATTGCTCGGATCTTTTCTACTTTTTCAAATAGTTCCACTCCGCCATGGTAGACTAGAATATCTCCGAGGATGTTTCCAAGCATCTTTACATCCCGGCGTAATGGCAAACTGCTGTCGTTCACTTCGATTCCTGATGTCATTTTGTCACCTTCCTAAAACTTGTAAGAATATTTTAAATATTAATATATCATAAAAGTACCGAGTTTGTGAAGTGATAAGCATATTGAATAAGTATTTCCACAATAACTTCCCTGTTTTATAAGTGTAAGTATTCCTTAATTATTTTCCCACTCAAAGGTCCTTGAAACTATCCCTATTAAAGAAAAGGCTTCCCTAAATGGGAAGCCAATATCAATTAGTATTCGTGTTCGTTAGCTTGCTTTATTCTTTTTCTCAGGTTTCCCTGTTACAATTACTTTCATTGTTTTTACTGCCTTTGTTTTACCCGCAAAGTTCTCTGCTTCTGCATGCAAAGTATGTGTTCCATTATCAAGATCTAACTCTACTGAGTACGTGCCGTCCTGCCCAGTTTTAACCGAATCAATCAGGAATACTTCATTGCCACGCTTTTCATAAATATTCACGGTCGTTCCCTGTGGTGCTGTGCCTTCTACTAATGCTGGCTCGCCCTTAACCATCAATTCTTCCACTTCCCAAGTTGGTGCTTCAGGGATTTCCTGTACTGTGTCCTTTGACCAGGCAAGGGCATTTACGAATAACTGTCGCCCATCTTGAGTCCAGCCATAGTCAGGTCCGATAATATTTGTAACAGCAAAAGAAGACATCAGCAAATGCATGTGCTCCTTACTCCTGAATTCAAATCCAATTGAATCCCCTTTACTCTCTCCTTCAACAGAAAGGCTCGAAATTGCTATACCTGTATAATTCTTGAACGTCGCATATGGACTTTTCGCCGTGTGGATTTTAACCCGGTCATTTTCATCCAATTGGATCCCGTTGAACATTGGATGTCCATCTGCTGCTTCAACATATATCGCTCCTTCATTATATCCCTGCTGGTCCATTTCCAGACCTCCCGTGACCTCTTTTAATCTTTGGATTGAACCCTCAGCAACGCCCCATGTACCTGTGAATACAAGGCTTGTCTTGTGTTCGTCACTTTCTTTGATCAGCTGTTCAAATTGCTCATTTGTTCCTTTATTTGTATTGACTAGGATGACATCATAATTTCCAACATTCCCGAGGATGTCCCAGCCTTTCTCTTCTGCATACAGTTCCTGTTCATTTAATAAACTTGTCAGGGTACCATTAACATCTCCCAATACTGCCACCTCGAATGCGTTGAGTTCAAGGTTGAATTCCTTATCTTCGGATACAATTTCAACCTCAAAAGCATCCTGCAGATACCCTTCTGCTATTACAAACAAAGTGTACTCGCCAGGCAGCAAATTCTTGAATACATATGAACCGTCTTCTATGCTGGAGCCTTCCATCTTAAAATCCGGCTCATCTTTTGGAACTAGTGTCATCTTAGCACCAGCCACAGGTTCTTTGTCTTTCTTGCCTATAATTACACCCTTCAAATCAGATCCATCGATAGCTTCCATTGTGAAGTTCAAATCGACACTGCTTCCAAGCTCTGCAACTTTAGCTGGCTTGGTTTGTTCAGCAAAGCCTCTTGCCTGGACCTTCACTTCGTAATCACCAATACCAATCCCAAACTTATACTTGCCAGCTGAGTTGGTTGTTGTTTTGTGGTTTGTTCCTTCAATGGTGACAAAGGCATTTGCAATTGGATTTCCCTGACTGTCCTTGACTTCTCCTTTGATCTCACCCTGGCTAGCGGTCAAGGCGTAATTGATGGCATTTAAGTATATTTTTTTAGCATTTTCAGTCCATCTGTCATTCGGATGACCATAGCTGCTAATTTGCAGGGCGGATAGAAGTATATGGACACTACTTGATGAACTGAACTTATAAGCAATGGAGCTGCCAAGTTCTCCTTTAACTGGGTTAGTCAAGCTGGCAAGAGACGTGCCGCTATAGTTATCAAACACTGAATACTGTACACTGCCTTTAGGATTGAGTAGCAGAGGAAGTACATCCCCCTTATTGAATCCCTTGAGGATTGGATGGTTCTCATCGACACGAAGATTTAGTTCCTTATCTACAAAACTATAATCAAAATCTTCAGGATCACCATATGCATCGCTCAAATCTCCAATTGTCCCTCCGTACAAGGCAGTGAAGATAATGCTGACTTCATTTTCATTTGCTTTCTCCACCATCGCCTTGAATCTATCATCCTTCATAGTATAAGATGTATCATTGACGATGATTAATTTATAGTTTGGTATATTCTCGATCAATGTTTCAAATTCTGTATAAGGATGTAAATCAATGTCATAACCATTGTTTTCAAGGAATGGTATGATCCTGTCCTGCTGATAAGGGTTTGCGAGAAGCGCTATTTTTTCAGAAACAACAAGTGAGACATTCAAGTCTGTCTGCTCCCCTGTTGTAATCTCTACAGTCTGGTAAATCGGCTTAAAGCCGGCGGCAATCACCCTTACTTCATATTGTCCTGCAGGAAGTGTTGCTTGATAACTTCCATCCTCACTTGTCTCGGCTGCCACTGGTGTTCCGATTACTTCTACCCTTGCACCAGCGATTGCATCTTTCGTAGAGGCATCGACAATTTTACCAGCCAGGATACCAGAATCGACTGCCTCAACTATGAATTCTTCATTTGTCGCTCGGCCTTTTTTAATCGAAACTGTGAATTCTTTTGGATTGTGGCCAAAAGCATCAACAGTTAAGGTGTATGTCCCTTCCTCAAACGCTGCAAAGAACTTCCCTTTCTCATCACTTTGATAGGTTTTTCCAGTTTCTTTTACAGAAATCGTCCCTTTTACGGGTCCGTTTTCATTCTGGACTATACCAATTAGTTCACCGACTAAGGCCTCTTTCTTCTCGAGTGCCCAGGTTAGGGCGTTATTCAACAGCCGTTCTCTTGCCGGGTCAAATGAATCATTCGGCTTGAATACATGGCTGACGGTCATATTGGCTAATAGAATTTCAACTGAATCAACCGTCCTGCCCTTGTAGGCGACCATGCTTCCCTGTTCCCCGGTTCCTGTATGTGAGAATTCAATGACCGTTGTACCCGAATAGCCGTCAAAACCATAATAATAGCCGGACTTTCCAGGTATTTCGATTGTATCTCCTGCCTTAAAACCTGAAGTAAGAGGATGTTCTTCCAATACTGATCCCTGTGCTCCTGGTTTGTTGTTATGTTCGAATATCGTTTTCGGATCATTATTGTATTCCTGCAAATATCGAATTGAACCGCGTCCCCCAGCCTGGCCTGTCCAGATGACTGATTTCCTGTTTTCATCCAAAGCTTTCTGGAATGCTAAAAACTCTTCTTTTGACGGTTCAAGATTCCTGGCATAATCAGAATTCGCAAAAACAACATCCACTTCATCCAATTTATCTGTATCTTTATAGTCCAGGTTAATGACCTTGTAGCCTCTTTCCTCAAGGTATTGCTTATAAGTCGTTCCTGAAGCTGTTAGGTCCACGATGATTCCCACCGTTGGTGAAGGTTTTAATTTTGCGTTCACGGCAGCTTTTTGGCCGTCAGTAATTTTCAGCTCAATATCCTGGCGTACATAGCCTTCCTTTTCAATCCTGGCTGTATAGTTCCCGGGTTCTACTTTAGAAATGTTATATTGACCCTGGACGTTTGTAATTGCTTCTTTTGGTGCTCCTAAGAGTGTGACTTTGGCGCCTTCAATCGCATTCCCATCTTTTGAATCTTCCACGGTACCTGAAATGGAGCCAACATTTTCTGCTACTGCCATTCCAATCTCCATCGGCTCACTGTCCATTTCTGCCGTCACTTTCATCGTTTTGGCGGCATAACCATAGGAACTGATTTCAATCTCGTATTCTCCTGATAGCAGCGCGATTGTAAAACTGCCATCCTCACTTCTTGACTGAGTTTGGAACGGTTGTCCCTTCACCTTGATATCTGCCTTTAATGGATTGCCTTCTTCATCGACAATCGTCCCGCTAATTATTGGGTATTTGACATTTGCTGCCCATAACACCGAATTAATGAGAAGCTGTTTTCCCTCCTCAGTATAATCCTTGGCACCATGGTAATAAGCAAAACCGTGGCCGCTCAACAGCAATTCAACACTTCCGGCAGACCTAGGCTTATAAGCAACCCCAAGACCATGGGTAACATCTGATCCTTCATGCTTGATCTCCGCCAGTGGATAGCCGCTGTAATCCTTAAAGTAACCAACATAGCTGGCTGCTGGAGTGAGAATTTCAACGATTTCCCCAGTCTTTGCTCCATTAAAAATTGGATGCTCCTCGATGACCTTGTACTGGGCAGCTTCAGTTGTCTTCCTTATCGTTTTGAGCTCTTTCGGATCCTTTCTGTAATTCACCAGCTGCTTAATGCCTCCACCCCAGACAGCATCTCCATAAATCAGGCTGGTTTGCGCATTGTCTGCCGCTGCCATCATTTCATTGGTTATAGCTGATGAGCTTGGGTCATTGAAGAAAATGACATCAAACTCTGCCATTCTCTGAACTAATTCAGCGGGCTGCACATCTAGAACATTTACTCCAATTTCATTAAAAAGAGCTTTGAAGTTTTTCTCGGAAGAATAGTAATCACCTACTACCCCTACTGACGGCATAGTGTGCATCTGAATGTCCAATTCACCCGAATGGCGCGCGACATCGACACTTTGTGTCTGAACGATGTATCCATCCTTACTGAATTTAAGTTCATACACTTCTTCCTCTAAGCCAGAAACTTCATACCGTCCGTTTGCAGCAGTCTGAACTTCTGTAATCGTTTCGCCAGTTGAGTTTTCAACTGTAATATTGACGCCTTGAAGCTCCATACCTGATATGGAATCCATAACAGTACCTGTTAGCAGTCCTTTTTCTGACTCACCTAAAGCGATTTGGACTGTTGCAGCCGCCTCCTTAGCTACAGTAACGGTTTCTGATTTAGACCCCCATCCTTTTGACCTGACTTCAAGTTTGAAGGTACCTTCATCATGAAAAAGTGTGAAGTTTCCGTTGGCGTCAGTATTGGCTTTAACTCCTGTTTCGAGCACTTCGATGTTTGCCTCGACAGGTTCTCCAGCTGCACTGGTCACAGAACCTGTTATTTTTCCGTATTCAGCTTTGTACAGGTAATCAATACTGTTAAACAGGATTTGCTGCTGTCCGCGCAGCCAGGCCTTGGAACTCTCCCAAGGTACAGTCGCATGGCTCGACAATAATAAATGGGCACTGTCCTCGGATACAGCTTTATAAGCAATCCCTGTACCGACAAAACCAAGGTCAGTGTTACCGATCTTCCCGATTGTCCTTCCGGAATACTGATTGAACCAGGCAAAATCTGCATTATTCTCTAAAACATTGATTCTGTCTCCAGGTTTATACCCCTTGAAAATAGGATGTTCTGCTTCAACCTGAATCCTTACTTCCCCGCCATCATAATCATGATCTAGCTCTTTAGGGTCCTGATAGTAGTCTTTCAAGTGGTGGATGGATCCATAATTCGAGCCCCATTGGTCTGTGAAGATAATGCTGACATTATGGACTTTTGCTCTTTCTGCCAATTCTTTGAACTGGTCCTCAGTAGGCTTGATACCATCCGAACCATAACCGCCATTTAGGTAAAGCACTTTATAGCGGCCTATGTCCTCGACAACATCCCAGCCGCGTTCTTCAGCGATAAAACCATTAACATTCAACAAAGTCGTGATTTCACTCTTATAATCATTAAGGACCGCAATATCAATTGGCTTTAATTCGAAGGTTAAGTCAGTACCTTCGCCGGCTTTGACAACGATTTTCATGCTGCCGGTCTTATAACCCTTTAATATGATATCTGCCGTGTAGGTTCCTTCATATATTTCTTCCTTTGCAAATATCCCATTATTGTCTGTCTTTCCCTCAACTGGTGACTGATTTAGGAGGACAGTAGCCCCGTCTACTGGATTTCCGGTGCGCTGGTCTTTTACAAGGATAGATAAAGAGCCTTTAGCTGCTTCCTCAAGTTGATAATCTTTCATAAATTGATATCCTGAAGAAAGCTTTACATTTTCAGTGATTTGCTTTTTACCATATGAAGAAATCCTGATTAAATAGTCACCAGGTGCATGCTTAAGCAAGAAGCCTTCATCTTCATTTGTGTCTACAGATTCCCCTGTTTCTAGCACAGAGACAGAACCTTGAACTACATTTCCATCGCTATCCTTTAATATACCTTTGACAATACCAGGTGAACTGTAGCTTTTTACGCCTGTTTGGTAAGGTACAATAACCTGACCAGGGAGAATAGGGATTCCCGATGTACTATATACCGGGAGACTGAAATCCTTCAATCTTTCACCGGTGTACACATCAATGACAGAAAGGTTTCCGCCTGTACCTGCAAAAAATAATAGTCCATTTGCAGACACAGAACCACTGTTCAAAGTCGTACCCACAGAGCGGTTGTTCCAGAGTTCCTGACCAGTCTTTGCGTCGAATGCGCGTAATACCGGCTGAACGGCTGAACCAATGACGACAATATTTTCATAGACGATTGGTGAGCCAGCTTGAGTATCACCGATCCCTTCTGCCTTCCATTTCTCTTCACCTGTCTTGCTATCCAGGGCATAAAGTGTGCCGCTTTCAGTGTTAAAGTTAGTCCCTGCAAGATATAGTGTGCCGCCAACGAAAACCGGCTTTGATGCAATACCTTCATTTACGAATGTTTTGCTCCACACTTCTGTTCCGTCTTCAATCCTGAGGGCTCTTAGCTTTTGATTATCATAGCTTCCGATAAATAACGTCCCATCTCCGGCACTAGGACCGAAATAGGTAGGTGCGCCAAGATTGACACTCCATTTCTTTTCTCCATTTTCTGCATTTAACGCGGTAACCTTAGCATCTTCTGAAAGATCAGATGAAACAAATAGTGTTCCATCAACAAGCAATGGAGATTCATAGATAGCCTTTGCCCCAACAACTGTGGTCCAAATAATGCTTCCGGATTTAAGATCCAATGCGTAAATCTTCCCGTCTTCTCCTCCTGAAAGATAGACAGTATCACCATCAATTGTCGGCGAAGACCTGTTCGTGCTTCCAATTCTTACAGACCATTGCTCCTTGCCTGTAACCGCATCAAGTGCTACAACGTAACCGCTGTCCGTGACAAGGACAACTTTGTTATTAGCTGCAGCAGGGGTAGAAAAAAGAATCTTCCCTTTACCCGAAGTGTTATACTCCCAACTTTCCTCTAAGGCAGCCAGGTCAATTGCATTTGGAGAAACAGCATTTCGTTGATTGTTGCCGTTCGCCATAGACCATTCTTTATTTAAAGTGGCAGAGTTACTTTTCACCTTAAATTCAATGGAAGTATCCGCATTAACCTCCAATTCTTTTGCCAATCCATCTATGCCTTCACCAGATAACTGAAGGACATACTGACCGGCAGGCAAATTCTTTAGTTCAAATGTTCCGTTTGCATCTGTCCGATATATTGGCAGCGGTGTGCCTTTGACTCTTATGAATGCATACGGTACAGGTTTCTCTGTGCTGTCAGTTACTTTTCCAGTTACACTAAATGTTTGGGCATTCTCCAATACCCAATTTACAGATAAAGTTTCGCCCTTTTTCAGCTCGATTTTTGTTTCAAAATCCTGATAGCCAAAAGATGTAACCTTGATTTTATGGCTGCCTTCCCTGATCTTGAATTTGAAATCTCCGCCTTTTCCAATATTATAGGAAAGGCCTTCTTCCTTTATTTCAAGTTTTCCAGCCAGCGGCTTGCCATCCTTGTCTGTCAGCTTGCCGGTAAGCTCACCAGCGAAAGAAGTTTCGGTGACAGCCTGGTAAATATTCATGATTCCTGTGCCATAGGAATCATTTGGCAAAGTTCCCATGTGAGGCTCCACTCTGGAAGTCTTCTTCAGTGTTTCTTTTATCTGGTCAATTGTCAGGTTTGGATTAGCCTGCAACAATAACGCTACTGCTCCAGTGACATGTGGAGTTGCCATGGATGTACCGCTGATTGTGTTGTACTTCCCTTCATTCCTTTTAGCCGGCCAGGCTGAATAAATTTTGTGGCCTGGTGCAGAAATATCAGGTTTTATGATCCGCTGCTCATCACCGTTTTCATCCTTCCAAAAAACCGGGCCACGGCTGGAAAAAGATGCTGTCTGGTCATACATATCAGTTGCGCCAACTGCAAACGATTCGGGGAAGCTGCCCGGTGAGCCGATTGTTTGTGATCCAGGGCCATCATTCCCAGCTGCAAAAGATGGAAAGATTCCTGCTGACACCCAGGCCTTTACATCTTCATAGAATTCAAGGTTATAAGTATTGGAATTCCCCCATGAGTTATTGACTACATGAGGAGCCTTTGATGGGTCACCACCTGGAGCCATGAACCATTGAAAAGCTTGATGAATGGCAGATAGAGTCGTAGAACCCCCATCGTTGAAGATTTTTGCAGCAATCCATTCTGCTTCAGGTGCTACTCCAATTGGTTCACCGCTGCCGCCTCCGACTGCTGTGCCAGCTACGTGGGTTCCATGGCCATGTCCATCATTCGGTGTGTCATAGCCCTGGCCTGATAAATCAATCCACGAATATTGATGATTGCCATCCCGGCCGCGATAGTTTTGTTTAAGAGCTTCATGATTTCCGTCTACACCAGAATCCATGATCCCAACAACGATACCTTCACCTTTTAGACCGTATTGACCCCATACCTTTGTAGCATAAATCTTCTCTAGTCCCCATTGAGGCAGTCGCGGTGGATTTTCTTCCACCGTCACCTCAGGCAGGCTGAGTGTTTCATCGAGCGAGATTTCCGCTATATCGTCACGGTTCTTAAGTTCTTCAAAAGCCTCTTTTGTGATTGAAGCAGTAATCCCATTGATGATCCAAAGAGAATCCTTCTTTTTTGCTTTTCCTTTAGTTTCCAAAGCAGATAGTGCCTGCTGGATTCCTTTTTGAGAATTGTTCGCTTTTTCTTTGAGGTGATCCTGGATGGCTTTGATTTTTTCTGCGCGGTTTTTCTTTGCTTTAACCTGGGGATAAATCTTGCTGAGGTCTGGTTGATCATTCATCCTGATGATGACATTAAGTTCTTGTTCCTTTTCAAAGGCTTTAAGTAGAGCAGCCTCTTTTTTGATTTCAGTAGCTGTTGCTTCATCCCCTTTCAAAGGTGGAGGATCAATTCCCAATCCATCTAAAAGCTTTGTCAATTCACCACTTTCTTCCGATGGACTTTCTTGTTCTGCTGCTTTTTCAGAAACAGCGGCCTGTTCACGCTGTTTTTCCAGTACGAGTTCTTCTTCCGAAAAACTCTTGGGTTTCTGTTCAGCTGCGAAAGACAGCTGGCTAATAAACGATGAAAAAATCATCAGTATCACTAACATGACTGCCGAGAACTTCCTTAAGGTAACCTTCTTTTTTCTAAGCATTTCTTGCACCCCCTGATAATTTGATTACCGAAGAAATACTGCATAATTTTGTAAAAACCTTTTAATTTATTGAATATTAATACTATTCAGATAAAAATGAATACAAAGTATTACTATTTTTGTAATTTATAGGAAATTAGTAGCGGTATATAAACAAGAAAAAAGACCATAAAAATGGTCTCTGATTCTAGTTTTATTTAATTATCGGAATGACTTTAGCGTTACAAGTCTTCTCATAAAATTCGATTGGTCCGGCATCATCAATGATAATATCTTTATAACCTTTTCTTTGCATGCTTTCCAGGGTTACATGCAGCAATGATTCCCCAATACCTACAGCTCTTTTTGTTTTTTGCGACACCCATTGGTCCAAAACATCCGGGTTGATGAATATCAAATGCAGCAAAGCCAACGATCTCCCCTGAGTGGTCTTCAGCGATATAAATAGACGGATGCTTGCTCATCAACGCGTGTTTGATAGAATGAGTCCAACGGTTACCAAACTCATTGTTTATGAACTGAATTAGCCTTTCGGCGTCGCCATCACTAACCATCTTAATATCACTGTAAAGTTTTTTCGGTGGACTGTAACCTGCTAGATCTAAATGCATATCCCTAGAAACTGTAGCTACACTTAGAAGGATGTTTTTCTGTTCCTGAGTCAAAAGCATTTCAGTTTGTCCGCTCTTGATTAATGCTTTCAGGACATGCCCTTCGTTTAGATAAATTTGATTGTAGTTCCTCATATAGCTAATTGCTTGTTCAATCACTAGATTTGTAGATGCACTGATTGGAATTTTAAAAGGTTCGCAGATTTCAAAAGAAAGGTTTTCATGACTCGGGATATATGGTTTCTTCATAACATCAATGTCGATACCGCTTTTTTGTTTTGCCTCTTTAATTGGGGAGGAGCCATCATCCAAGCAGCCAAGCAAAAGATGCTCAGGCATCAGGCATGGGCTACCCGCCTGTTTGCACTCCTGTTCTGCTATAGCTAAAGCTTTTGCCATTTGTTCGTAAGTTTTACATCCGTTAACTCCATTCTTTCCCCCCCTAATAGTTCTATAGGATTTATATTAATATCTAAGCTTGATGGCGCAAACCAATTCTACGCGCTGATTTTCATTTCCCCTTCTTTTCTCCTTATTGTTGAATAGCTGTGAAGTGCCATTCCGAGCATGACGAGGCTGATTCCGATCCAGGATAATGGAGTTGGCAGAGGCAGTGATAAGATAAAAACTTCCCCTGCCAAGGCAAAAAGCACCTCCGCTGCCTGGGTTGCTTCAACGGCAGCAAGCTTCTGCATATTGCCCCTCACTAAATCTGTAGCCTTAAAGAATAAAACCGTCGCTATCACGCCAGAGGTGATGGCTACTAAAAGGGTCTGGAAACTTTGGTTCATTGTAGGAGCACCCTCCGTCAAAAGACCAAATAAAGCTTAAAGTAGCCAGAATGGCAGACTGGCCAGCGTCATTCCAAGGACACGTTGATATGCATCAAGATTGCCGTTGGTTACTTCCATCATTTTTCTATTTCCCAATGGATAGGCGAAAGATGCAATAAATACTGGGATGACTCCGAGAAAAACCATTTCGATTGGTATATGCCTTGCATGCTCAAGTTGCATAAGCAGTATCCCTGCTAAAATGATTACAGACATCCCGAGTCCACTAAAAGGTATTTTTGCCCTGACAGTTACTAAACCTTCATTGGTCATTTTGGTTTCATAAAATAAGGGACTGAGCAAAGCACCTGATATAATCGTGATCTGCCATGTACCTGCAATCAACCAGCCGGGTGAAAAGGCGGCGGCATATGTAAGGGGTGCATAGAACAAGACAAAGCCAACGAAGCTCCAAAGGAACCATGGATATGGATTCTGTTTAATATTCTGGATTACTGGCTTTAAATTCCCCCTTGCTGCCACAATCGCCAAAAGAAATGGAACCATGAATATGTATCTTAGTGAGGCACTCCATATCCAGCTGCCCCCAGATAATTCCATAGATTGATTCAGGACAAAGGTGAAGGCAAAAAAGAAGGCCGCTAGAATGCCTAATAAAATTGGTCCCATTAACACAATTCCCCCTAACACACAGACTCTATTCGTAATCTTTATAGCTAGCACTCTAAAAGAACCAGCAACTTATTCAGACTTTTTGCCGCCATTCGGTTGAGCACAACAGCATTCTTTTCTTTTAAAGTACTTAATATCTTCTTCCATTCTTTTTAACAATATAACATATGAGTGTGGAAGCATCACCAAATTTTCCCACAAAAAAGACACCTGGTATTCCAGGTGTCCGAATCTTATTGTTCATACTGTATTTCATTTGGTTTTTCATAAGTTACATATGTTCCTGCAATGAAATCATGTATTGCTCTTTTATCCTGACGCATACCTACCATGAAAGCACTGACAATAGCAGCCAGCCCTAATGTAAGTACATAAACAAGTCCTCCGACGATTGTACGCATAAGCATCGTACCGAAGCCAAGTTTTTCCCCGTTAACCTTCGCGATTCTCACACCGACAATTTTCTTGCCTACTGTATATCCTGACCACACTACAGGTACAAGCACCGAGTAAAGCAGATTCACTGAGAAAGTAAAAGCATTATCTTCCGCATTACCTGTTATTAAATAACTAATAATCGCAAGAGGCACTCCGATAATTAATCCGTCTAAAATTGCTGCACCCAGTCTTACCCAAAAGCCAGCTGGTCTGTTCATTGAAATTTCCTCCTAGTTGTTCATTTATTTTAACAAATCTGCGATTTCTTGCTCACCTGCTTGCAAAGCGTGCATCCTCGCAGTCATACCCGAATAATCTTTCAACTGGATGTCTGCCCCCAGCTTTATCAATAGTTTTACTGTTTCAATTTTTCCACTGAATACAGCGTAGGTCAATGCTGTATAGCCAGCACTCATTTCTTGATAGTTTGGGTCACCGCCAGCATCATGCAGCATTTTGATCATTGACGCAGTCCCTTTTTCAGAAGCAGTCATGAATGGTGTCATGCCATAATCAGATTCGAAATTTGGGTCGGCTTTTAAATCTAAAAGCAATTGAACCATCTGGATATTGTCATCCATAACAGCCCAGTCCAGTGCTGTGTATCCATTATAGTCTATCTGGTGGATATCTTCCCCATTTTCTATTAAGTTATCAACCTTCTTCGTATTTCCACTGATAACTGCATCAATTAACGTAGATACCTCTATGTCTTCTTCATAATATTCCTCTTCTTCAAGGAATGCTGTACTGACCTCTTTAAAGACCATAACTCCGCCAACCAAGGCCAAACCAGTAAGCAAAACTGACGTAGCCAAAAAAGCAAACAGTCCTTTTGTTTTTTTGGAATGAATTATGACTGAATCAGTCTCACCAAAAAAGGCACTGACTTCATTTATTCTTTTTGGAAGCGGTGGATGCGTGGATAAGATTTCTGCCAGCCAGACCACAAATCCTTTTTCCTGATTGATTTGCTCGAGGTATTCTGTTTTATTCACACTTCTGAATAAGACTTTCCCAATTGCCAGCATAGTAAGTCCGTTTTTCGCGGCTGCAGGATTTCCAGTATAGAAGGCCGCATAGCGGTCACAAGTATACTCACAAGCGCGCAGATACATTTCTGCAATCCCTGGTATCCACATGGATGGAAGGAGGAACATCATTTTGCCAAGGTGATTCCGTTTTATATGAGCCAATTCGTGGGCCAGAACAAATTGAAGCTCATCTTCGGCATTTTGTTCAATAAGTTCGAAAATTTCGGAGTAAACAACGATCATGTTTCTTCCGAAGAAGCGCGTCGCAAAAGCGTTCATTACGCCGCCAGATTGCATTACGTATATATCAGGTGTGCGCTTTATTCCCATTTTGACACATAGACTTTCAACCGTAGAGTGGATAAGCGGAAATTGATTTCCGCTTATTTTCACTGCGTTAAGCCGAATTTGACCTATCATCAATGCATGAAGCAATAATGATATCAAGAGGAATGCAGTAATAATAAATATACCTACAATGGATAAAGCAAAGAGAATGTAAGAAGCAATACTAATACTTAATACAATCCAGAAATATTTATTCTCATTTTTATGTACCAGATTTTTCTCGTTAAAGGCTTCTTCTGTCATTTCCCAATGTCTCCTTAATCACAATTATAT
>NZ_JBIQOE010000214.1:0-6879 GCF_047739415.1 Mesobacillus sp. | reverse complement strand
AAAACGAAGGAATCGTGACAGGCTGGGCATCGGATATTGAAAAGCTGTCAAGAAAACGAAGGAATCGTGACAGGTTTGTCCTCTGATGCTGGAAAGTTGTCAAGAAAACGAGGGAATTGTGACAGGTTAGGTCTCTGCACCTGAAAAGCTGTCAAGAAAACGAAGAAATCGTGACAGGTTGGATATCTAATACTGAAAAGCTGTCAAGAAAACGAGGGAATCGTGACAGGCTGGGCATCGGATACTGAAAAGCTGTCAAGAAAACGAGGGAATCGTGACTGGTTAGGCCTCTGCACCTGAAAAGCTGTCAAGAAAACGAAGGAATCGTGACAGGTTAGGTCCCTGATACTGAAAAGTTGTCAAGAAAACGAGGGAATTGTGACAGGTTGGGCTACTTCACCTGAAAAGCTGTCTAAATAACAGCAGATTCTTGACAACAATTACCCTTTTTTCATGGATAGGTATTCTAAAAAACTTCCCGGATTGATACATATAGAATAAGGACAAAGTGACAGGGGGAGGGCATCATGAAATTAAGTGAACTTGGCGGTAAAGAAATCGTCGATGTAAAGAGGGCAGAAAGATTGGGCGTACTTGGACAGACAGATTTAGAGATCAATGAAAGGACCGGCCAAATAGAGGCCTTGATCATTCCGTCTTTAAAATGGTTCGGCCTTCGCAAACAATCCGGAGAAGTAAGGGTTCCATGGAAACATATCAAAAAAATTGGTTCAGACATGATTATCATTGATATCCCAGATGATGAAGAGTAAAAGCGGGCCCAAAGCCGGCTTTATTTTTTTGCATCTGAATTTAGGTATTATTGATTTAAAATCAACAGAATAATCCTTTGCATCTATTCAATTTTCAGCGCTGGCCAATGGCCGGCGCATTTCTTTTATGGAAAACTCACCTATTCCAAGTCTGATACATATGATGTTGAAGTAGTTCAAATTGAATGAAATATATATTCCAGGATTAATGGAAAAGAAGGTGATTGTTCTCATGCTGACAGGAATGCAAATCGCGGTTATCGGCGGTGATGCGAGACAGCTGGAGATTATTCGCAAGCTGACAGAGCTTGATGCAAAGCTTTCTTTAATAGGCTTCGAGCAGTTGGACCATGCTTTTACAGGTGCCTCAAAAGAAAAGATAGATGAAGTTGATTTTTCCGTACAGGATGCTTTGATCCTGCCTGTTCCTGGCACGAGTATGGAGGGCCAGGTCGAGACCATTTTCTCGAATGAAAAAGTAGTCCTTATAAAAGAAATGCTTGAAAAGACTCCTCAACATTGCACAGTTTATTCAGGCATCAGTAATTCTTATTTAACGGGGATTACAAATCAGGCAAACAGGAAACTCGTACAGTTATTCGCTCGTGATGATGTTGCAATATATAACTCGATCCCGACGGTCGAAGGAACGATCATGATGGCAATCCAACATACGGATTTCACCATCCATGGTTCAAAGGTAGCTGTTCTCGGACTTGGAAGGGTTGGGATGAGTGTCGCGAGAACCTTCCATGCCCTTGGAGCAAAGGTGAAGGTAGGAGCCCGGAAAAGTGAACACATTGCAAGGATTACGGAAATGGGATTAGAGCCGTTCCTTTTATCCGATATAGGCAAGGCAGTCTCGGATTCCGATATTTGCATCAATACGATTCCTCATCAAATCGTTACTGCCTCCGTCATTTCGAGGATGCCTGCTCATACTTTGATCATCGACCTTGCATCCAAACCAGGTGGAACGGATTTTCGCTATGCGGAAAAACGCGGAATCAAAGCATTGCTTGCACCTGGATTGCCAGGAATCGTTGCCCCGAAAACAGCGGGACAAATTTTGGCGAATGTTCTTTCTCAGCTGCTTATGGAAGACTTTATAAACCGAAAGGAGAAAGAAGTATGAGTTTAAAAGGTAAGAAGATTGGTTTTGGATTAACAGGCTCACATTGTACGTACGACGCTGTTTTTCCGGAAATTGAAAAGTTAGTGAATGCAGGCGCTGAAGTTTTACCTGTTGTCACATTCACTGTTAAAAATACAGAAACACGTTTTGGAAAAGGTGAAGATTGGGTACAGCGGATTGAAGAGCTAACAGGCAATAAAGTGATTGATTCGATTGTAAAGGCAGAACCTCTCGGTCCAAAAATTCCCCTTGATTGCATGGTCATAGCGCCGCTGACAGGTAACTCCATGAGCAAGTTTGCAAACGCTATGACAGATTCGCCAGTTTTGATGGCTGCGAAAGCAACATTAAGGAACCAGAAGCCGGTTGTCCTTGGTATTTCCACTAACGATGCTTTAGGGCTTAACGGCGTAAATCTTATGAGGCTGATGGCAACCAAGAATATTTACATGATTCCTTTTGGCCAGGATGATCCTGTGAAAAAGCCAAACTCAATGGTTGCAAGAATGGAGATGCTTTCCGAAACAATCGTTGAAGCAATGAATGGAAAACAGTTACAGCCAGTATTAGTCGAGCGTTACAAGGATAATTAGAAATAATACCAGGCTCTTTTCGCAAGCTTAATTGCTAGCAGGACACAAACAAACGGCAACTATGAAAAGAGCCCGGAAGCTTTTTAAGAGACAGGAATTGAAGTTGTAAGCTGAATGCAACGGTTAATGCGAGAATGTCTTTATAAAAAAACAGCGCGATTACACATTATTTTAATTTTTAAATGCTTTTCTCCGGCAGTGAAGCAAAATGTTTCTTTTCTTAATGATTGATTATGATAAAATATAGGATAATATACTAGGCGGTTATTTCTTATAAACCGCCGTTTTATACTTATGATTCAAACAACCTCAGCTAACTTGCGGGGTATTAAAACGATAATGGTAGTGGAAGGGGAAACAGCAATGTCAGAGAGAAAAGGTTACCGTGTAGCAGTAGTTGGAGCAACAGGAGCAGTAGGACAGCAGATGATCCAGACGCTTGAAAGCAGGGACTTCCCTGTGTCTGAGCTATTATTGCTGTCATCATCTAGATCAGCTGGTACAAAGGTTCAATATAAAGGCAAAGAGTTGACAGTTCAGGAAGCCAAGCCAGAAAGCTTTGAAGGTGTGGATATCGCGCTGTTCAGCGCCGGTGGAAGTGTTTCCAAGGAACTGGCACCAGAAGCAGTCAAACGCGGAGCGATCGTGGTGGATAATACAAGTGCATTCCGCATGGATGAGAACACGCCACTAGTCGTGCCTGAGGTAAATGAAGAGGATCTTCACACACACAACGGAATCATCGCTAACCCGAACTGCTCCACGATTCAGATGGTCGTAGCATTGGAGCCATTACGGAAAAAGTTCGGCCTGGAAAAGATTATCGTATCCACCTACCAGGCGGTATCTGGTGCCGGTGCTGCTGCTGTCGAGGAGCTGGAGGAGCAGACTCAGGCAATCCTGAACGGAGAAGAATACGAACCAAAGATCCTTCCGGTCAAGTCAGCGGATAAGCACTACCAGATTGCATTCAACGCCATTCCACAGATCGATACATTCGTAGATAACGGTTTTACGTATGAAGAAATGAAAATGATCAATGAAACTAAGAAAATCATGCACATGCCTGGACTGCAGGTTGCGGCAACATGCGTACGTCTGCCGGTAGGCACAGGTCATTCAGAATCGGTGTATATTGAAATTGGCCAGGACGGTGTTTCCGCAGCTGATGTTAAAGAACTTTTGTCTGATGCACCAGGAGTTGTCCTGCAGGACGATCCTGAACAGCAGCTGTATCCAATGCCTGCATTCTGCGTTGGCAAAAATGACGTTTTCGTCGGCAGAATCAGGAAGGATCTAGACAATGAGAAAGGCTTCCATATGTGGGTCGTTTCTGACAACCTGTTAAAAGGTGCTGCATGGAACTCTGTCCAGATTGCTGAAAGTCTTGTAAAGCTTGGAATAGTAAAGTAAACACATAATTGATATAATGACAGAATTTCTGAGGTGTTACGATGAAAATAATCGTTCAAAAATTTGGCGGTACATCTGTCCGAGACGAACAAAGCCGCATCCAAGCGATGAGTCATATTAAGAAGGCGATCGCGGATGGGTACAAAGCGGTGGTAGTCGTTTCTGCGATGGGCAGGAAGGGAGATCCGTACGCTACTGACACTCTCCTCAGCCTGCTGGGAGGAAGTGACAGCAAGATCAGCAAGCGGGAGCATGATCTGCTGCTATCGTGCGGAGAAACGATTTCCAGTGTCGTTTTTACCAATATGCTGCTTGAAAATGGTATTAATGCAACTGCGCTTACAGGTGCCCAGGCGGGTTTCAGGACAAATAGCGAGCATACGAACGCAAGAATTCTGGATATGAAGTGCGACCGGTTGCTGAGAGAACTGGATCAGGTCGACGTTGTCGTCGTCGCAGGATTCCAGGGTGCTGCAAAAAATGGCGACGTGACAACAATCGGCAGGGGCGGCAGTGACACATCGGCTGCAGCACTTGGTGCAGCGTTAAACGCGGAGTGGATTGACATTTTTACCGATGTCGAGGGAATCATGACAGCTGATCCAAGGATCGCAGAAAACGCTCGGCCACTTTCTGTTGTAACGTATACCGAAGTCTGCAATATGGCATACCAGGGGGCGAAGGTAATCCACCCTCGTGCTGTCGAGATCGCCATGCAGGCAAAAGTTCCGATCAGGATCAGGTCCACTTATTCGGAAGGTCTTGGCACACTGGTTACTACCCTTAATCGTGAAAACAAAGGAACTGACATTAAGGAACGACCTGTAACAGGAATTGCGCATGTTTCAAATGTAAGCCAAATAAAGGTTTTTGCTAAAAAAGATCAATACAACCTCCAATCTGAGGTTTTCAAAGCGATGGCCAATGAAAACATCAGCGTGGATTTTATCAATATTTCTCCAAATGGAGTGGTATACACCGTCTTAGACGAAATGACGGACCGGGCTGTAAAGGTATTAGAAGGATTAGGACACACTCCGCAAATTGAGAGACATTGCGCGAAGGTCTCAGTTGTCGGAGCAGGAATGGCGGGAGTCCCGGGTGTAACCTCAAAAATTGTTACAGCTTTATCTGAAAAAGGCATCCGCATCCTTCAGTCCGCTGACAGCCATACAACGATTTGGGTATTGGTCAAACAAGAGGATTTAGGGAAGGCAGTAAATGCATTGCATGATGCCTTTCAGCTCGAAGAGGAAACAGCAGATTTCGAGCGTCAAGATATTTAAAAAGATTTTGCTTCTAGCCTCCGAAGCCGGAAGCCTTTCAGAAGAGGAGTGAACAGGAATGGTTCAATTCGGAAGAGTATCCACAGCAATGGTGACCCCATTTGACCACAAAGGGCACATTGATTTCAATAAAACGACACAGCTAGTAAACCATTTGATTGATAACGGGACAGATTCGCTTGTTGTTGCAGGGACAACAGGTGAATCCCCGACTCTATCTAAAGAAGAGAAAATCGCATTATTCCAGCACGTCGTGAAGGTTGTTGACAAGAGGGTTCCTGTCATTGCAGGAACAGGTAGCAACAACACTTATGCTACCATCGAACTGACTAAAAAAGCAGAAGAGATAGGTGTGGACGCGATTATGATCGTAGCGCCATACTACAATAAGCCAAACCAGGAAGGTCTTTACCAGCATTACAAGGCAGCTGCTGAAGCTACTTCTCTTCCAGTAATGGTTTATAATATTCCAGGCAGGTCAGTTGTCAACATCCTCCCAGAAACAATCATCAGGCTTGCTGAAATCCCGAATATTGTAGCTGCGAAGGAAGCGAGTGGCGACCTTAATGCCATGACGAAAATCATCGCAAATACACCAGACGATTTCCTTCTTTACAGTGGCGATGACGGATTGACTCTGCCAGTGCTTGCAATCGGCGGTACTGGAATTGTATCTGTAGCTTCACATGTAATTGGAAATGAAATGCAAGCAATGGTCGATGCATTCTTCAGCGGAAGGAATGCGGACGCAGCTAAATTGCACCAGCGCCTGCTGCCAATCATGCAAGGACTGTTCGCGGCTCCAAGCCCGGCACCTGTCAAAACGGCATTGCAGCTAAAAGGACTTGATGTCGGATCCGTACGATTGCCAATGGTGCCATTGACTGAGCAGGAAAGAACCGCAGTAGCTAAACTATTCGAATAAATTACAAGGCCAACCTTTGGGGTTGGCCTTATTTATGTGAAAAAAGCATTTTTGACCTATAGAACTTCCGAAATGTCATTGTGACTTACTTATTGCACTGTGCTGATGCTTGAAGATGTCTAATAAAAACAGTTTCCTGGACATTTTGAATGCGTGCAAGTTCCGAAATGTCTAATAAAAACAGTTTCCTGGACATTTTGAATGCGTGCAAGCTCCGAAATGTCTAATAAAAACAGTTTCCTGGACATTTTGAATGCGCGCAAGCTCCAAATGTCTAATAAAAGCAGTTTCCTGGACATTTTGAATGCGCATAAGCTCCGAAATGTCTAATAAAAACAGTTCCTGGACATTTTGAATGCGTACAAGCTTCGAAATGTCTAATAAAAACAGTTTCCTGGAAATTTTGAATGCGCACAAGCTCCGAAATGTCTATTAAGTTCAGTTATTTAGACATTTTGCCACCCTCCTGACCAATTAACGTCTCCGCTCTCTGGTCTACATCCACTTCTGACCTCTAAATGTCCATTAAACACCAATGCTGGGTTCATCAGGATAAAAGCAGTTAATGGAAAGTCGAGTTCCTCTCAGCTAATAAATAGCTAAGGATATTAAGTTTTATATACCCAGTATTGAGCACAATTCAAAAAATATAAGGAATTGTCCTGTATTATTCTTGATTGTGTAAGGGGGAATTATTTCGCCTGTTTTTGAAATTATGTGAGGAAATAGAGGACATTCATTCTTAGGAATAGAA
>NZ_JBIQOE010000213.1:0-10606 GCF_047739415.1 Mesobacillus sp. | reverse complement strand
GATGGAAATTGATCTTGATCAGAGTCCTCGCATAACACGATCGGACCGGCATCTTTATATTTCAATAGTGAATCAAACGGAATGGCACGTGAAGCAAAAATCACCCCATCGATAAGATGGCCACGAAGTTGTTCTAACGCTTCGAATTCCTTTTCTTGATGATACCCTGTCTGAAAAAGCACCAATTGGGTATTATGCTTTATTGCTTCTTCAGCAATTCCTTCCAGGAGTTCTGAAAAATAAGGATGATTAATTGTTGGCAGTACGACTCCAACCATATTGGTCTTTCCGCGGGACAAATGAACAGCATTAATATTAGGGCTGTAGTCCAGTTCTCTTATGGTTTTCAAAACTGCTTCCCGTTTATCTGAACTTACATAAGGATGATGATTCAACACCCGTGACACAGTGGAAACCGACACTCCTGCCAGTCGGGCAATTTCTCGGATATTAGCCATTAATAAAACCTCGCAAAAAATATTCTTGACATGAAACGCGTTCCATAAATTATCGTTTATACAAACATATTTTAAAGGAGCTGTCACTATGGTTGCAGGAATTACAATGTTAGCAGGATTATGCCTATTTGAAATCATTTTAGCAAAAATTGCATTAGGAAACGCGGATATAGAGGAATTTAATTTCGAAGAATTCTTTAATGGAAAAAATTAATTCTATTAAAGGAAAACACAAAGTGTTGCCGAAAATTAAGTTAAGGATTTTAGAAGTAAATTTGTCACTTAAAAATGAAATGAGCATCACTATAAAAGGAAAGTGTTACAATAATAAGAAGTTCGAAAAAAAGGGAGAATTTGAAACTTTTTCCCCTGGTCTTCCGTAAATATTTACGTCAATAAGAAAGAGGTGAAATAAAATGGGCAAAACAAAAAAGGTGATCGCGAGTATTTCTGCCACTGCTTTGATGATGGGGATGGCTGGTTGCAATAACAACCAACAGGCCATTCCGGACCGGGATTGGGAACCGGATGTATCTGGCGATGAAGGGCAGGATTGGAATTCTGAGCAGGGCCAGGATATTCCTCCTGTACCAGAAGGGACCGATTGTTCAGACTGGGAATGGGAGAACGAAGATGGTGTCTGGGAATGTGATGATAACAACTCTCCATATTTTGGACATTACTTTTTCGCGGGTATGTTCTTTGCGAACCGATCATTACTCTATAAGAGCAATGACTATATGAAGTACAAGAACAGTTCATCATTTAAAGGAGCAAGACTAGACAGTAATTATAAAAACACTTCGCCAAAGGGCAGTTCAGGATTCGGCAGCGGGTCAAGAAGCACTACTGGCGGTTAAGGGAGAGAAAAATTAATGAATCTATATTTGAATTTTGCCGCTTATTTAGGTCTTGGATTGCTTTTGCTAACGGCAGGGGTTGGCTTGTTCGTACTGGCTACTCCAAAGATAAAGGAGTTTGAACTGATTGGCAAAAGAAATATAACAGCAGCTCTTTCGCTTGGTGGGAAAATGCTGGGACTTGCAATCGTGCTGGGAGCAGCAGCGGAATATTCGGTATCCCTGCTGGATATGGCTATCTGGGGCTCAATTGGAATTTTTACGCAAATCATTGTATTCTTTGTCGCTGAGGTTGTTACGGTCAGATATAGCCTCCAAAAAGCGATTGAAGAAGACAACCGTTCTGTGGGTGTCATTCTCTTCTCACTTTCCCTTGCTGTAGGCTGGATTGTTGCAAAAAGCCTTTCTTATTAGGAGGAGAAAACATCCATGAAAAAACTAACTTACTTTGTTCATGATGGAAAAGACAACTATGAACCATTATACGAATATACGATCCCAAATGTCGGGATAGATGAGTTTTATGCCCGCCAGCTTTGCACTTATTTCATTATTAAAGGAAGCCAGTATGAACTGATATCCAATGAGATGGTTGGGGATGAAGAAATACTCGTTCTTGAGGACAGGGGCAGGAACAATTATGTCCTCGATGAGAAAAGTTATCGTGGAATGGGCATCCACGTGGAATTCCGCAGGTACAAAGAAAGCGAGAACTATAAGTTGCTTTCAGCTGTTCCTTGCCGAACTCACCTTGATGTAATCCGCTATTTGTTAAAGGATATTGTTGATGTTCCTAGCTTTGGCCAGATGGCTGTTACCTCTACGGAAGTTGATGAAGATCGGGGAGTTTACGTCCTGTATGTTAAAGCCATTGGTGAAAACGGCATGGAATAGGAGGAATTCCATGGAAGACTACAAGACAAAGAGAGATAATTTTTATAGAGAAATCAAGAATTTCTGGCCTGATTTGTATGGAGAAGAATATGCTCTATATGATATATCCAACATTGATCAGGGGGAAGTTGAAGCAATCAGGAATTGTACAACTAGAATTGGAAAAATATTTTTTAAAGTTAGTGAGCTCCTTAGAAATGTTAACCCGGATACCTTAAGGGAACTCGGGTATCCGGATGAAACCCTCGATTTTATACGGCTCAGTACGTTAAATGTTGAAAGCGTAATTGCTAGGCTTGATCTGATTAAAACTGAAAATACATACAAGTGCATCGAGATAAATTCTGATACTCCAACATTCATTAAGGAATTATTTAACGTAAATGGATCTGTAGCTACTCAATTTGGGCTTGGGAACCCAAATGAGGGAATGGAAGATCAGCTGGCCAGAGGTGTCAGGTCAGCTGTCGCTTCATCAGCCAAATGGCTGGAGGAGATAGAGCCATATGTGGTTTTCACCGCACATGAAGATAATATTGAAGACCGAAATACAGTCTTATACTTGCAGAATTTATATGGTCTCCCTTCCAGGTTCCTTTCACTAGATAAACTAAAGATTATACCGGAGTCTGGACTCTATGATGAAACAGGGCGCAAGATTGACATCCTCTACCGGCAGACATTCCCGATAGAAAGCCTGATTATGGATGAAGACGAATCAGGAAATAAAATCGGTATGTGGCTGCTTGAGCTCGTTAAAAAAAAGAAATTGGCAATGATTAATCCTCCGTCTGCCTTCTTATTGCAGAATAAGGCTGTGCAGGCGGTAATATGGGGATTACATGAAAAAAACGATTCGTTTTTTACACCCGATGAGCATGAATGGATTAACGAATATTTTCTGCCTACTTATTTGGAAGCGGAGCCGTTTTTAACGAAGCAAGTTCCTTTTGTCAAAAAGCCTATCTTCGGGAGAGAAGGAGACACAGTCGAAATATACAGTTCCACTGGTAAACTGATAATGGAAGAAAAACATAAAAACTACCATGATGTCCCATCCATTTTTCAGCAGTATATCGAACTGCCCACTGTTACATACAATTCAGAAAATGGTCAGCAAAAAGGACATGTTTTAACAGGGAGCTTTCTTGTTAACGGAAAATCATCCGCGCTCGGTTACCGTGTCGGAGGAGAAATTACAAACAACCTTTCTTGCTTTTTACCTGTAGGGTTGTCTTAAGAGAAAGGAGGCCCATTCATGTGGATTTTACAGAGGTTGTTTACCAAACTGCTGAAAGTCAGTCTTTTGAAAATCACCTTGATCGTTCTCGGAGTGATCCTATTAAGCAGCTTGATTATCAAGACACTTGAACCAGAAACTTTTCCAAGATACCTTGATGCAGTTTGGTGGACAATGACCACGGTCGTGACGGTTGGTTACGGTGATTACTCACCCAGCAGTGATTTAGGCCGCATTTTTACGATGGTACTGCTATATACAGTCGGGATTGGTGCAATGGGTATTATCATTGGCAAGATTTTTGATAGTTTGACTTTGTATAAAAAAATGAAGGAGGAAGGGAAGTTGGCATATAAAGGGAAGGACCACTACATACTGATCGGCTCCTCCAAAGATAAACTTAGTAATGTTGTTGAGGAGATCCTGAACTCCAATAAAAAGTGTGATATAGTCATCGTCGATCACAGCAATGAGTCACCAGTGCAGCATGACCGAGTACATTTTGTCAGCGGAAACCCTGCTGAAGAAGAAATACTGATGCAGGCAAATATCCTCGAGTCCAAATCAGTAGCCGTCTTTACGGATGATCGGATTGAGTTTCCTGAATACGCTGATGGGAAAACTTTGCTTATAGCATCAAGGGTAGAACATATCTCGAAACAATCCAATAGAAATATTTATACGATTGCTGAAATTATGAAGGAAAAGCATATTGCGTTGTTCGAACATGCGAACATCGATGAATTTATTTTATCCAATGAATCAGTATCTAAACTCATGGCTCAGGCTGCAATCTTTCCTGGTTCGAGCAAGCTGTTTAAACAACTGCTCAGCAATATGGAAGGAGAGAACCTCTATAAAATCGAGAAGAAGCCGCATTGGACCACTTATAAGCAAGCGGCCATGGAGCTCTTTGACCACGGAGCAACACTCATATCAGATGGACACGCGCTTGACATTGCCAGAAAACATAATGAAGAAATTCCGGAGGGTACGGAGATGTTTGTCATTTGCGATGAGGCAACCTATAAAAAATTATGCAGCTAAACCTCCTTCAAAAATATTCTTCTCTTTTGGTTTAAAATATCTTTAAAAGGATATAATAATCACGCAAGGTTAAATTGCAATTTTTTTAATCGCTAGGAGGCAACAATTGTGGAACGTGGTAAGGTAAAATGGTTTAACAGTGAAAAAGGATTTGGATTCATTGAGCGTGAAGGCGGCGAAGACGTATTCGTACACTTCTCAGCAATTCAGGGAGAAGGCTACAAATCTTTAGATGAAGGTCAAGAAGTTACATTTGAAGTTGAACAAGGCCAGCGTGGCCCACAAGCGACAAACGTACAGAAAGCCTAACTAAGGATACCTAAAACAGACTCAGATTTTATGGGTCTGTTTTTTTGATTTGACTTTTCCGTAAATATTGTTGCTTTTGAGTAAAATTCAAAAAAAGAACCACATCCCTGATGTGCCAAATTAAAATCCAAAAAAGGAACTGATTATATTTCGTTTTCTGAATTTTCTTAAGGAAGAAACAGGTGCTATAGATTGTAGTTGTTCCTCCTTGGCCACTTGTTCCTGCTGTGCTGCGGCTTCCTCCATGCTTGTAATCACTTCTTTCAGCCTTGCTACCTCATTTTGTAAATCCTCAATTTCCCTGCGGTGCTGTAGGATTTGATAAGATACAACTTCATCAGCCTTTCTGTTAAGCCTGTTTTCAAAATCCTCCATGCGCTCAATTAGCTTATCCAATGCGATATCCGGTTTAACAGCTGGGATTGTCGCTTTTCTATGCTTTCTTCCTTTAATTTTTAAATCCTGCAATAAAACTCCTTTATTAAGCTGATCTTTGATGTCTTTTAAGATCTCAATACTTTCTTCGGAAAATTGGTAATGTCCTAACTCCGTACGCTCCATTTGAAGGTTTGCCTGCTTCACCCAGCGTTGAATTGTGCTAGGTGAAACGCCGAGCAGCTTTGCTACTGCGCTAGTATTCATCAAAATCCCTCCTTGTTATAGTAAAATTTCGCTTTTTAATTTTCTATTCCTTTGTCACTGACAAAACTAGTTGAGTTTCGTCAAAGAAAGTGTAGAAACATCACCATATACTCTTTTAGGTAAAACTGCCGCAACTTTATTATAATAATCAGTCGAGTTATGTTATTTTTTATCAAGTTATCCATTTTTTAAAGAAAACTGCAAACTTTTTATGGTAAAGGATGGTAATATTAGAGTAGCGATTTGGGGGGGGAATCATCATGATAAAGAAACCTATTATTAAAAAAATTGTGGTAACTGGACTTCTTATTTCCATGTTTATGTAGGTTACCTCCATTACAAAATAATCCAGCACACTAACATGGATGTGCCCGTGAATGCTGATTATATGATAATTCTAGGAGCGCGGGTTAAAGGAACAGTTCCTTCATTGGCTCTGCAATACCGTATTGACCACGCTGCAAATTATCTAAAGGAAAACCCCGGTACTATTGCGATCGCCTCCGGTGGGAAAGGCCCAGGGGAAGACATATCAGAAGCCGAATGTATTAAAAGGGAACTAATGCAAAATGGAATCGAGGAATCAAGGGTTCTCCTCGAAGACAAGTCCACTGACACATACCAAAATATTAGGTTTTCTAAAAAGTTCATTCCTGAAAAGGCTGAAATTGGCTTAGTGGTGACGAATGATTTCCATATCTTCCGTTCCAAGATGATAGCAGACAATGAAGAACTGAAAATAAATGGATTGCCTGCAAAGACGCCAATTCAGGCAGTGTTGAAATCCTATATAAGAGAATACCTGGCGCTGACGAAATATTTCATGATCAATGTTTTCAGGTAGGTATAAAGCAGTAAAGAAGATGAGGTGAATGTATGAACGCTCCAGGGATTGTTTTGAATATAGTGGCATGGGGTACTATTTTCATTCTGGCAAGACGTATCTATAGTAAACAGGATTTAAAACCAATTATATGGAAGCTGGCAGTTGTTATTTTTGTTGGCTTATTCTCTTTTTCTATTAACCTGCCATATATGGACCAACAGATAAAATTAGCCATCCTTCCGCTTGGTGTATGGATTTTATATGGAATCTATTCTCGGAAAGAGGAAGGGAAGAGCTGGGAGAAGTATCGGAAATATGTGTGGTTAGGTTTCTTCGCCAATTATATCTTTTTAGCAGTGTCGCTCATTCTTCCACTGGTGCATTCAGGCATTTATCCTAAAAGTGATATATCAACTTATATTTCGGTTATCACCGACGGACATATAATTAAAACGCATCCGTCTGCAGCCAATAAAGCATTAGACCGGAGCTCTTTTCGTGATCAATTAGATAGTATCAAAGAAGAACCTATATATAGTGAGAAGTGGTATCAAGAAGCATTTGAGTCTGGACTGGAACGTGCAAAGTTGGATGAAAGATTCCCCTATCAGCTTTCTGGAACCGAAGCAAAATGGGGGAGCGGGATTCAGCCAATGATTTTTGTGGAACGAGATGGTAAAGGGGTTTTGATTTCAACAGGACAAAAGCAAGTATACTTTCGTGCCGAAAAAACTTTTCTGATGAAGGGGGAGTAGCTTTATGCGAAAAAAGGTGCTGGTGACTCTTTTAATTCTTACTGTTGGTGTTATTTTATATTGGAATTATCTCGCTCCTCCATCAGCCTTTCCTAACAAAGAGAAAATAAAAAAAACCCTGATGAATCCATATAACGGAATACACGTAGAGGAAATCCAGGACATCATTTTTCTTGATGATAGGCATGTATATATCCCTTTCACTACAAAAACGGAAAGTCATGGTATAAGCTTTTGGGAATGGAAGAAGCATAAGTGGGAATTAGTAAGCTATTCTAGTGGAAGCATGCCGCAAATTTGGAAAATTGACTCTGATGACCCTGCAACACATTTTATTATGTGGAATTTTCATCCAGAAAATAATTTGGACAATTTGACGTTTTATTTGATAAAAGATCGTGGTTATTCCATCACTGAGGGAAAGCATCAGTATGATCCGAGTATTCAAATGGATTTCAGTGCAGAGGTCGGAAAGTATTCATACGGTTACTCCCCAATTCCTTCAGAGTGGCAAACATATATGGAAACAGAAAATAAGCTGTTGAAAGAAAAAAATCCGAATCCTTTGTTTGCTGATTATTTTCCTCCAGTTCATTATTATTTTGGCTGGCAAACAACAAATAAGGACGGTAGGGTGGAGTTTCCGTCATTCCCTGATCGTAATGGCTTTGGCAGCGGTGGTCAATCTACAGAGACTCTTAGATTTTTAAACGAAAATGAGGTTTATTAAACACCAATTTCCTTTATAGGAGTTTACTTGAAAGGTGAAACCTTTTTATTAAAAAGAACGTAATATTATCGGAACATGTATAAAGGCGGGAGTTTATTGGATAATTGGCTGTTTATTTTTATTGGTAACATATTCGGAGGTATTTTAGTTTTTTATTTGTTGATGCTGTTATTCTCAGGATTTGAAATTGATTCTGTATTTTTTATCGGAATCTTTTTGTTCATCCAGTTGAGCTTCATCACTACATTGGTCTTCAACTTAATGCACAGAGTTCAAAAACTTGAAAAAAGAGCCGAAGTAATGGAAAATCATTCAACAGGATCCAAATAGGATAAGCAGCGTAAGGGTTTTGTAGAATAATGTAAAAAAAGGAGAAAAATAAGATGATTACCAAGCGCTTGATGAAAATCTCAGTTTTAATAAGTCTATTTGTTTTAACTCTAGGAATCTATACTTTTCCTGCCTTTGCTTCCAATGATAATGAGGAGGATGCCATTAACGAGAAATATGGACTTCCCATTGTTGTATATGGGGAAGCACTTTCTGATAAGCAAAAAGATGAAGTGAGAAATCTCCTTGGAGTCAAAGATCCTGCTAAAGTAAAAGAAATCGTCGTAACAGGAAAAGATCTTGTGACCTATATTGACGGAGATGAACATTCGAACATGTATTCATCTGCGAAGATTACCAGGAAGGATACCGGCGAAGGACTGGTGATCAATCAGATTACTCCTGAGAATATTACTGAAGTAACTGACGAGATGTATGCCAACGCTCTGTTGACAGCTGGGATTGAGGACGCAATTGTGGATGTCGCCTCACCTGTCAAGGTGACAGGGCATTCTGCATTAGTGGGAATTTATAAGGCATATGATGAGGGTGAAGGAACAGCCCTGGATAAGGATCGTACAGAAGTTGCGAACCAGGAATTGGACCTGGCAACAAAACTGGCTAAAAAAGAGGGGCTTGACCAGGATAAAGTGAGTGAGCTCCTGACAGAAATCAAAAAAGAAATTGCTGCTCAGAACCCAGCAACAAAAGAAGATATCGAGAAAATAATCGATGAAAAGTTAAAGTCACTGGAAATACAGCTTAACCCTGAAGACAGGCAACTTCTTGTTGACCTGTTCAATAAGATGCGCGATTTGAACATCAATTTTGACAATGTTAAAACTCAGTTAGAAAACCTTTCTACAGATATCCAGAAGAGAATCGAGGAGGCAGTAGGGGACAAAGGTTTCCTGGAATCAGTCTCTAACTTCTTTAAAGAACTAATTGAAAGCATTAAGAGCATCTTTTCTTAAAACAGAGGATTTTTCCTCTGTTTTTTGAATGTATAAAAGAGTCTGCAAAATGAAAGATAGTGAGGAGATCTTCAATGAAAATACGTCAAGCTGAAGAACGAGATACAGAGAATTTTGCAAAACTGATTCAAGAGGTTGAAAGTACCACTAATTTCATGCTTTTTGGACCTGGTGAAAGAAAATTCAATCCTGAGGCTCAAAGTAAAATGATTCAGACTCTTAGGGCTGAAGATAACTCAAATATTTTCCTGGCTGAAGCTGAAAGTGGACTGGCAGGCTATTTAATTGCAAAAGGAGGAAGTGCAAGCAGAACTAAACATACAGCTTATATTGTTATTGGAATTAAGGAAGGTTTTCGCGGCTGCGGAATCGGCACAAGACTTTTTGAAGAGCTTTTTAGCTGGGGGGTTGAAGTTAAGATTCACAGATTGGAATTAACGGTGATGACAGAGAATCGGGCAGGGGTCTTATTATATAAGAAGATGGGCTTTGAAATTGAAGGAACCAAGAAGGATTCATTGCTTGTCGATGGTCAATATAAAGATGAGTTCTATATGGCTAGAATAATCTAAGTAACTGGATCAATTACGATGACATAAAGAAAACAGGCTAAATACGCTTGGAACAAGAGCTTTTTTAGCCTGTTTTAAATGCATAAAGTTCTATACATTGAGGCAAGTTTCTGACATGTTCCGATTCAGGATTGTTGCTGAGCTTCCCATTCTTCCCTTAATAATCCCATTTTTATTGAATCATAGTATTTCCCGTTATAGAGTCGACATTTCCTGATTCGAGCCTCTTCTACCATTCCCAGTTTTTTACCGACCGTAAGCATCCTAGAATTGCCAGACCAGGTAGTAAAGCCGATTCTTGGAATAGGAAAGGTTTTAAAAAGGTGTCCAATCCAAACTTTTAATGCCTCTGTCCCATACCCGCCATTCCAAAATTCTGGAAGATAAATGACAATCCCAATTTCTAGCCATTGAGAAGATTCATGTTCCCAGTAATATGTCACCATTCCAATAATTTCATTTTCTACTTTGATCAGATATTTTCTGTCATAGCCTTGATTGATCAGGTTCGACATTTGTTCTTTAAACTTATCAAGGTTTACTCGCCTGAGAGGATAGTAAGGGGCATCCCATTTTTTCCATTCAGGATGTTCGTCATTGTGGATTAGGCTCCACCATGTGTCCAAATCCTGATTTTTAATTTTACACAATATAACTTGTTCACCTGATAAAATATCTGGTGTCTGCATGTTTCCGTACCTCCTTAATAGATATGAGGCTAGACGCTTATGGTTAACTAATTCTCTTCAATTCTAGTATTTCCTGCGTAAGAACAAAAATACAAAAAATGTTCAAATCGACAGAAAAAGAGACGCTGAGGACAGCGTCTCTCAGTTTGTCGACAAAAGGGGTTCGGAATGTTCTCATTCCGAACCCCTTTTTGAATTTCAGCGGATTTTTCATGGGAAATAGACTCTCTTAGCTTTAATTCTAGGCCATTACTGGACTTCTCCATGTCCAGTTGGCCAT
>NZ_JBIQOE010000212.1:0-5478 GCF_047739415.1 Mesobacillus sp. | reverse complement strand
CTATACTCCCCGATGAAGACAAAAAAAGCACCTACAACCAGTATCGCCGTACCAAGAACAATGATGCTTTGGGTAGAATAGCTCTCCATTTCGCACCTCCAAAAATCATTCGCCCAATATCGTATTCTTTTTTCATTCAATGGTGCAGGTCTTCGCACGTGCCACAGGGAGAGTCACGTCAGTATCGGCTTCAGTCGGACTGAACCATTCTGCAGCATTCTCAATACAAAGAGTTAAAAAGAGAACACCCCGGGTTTCTATAAAAACACGTATACAAGTTTCATATCTTCTTATTTTCTATAAACTAAACTGTAGATTTTATAGTTATTGGGGAGTGAAAAAAATGAATGATGAACTTCAAGGCTTGTTTAATGATTTAATTCAACTCGAGCATGTTTCTTCAACTTTATATCTCGCTATGTCTGCACATATGGCAAAACAGAATTATACAGGGATAGCACATTGGTTAAGGTTGCAATCAGAGGAAGAGAGAACCCATATGCTTACCTTAATTGATTTTGTCGTGGACCGGGATGGAAATGTCCAAATAAAAAGCATCCCTGCCCAGCCAGCTGACTTTGGCACTCCGTTAGAGACCTTTCAAAAAGTATTAGGTCATGAGCAGTTTGTTACGAATACTTACCGTCAAGCTTATAATTATGTGAATCCAATCGACCCTCAGGCTGCTTTAATCATCCAGGACTTTTTAAGGGAACAAATAGACGAAGAAGCACAAGCCAAAACGATTATTGATCGTCTTAAGCTTGCTGAAAATAACCCTTCTGCTCTTTTACTGATCGATCAGGAATTAGGCGCAAGAACAACTGCCCCGCCAGCAGGGTGACCGGTGACATTCAGCTTGCCTAACAACTTCAATTCAAAAGGCAATGGGACGGACATAAGATCCGTCCCTTTGTCCGCAATAAAAAAAGACAAGCTTAAGAAGCAAAGGTTCACGTTCCCTTTTCCTCTCATCCCTACATATTTTTGCTCTGAAGAAGAAGTTGGGATTTTCCTGTACGCTCCCATTCTTCTACGGTTTCATATGCTTTTTCCGGAGTATACCCTTTCCCTACAAGCACTCCCATTAGAATAAATTCTTGAAGAATGTGCGTAGCGTTGATTCCTCTTTTAACATCCTCTAATCCTTCCTGCACTAAATATTCCGTGTGCCGTACCCATTCATCTGGAGTCTTGCCAAAAACAACCGTATTCCCATTGCCGTTAGCTCCGCCTTCACCGGCCATTGCATCGGCCTTGGTTACGTGGACAGTCCCGAATGGATGGTTAGGAGGCGCATAGATGGAATAAAGCTTTAACGGAGTATTGCCGGTATTGGTCACATTATGCCATGTTCCTGCAGGAATCATGATGGCAGAATCGTCTACGATCTGTCTTTGAAAGGTTAGATTATCTTTGCTCTGGCCCATCTGAACAATCCCCTGGCCTTGTTCAACCCGTAAAAATTGATCAACATCAGGATGCATTTCCAAGCCGATATCACCGCCAACCTCGATGCTCATTAACGTGACTTGTAAATGCGTTCCTGTCCATAAAGCCGTACGATATGTGTTGTTTTGCTTTGTCGCTTCATTGATATTTACCACATATGGATTTGGTCCATAATCCGCTAAAGGAATCATCCCATTCCCGTTAGGATAGCGGAAAGCATGAAAACCGTTGACATGCTGCGATCCATAAGGATAAGCCCAATGACCAGACTGTCTTCCATCGTAATACATCTGCCCATTACCATAATAAATGTATTGATTTGAATACCCATGAGGAGCATAGTACATTTTTCTCAATCCCTTCCCAGTTTATCAACATATCCTATGCAATGATTATGGGTGATGTACTTAAGAGACAAGGAATAGTTCTCGCTTTACATTCGGGAACCAAAAGAGCGTAGGCTTCGAAATAAGCTAATTTTACTCCCCAACACTCCAAAAAACCGCAATTTTGGAAAAGAAATCATCTTCCTCCCTCTCTATAATCTGGATAGGGGGAGATGAAATTGACATTTATCAAGAAAATGGATTCGTATCGTGTCTATATCTATACACGTTTTTGGTCTCAGTTCTTTTTTACATTTATTTTTACGGTTAACTTGCTGTATCATGTGAAAGTCGTGGGACTTGGTCCGTTGCAGCTGGTTCTGGTTGGGAGTGTTCTGGAGGCAGTTGTGTTCCTGTTTGAGATTCCTACTGGGTTTTTGGCGGATTTAAAAAGTCGCAGGCTTTCTGTGATTATCGGATATTTTTTGATTGGGGCTGGGTTCCTCATCGAGGGCTCGTTTCCGTATTTCGTAGCCGTGTTATTGTCTCAAGTCCTGTGGGGAATTGGCTACACGTTCACAAGCGGTGCGCATCAAGCTTGGATTGCTGATGAAATCGGAGAAGATCGTGCTTCCCTGGCGTTTGTAAATGGCGCTAAGGCTGGCAAGCTTGGGGAGGTAATCGCGATTCCTTTAAGTATGTTGATCGGTTATTATTTTATGATCAATTTGCCCATCATCATTGGCGGATTCTCTATGGTGGGGTTAGCTGTTTTTCTGCTCCTTTTTATGAAAGAAGAGAATTTCAAACCTGTTCAACTTGAAAATACATCCACTTGGAAGACGCTGAAAAGTAATATGAACCAGATGGTCCATTACACAAAGGCCAGTTATCTGATGCGGATTCTCTTCCTTATTGCTCTGTTTTTCGGGTTATACAGCGAAGGCTTTGACCGGCTATGGATTTCTCACTTTCTTGAAGAAACCCGTCTCGCCTACATGACAGAGGGGAATTTAGTCCTCCTGATTGGCGGCATTAATTTTGTCGTGATGCTCCTTTCATTTGTCGGCCTTCATTTTATCAGCCGGAGTTCTCTCCATCATCAGTTAAACACCATCTACGTATCCTTGTTGGTGGGATGTGTTCTGATCATCACGTCGCTGACCGGTTTTGCTCTTTCAACTGGAATCATCAGCTTGCTGTGCTTTTACCTGATCATACAAGGAACAAGGTCTGTCATGGCACCGCTTGAGGATACATGGCTGAATAAAATCATTCCTGATTCCTCGACACGCGCGACGTTCTTTTCGGTAAAAGGCCAGGTTGATGCGATTGGTCAAATTAGCGGAGGACCTGCAATAGGATTGATTGCCGCCAATTTTTCTATAAAAATAGCTATGATTGCAAGTGCCATTCTGTTAACACCAGTAATCTATCTCTATCAGTTGGTAATTAAAAAATCTCGAGGATGATTTCATTCTCGAGATTTTTCTTTAATCGGAATATGAATTTCCATATAGACTTTTTTAAAATCCCAATAATGGCAATGCTCATCATAAAATTCAAAGTCGAAGCCCTCTTCATCCACTTCATAGGATGAATGCGGAAACCAATCCTCCAGTATGTATCTCCACGTTCCTTTGATCGCCGTAGCGAATTGGCCAACCTCAACCAAAGGTGTCCGGAATATCGCATAGACAGCCCCAGGGATTTGTGTAGCGGTTACTCCATCCGGTAAGCTAATTTCACCGTCATAATCTACAGCAAATAAATAACGACAGCCTTCATCAAGGCTGCGGCTCAAATTGATACAATACTCTCCATGCCTTTTCGGCGACAATGTCTTGTATAAGTAAGTTTCAATCGAACCATCTGTCAAACCTTCCTGCTCCCAAAAGGCAGGCACATTTCTGTCAGCAGGGAAATTCTCTATACTGAATATTTTCCCAGCGACATAAAAAGCATCCCGGCGGACAATCTGGGGCTGCAAGACAATGCCTCCCGTGTTCTTTTGGTGAAGGCTCATCAAATCCAGTTTTTGAGGCAGTGATGTCGGACCATGCTCCTTATAAAGGCTCGGAGGACTTCCAAAACACTTTTTGAACGCCCTCGTAAAGCCAGAATGTGTTTCAAAGCCATAATCCATGGCAAGTTCGATGATCTTTTTCCCATTAACCAATTCATAGAGTGCAAACTGGAGCTTTCTTTTTACCACATAATCCATCAATGTATAACCCGTCTGCTTTTGAAAAATCCGCGAAAAATGATAAGGAGAATATCCAACCATTCTCGCCAGCTCTTCAGCACTAAGTTCCTCTTTAATATGATCCTCTATATAATCAATCACACGCTGAAGTAAAAGTAACTGTTGAATCAACCTCACCACTTTACGGTTGTTAGAGACAATGCCTTTGTCTTCTCCCTTACAATTTTACAAAACTTTTGGGATACGTGGAATAAGGAACGGTGATATGCACCATATGTGAGGTGAAATAATACATGAGACACATCACCTGGTCCCCGTGTCCCTTCATTTTTTCGTGCCATTCCGCTCTTGTCTATTTTCCTACCAATCTGTATCCCGCATTTATTCGAGGACATATGATGAAAGGATTAGACTAGTTCTTCCACAGCTGAGCGGTGGCAGAGCACTTATAAACAGGGTGATAATATGGGAAGAAGAAGAGATTGGCGAGAAAGAAGAAGGAAAGAGAAGCATGAAAAGGGATGTTATGCTGGCCCTTTACGAGCAGAAGAACGCAATAAGAAGACTTATGACATTCGCTATCAAGCGGCTTTAGACCAAAGATATACTCCGCTTCCAGATCCAGAATGCAATGGTGACGAATGCTTGTATCCTGACAAAATAGCAAACTTCTCAAAAGGTCTGCCACATAATTCGTTTGGAGAAGTAGACTTAAACGCATACAAACTTTATTTGAAAGCACTTAGGAGCGGCAGGGTGAGTGATTTTGATTCAATTCCCCTTGGCGGATCTGCCAAACTGGCGAATCCGCAGGCTGCTTATGCATATGATTTCATTGGTGCAGATAGCCATAAAATGAACCTGGCAGCCCCACCCACGTTCAACAGTGCATGGCAGGCAGGTGAAACGGTGGAAGTATACTGGCAGGCACTGACCAGGGATGTCCCGTTTTCGAAATTCAGCAGCAACCCTCTTACAAAAGCAGCAGCATCCGAATTGTCTGGACTATCGGATTTTCGGGGACCAAAATTCAATGGAGCAGTAACAACCGGTACTTTGTTCCGCGGGAATACACCTGGTGATCTAACTGGACCTTATATCTCACAATTCCTTTGGAAGGGCATCCCTTTCGGAGCCAAGACCATTACGCAAAAATATCGTACAACCGCAGCTGGCACAAACCACTTAACCTCCTACGATGACTGGCTGGACATCCAGAATGGAGGATCATCGGGGGAATCACTATATGACCCTGAAACACGCTATATCCGAAACGGACGTGATTTAGCTGAATACGTACATCATGACTTCTCTTATCAAGGTCCTCTTTCAGCCTGTCTAATTCTTCAGAGTTTTGGAAATGAAGCTATTGATCCTGCTAATCCATACCTGGATTCAACAACAGAAGGCGGATTTGTAACCTTTGGTGCTGCCCACATTCTTGATCTGGTATCCAAGGTAGCCTCCGTAGCGTTAAAAGCTGCATGGTGTCAA
>NZ_JBIQOE010000211.1:0-2884 GCF_047739415.1 Mesobacillus sp. | reverse complement strand
GTTAATGCTTATAACTGTTTACGTCAAGCATGAAAAAGTGTTTTTGCCGTCGTTAATCAGCCTGGCAATTGGATTATTGACATTAGCGGCAAGCTTTGTTGTTGCTGCCACGGTAGATCCTTGGGCTGGAATTGGTGTCGGTATGCTGGCAACCAGTTTACTAGTTTGTACGATCGTTCTATTCATCTTTGCCTTTGTCATAAAGCTTTTAAGAAAAGGAGCAAAATAAAATGCCAGAATCAGTCGGAATGATTTTGACGCTCTTAATGAATATTGCCCTTTTTGGGGTTGCGAATTATTTTGCAGTGAAGCATTCAGCGAGGAATATTAAAAGACGAATTATTGCCGGATTGGTCTTTCTCCTGTTTTCACCAGTAATTTTCTTCAGCACTCTCTACCTCGGTTTTACGTGGGATGACTCGGGATGGGGGGCAGGAATCCTGACTGTAATTTATACCGGGCTGTATATTTTGAATGGACTCATCCTGCTGTTGTCCTCCATTCACATTTATTTCAGGAAATAGATATTCAAAGCTGTCCGATAATAAATGATTGGACAGTTTTTTTCTGAAAAAAGAACAAAAAGCTGCCAATGGCAGCTTTGATCAGCTCTTTTTATCTTGGTCGTTTTCTCTGATTTCCTTCTTAACATCATCAGAAAGTCCACTTGTCGCATTCTTGAACTCTTTCATCGACTTGCCGACTGCCCGTCCGATTTCCGGTAGTTTGTTTGGCCCAAAGATGATCAGCGCTATCACTAGAATCAGGATTAATCCTGGAAATCCTATATTTGAACACATTATATCTCTCCTATTGAAAAAGTTACGTCTATTATATCGAATCATTTCCACAAATTAAACCCATAGTGTTTTAGGTATCAAATTTCCCTCTATGAAAATAATAAGATTGATAATTTATCATAAGGGGTGTTTAAAAATGAATTCAAAATTAATCCCAGTCGTAGCTTTCCTGTTTTTATTCGTGAGTCTTTCCGGGTCTGCCCAGGCGCAAACTGAAGTGCCTGCTGACTTTGGTGCTAAGGGTGCACTGAAGGATTCCTCGATTACATTGGATGAAGCTTTAGTGTATGCCATTCAGGACGAATACCTTGCACAGGCCCGTTACGACGTTGTCATTGGAAAATTCGGCAGCATCAGGCCATTTAGCAATATTAAGGCGGCGGAGCAGCAACATATTAGTGCCCTCGTTACTTTATTTCAGAAGTACGAAAAACAAATTCCCGAAGACAATGCTAAGCAATATGTAACAGCGCCTGATACACTGAAGGATGCATTTAATGAAGGAGTTCAGGCGGAAATCGATAATATTGCGATGTACGATAAATTAAAAACGATTCCCTCCCTGCCGGAGGATGCAAAAATGGTTTTTACCCAGTTAGGAAATGCTTCAAAAAACCACTTAAGAGCCTTCCAAAGAGGTGCCGGGCGTAATTAAGGATCAAACAAATGTTGAATAGCAACTTAATGATCCTTCAACAGGATTTCTCAAAAATTGCAAGACGCTTGGATATAGTAATCCAAGCTTTATCTTTTTTTAATGCCTTGTTATATTCTCCTGAGTCCAAACTAAATTTAACTAAAAGACTTACCTAGTCAAAACATAATATATTACGTATAACCAACTAAAAAAACCGTGAATTATTGCCCAGAGTACTGATTTATGTATACTCCAAGATATTGTAATGGCTAAAGCAGAACCAAAAGTAATTGCACTTCCAGAACCAACAGGAACATTTAATCTTTTTTCTTTCCTTTCTCTCATATCCAATCCCCCAGTTTCTTTGGATCAATTTTTCCGTTTCTATATTTTGATATTTATTTTTCATTTAAAAGGATATTCCGTCCATCTATAATAATTCTATAGGTTACCCCCAATGTCATAGTTTGTTCAGTAACAACACTATAGCCCTCCTTTAGCAGCGCAAGTACAACTGCACTTTTTTGCTTAAGACACCATGATTTGCAATTTCTTTTGTTTCATGTTATGATAAGAAAGAATTATTTTTGTTCGGTGTAAAGGATAGTATAAGTATTGACTTTTCGTCTTGATGATCACTTTGGGCAAGGATAGTAATACGTTGTGCGTTAGCACTAGGAGGCAACAAAAATGGAACAAGGTACAGTTAAATGGTTTAATGCAGAAAAAGGTTTCGGCTTCATCGAACGTGAAAATGGAGACGACGTATTCGTACACTTCTCTGCTATCCAAAGTGAAGGCTTCAAGTCTTTAGATGAAGGTCAAAAAGTAACGTTTGACGTTGAGCAAGGTGCTCGTGGAGCTCAAGCTGCAAACGTTCAAAAAGCTTAATCAAAATTCGCTTAAAAAACAGGTTCTTTAAATAGAGCCTGTTTTTTTTATATTCCCTGTTAGAAGTTCATGAAGGAATGGCTTGCTTCCTGCTTCATAAAAAGGATCCGGACGGTCTGGCTTTGCATTTATTTGTTTACAAGAGCAAAAATATGAATGAAGCAAAAAGAGCAGTACCCTATTGGGACTGCCCTCATATCTATGAAGCTTTCCTTTTAGATTCTGCTGTCGAGCTCTCCTTCTTCACAAACTCCAGTTTAAAACCGAACAGTGCAAGGATAATCGATAATATCGGTACTGTGAAATTCAGTACAGCATAAGGTGCATATTCGAATGGATGGACAGATAGTGCTGAAATAATGAATACCGCGCAAGTATTCCATGGAACAAGCGGTGAAGTCACTGTACCTCCATCCTCGACGGCACGTGATAGGTTTTTCGAATGAAGACCTTTATCATCGTATGCTTTTTTATACATTCGTCCTGGTAAAAGGATTGATAGGTACTGTTCTCCTGCTGCAACATTTGTTAAAAATGAGGTTACAACCGTAGAGAC
>NZ_JBIQOE010000210.1:0-55674 GCF_047739415.1 Mesobacillus sp. | reverse complement strand
ATATAATAAATCATATATATTGAATTATCTAATTTTTATAAAATGAAAATTCCGTGAACATTTAAAATTTAATACGGATTTTCCTTTACGCTAGGAGAAAATTAAGGCAAAATGTTAGTAATTCGAAATATAACGAAGGAGCGATTTTATTTGAAGAAAGCCGATGTTGGAAATGTAATCGAATTCAAAGAAGGATTGCAAGGTGTTGTAGAAAAGGTCAATGAAAATTCGGTTATTGTTGATTTAACATATATGAACAATTTCCGGGATTTAGAGCTCGATCAACGCACTGTCATCAATCATAAAAACTATAAAATTGTAAAAGAAACAGCCTATTAATATATGAGATTCCAGAAGAAAAAAGCAGCCTGAGCTGCTTTTTCTTATTTATTCTTTATTTTCCTTGCCAGCAAGTTCCTTAAAGGATTTTACCTTTCCATGCGGGTGCTGATCCTGCTTGCGCACAGTCCAATTACGCTCTTTCTCGCGCTTTGATTCTGACATGTTCTTCCCTCCATTCAGATTTTTCTTCAATATTACTATTCCCCAACTGGAAGAAATCATTTCCTTACAAATTTAATGAATTATTTGGTACAATAAATTTTGTTTCTGGAAAGGGGTTTTATGAAAAATGAAGAATTGGATGGCGGATCGCAGATTAATTCTCGGTATTTTGATCGCGCATCTACTGCTATTTTTTACCTTTGAAGATAAAGACGTATTCTGGTATATATTCACAGCTTCAATGCTGGTTCTGATCAGTTATTCCATCATACATGAAGAAATCGAGGACAATGCCTCAACGCTTTCATACTTAACTCTAGGAATTGCCTCGGGCCTCGGTTTATTTGGTCTATTTTGGCTTGGAAGCTTCCTGATGGAGGTACTTAATCTTCCTTTCGCCAATCAAGTTTCACGACTCTACAGCAGATTCTCACCCGACTTATTCTGGCATTATCTTGTCTTAGTGTTAATTCTGGCCCCAGGTGAAGAAATCTTTTGGCGAGGCTTTATCCAGAAGCGACTCAGTAAATACTTTAGTATGAAAATGTCGATTGGTCTTTCAGTATTATTGTACGCTTCTGTCCATCTCTATTCCGGGGAGTTCATTCTTGTACTGGCCGCAATAATCGCTGGACTGGCGTGGAGTATTTTATATGCATGGAAACGGAGCATGCCACTTGTAATCGTCTCTCACATCGTCTTTGATTTATTGTTATTTGTTTTCATTCCTCTAAGCTAAGCTTTTACCCTTAAAATGACCCATGTCAATCATTGGCTTATGGGTCATTTTTATTATTGTCCAATCTGCCTGTCCATGATATTTTTGTAAATGCGATAGGTATTGTAACTTTCGTTATTATATTCCGTCTAAAAATGTAGAAATCACCAAACGAAATAACAGGGGGCAATCAGACATGAACAAATTAGCAAAGTCTTTTGCAATTATCGGATTATCAGCATTAATCATTGCAGGCTGCGGTTCTCCAGAAGAATCGGAGTCAACAAACAAGACACCTGCAGCCCAGCCAGCTGCTGCGCCAGAAAAAAATGAAGAAGACCAAAAGACAACAGACCAGGATAAAGGTAATGAAGAGGGCTTAATCCGAATAATGGAGCAAAACATTGCCTATACAGTGAATGGCGAACAAAAGGAAGAAACTGCTTTTTTGAAATACAATGATAATCAAAACTACTCTATGTATGTTTTGCCAGAATATGAATTGTCAGCAGAGGAACCTAACAAAGATGTGCTGATGTGGAGTAAAGACGACAGTGTGTTCATGAGGATAGAATTGCTTCCAGCTGACGCAGAGTGGGCTTTAGTAGAAGAAAACTCAAAAGCACAACTAGCCGCTGTTGGTCCTGAGGTAAAAGAAGCACAAACACCTGAAGATCCATTCTTCAACAATGCCTGGTCGATGGAAACCAAAAGTGGATCAGACATCGTCACTACTTATTTAATTAAAAATCAGGAACAACCTTTAAAGCTGACTCTATTCACAAAAGATGCTGACCACCGCAACGCATTCCTGGAAATGGCCAAGACGATCATGAAAGAGAATAAATAATAAGAAGACTCTGTTAAGTTCTTTGTTGATTCTATTAAACAGAGCCAAAAAAAGAAGGGGCTGTTCCCCTTCTTTTTTCATTTATTCACTTTAACTGGTTTCATCCATAACAACACTATAAAGATTAAACTGATATAGCCGAAAACTGGGTAAAGGATTGAAAGAAGTGTTCCGTAATCGATCAAGCTGATGAAATAACAAATTAAGAAGAGCAGTGAAACAACGATAAGGCTTGGCATCTTGATGTATTTTTGTATCTGCCTTTCCAGTCCAAAAATATTGCCGATAACCGAAGTAAAAATTTCTCCATATACAATCAAGACAAAAATCCAGTAGAGACCTGCAGCAAGTTGTTTCATAACAACAGCCATCGGAATCTCAAATGTTTCGAACCCAGGGAGCATGATTAAGGTCAAATGGCTTGAAAGCAGGATTAAAGTCAACGCAATCCCGCCGAGGATCCCTCCCCATTTCACAGTATTATCGTCTTTCATTTCTGCTGCAACAGGAACCAGCACTGCCTGGGCAAGGGACAGGTTCAGGGCTGTGTAAGAAAATGGCCCGATTACAGCCTTCCATCCATCCTCTGCATATGGAATAAACACGACCTGCTCTATGAATCCAGGCAACTTGACTGACAGGAAAAATAAAATCAGACTGAACAAGATCATCATCGGTACAACAAAAGTATTAACAGCAAAAATGCCCTTCAACCCAACTACCATAACGGCAAGTGACAATGCAATCGTGACAAAGATTCCAAGCGATTTGGTCAAGCCAAGCTGCTCCTCAAAAACTGCCCCTGCACCTGACAGCATGACAGCACATACTCCAAGAAGCATAAACAACATCATGATATTAATGATTCTGCCAAAAAACTTACCAAATAAATGTACATTCATTTCTTCATATGAACGGGCACCTATTGCTGCTGCGATGCGCATTAATTTTGCACCCATATATGTAAGAATATATCCCGCCATGAAAACACCAATCAATCCAAAAAGTCCAAAGCGGGAAAAGAATTCGACGATTTCCCTCCCTGTCGCAAAGCCGGCGCCAACAACAGTACCGACATAAACAGCAGCGATTTGAAAGGCAGCACCCCAATTTGTCTTCAAAGCGTTCCCCTCCCTCCTTTTCAATATATGTAAGGATAGACAAACCATGACGAGCTTTTTTAAAAAGGATTTTAACGGAGTGATTTTCTAAAAATTACCTCAAACAAATTTCTTGAAAGTCAAATAAGGTCAAAGTATAATAGTTTTAAATTGATCAAAGATAGTCAAAGTCAAAAAATAAACTTTGATTAATGTAAATAGAAATGACCTTTATTGAAGGAGGAATTTAAATGCTTTGCCATAATTGCCAAGAAAAACACGCAAATATCCAGTTGAGAGTAAATTTAAACGGTAACCAGAAGCATTTAATGCTCTGCGACGATTGCTACCAAACAGAAAAAGAGAAATTAGGTGCTTCCTTTGGCAGCCCGATGTCCGGATTTTCCGGCTTTGGAGGCTCGCCTTTTAACGATATGTTCAAACAGTTTTCAGGCAATATGAATAATCAAAACCCTAACCACAACCCGTCCGCTGCTGCTACGAAAACAGCTGGCGGAGGAAATGGCTTTATCGATCAATATGGAAGAAATCTGACCCAAATAGCAAAGACAGGCTTGATTGATCCGGTAATTGGACGAGATGAAGAAGTAAAACGAGTTATCGAGATTTTAAATAGAAGGAATAAAAATAACCCTGTACTAATTGGTGAACCTGGCGTGGGTAAAACAGCCATTGCTGAAGGACTAGCTCTTAAGATTGTTGAAGGGGCTGTCCCAGACAAGCTGAAGAACAAGGAAGTTTATCTTTTAGATGTTGCCTCTATGGTCTCCAATACAGGAATTCGCGGGCAATTTGAGGAGAGAATGAAACAGCTTATTTCTGAATTACAGGCTCGTAAAAATATCATTCTTTTCATTGATGAAATCCACCAGCTTGTTGGTGCAGGGTCTGCCGAAGGATCGATGGATGCAGGCAATATCCTGAAGCCAGCACTTGCCCGCGGAGAGCTTCAAATAGTCGGTGCAACAACTCTGAAGGAATACCGTCAAATTGAAAAGGATGCGGCACTTGAGAGACGCTTCCAGCCTGTACATGTCCTGGAGCCAACAGTTGATGAGGCTGTCGAAATACTGAAAGGAATTCAATCCAAATACGAAGATTTCCATCAGGTTTCTTTTTCGGAAGCAACGATCAAGGCGTGTGTACAGCTATCACATCGTTATATCCAGGATCGCTTCCTTCCTGATAAAGCAATCGATTTAATGGATGAAGCTGGTTCGAAGCTTAACCTCGTATCTGACTACACAGATAAAAATGATGCCGAAAGCCGCCTTGCTGAAATCGCAAAGAAAAAGGAAGAGGCATTGAAGCAGGAAGACTATGAAACTGCTGCAAAGCTTCGAGACGAGGAAGCAAAGCTGGAAAAAGCATTAAATGACAATGGCAATGCAGTACGCCCTGTTGTAACAGTCCAGCATATCCAGGAAATCATCGAGAAGAAGACTGGAATTCCTGTTGGCAAACTTCAGGAGGACGAACAAGCAAGGATGAAGAACCTTGTTATAAACCTTAATGGCAAAGTAATTGGCCAGGAGGAAGCTGTGCAGAAAGTAGCGAAAGCAATCCGCCGCAGCCGTGCTGGTCTGAAATCAAAGAACCGTCCAATTGGATCTTTCCTATTTGTTGGTCCAACTGGAGTCGGTAAAACGGAACTGACCAAGACACTGGCAGAAGAACTGTTTGGCTCTAAAGACGCAATGATTCGTCTTGACATGAGTGAATATATGGAAAAGCACAGTGTTTCCAAGCTGATTGGTTCACCACCAGGCTATGTAGGCCATGATGAAGCAGGACAGCTGACCGAAAAGGTTCGCCGCAACCCATATAGCATCATTCTGTTGGATGAAATCGAGAAAGCACATCCAGATGTCCAGCACATGTTCCTGCAAATCCTTGAGGATGGCCGACTGACTGACAGCCAAGGTCGCACTGTAAGCTTCAAGGACACTGTCATCATCATGACAAGCAATGCAGGAGTCGGACACAAAACAATCAAAGTAGGATTCGACCAAAATACAGCTGTCAACGAATCAAGTATCCTTGATTCCCTGGGAGGCTTCTTCAAGCCAGAATTCCTGAACCGCTTTGACAGCATAATCGAGTTCAAGGCACTTGAAAAAGAACACCTTCTTCAAATTGTCGACTTGATGCTTGCTGAACTGAAGAATACACTTTCAGAGCAGAATATCAGCCTTGAGGTGGAAGCTGAAGTTAAGGAAAAGCTTGCTGAACTCGGATACCACCCTGCATTTGGCGCCCGTCCTCTACGCCGTTCCATTCAGGAACAGCTTGAGGATTCCATCGCGGACTTCATCCTTGAAGACCCGGATGCAGTTGAATTGAAAGCAGTAATCGAAAATGAGGGAATTATCATTAAGCGAAAATAATAACTTGGAAGGTTCGGAGTGAATCCGGCCTTCTTTTTTATGCCTTTTCACCTTTATTGCTTGCACAACCTATCTATGTATTCCCAGTACAACAGGATTTTAAAAAAGAGCCCCATTGCCGGTTAAGGCTTTGTCCGCAAAGCAACAATCAATGCGAAAAATCTATTTTAAATTTTTACAGTTTAAAAATGAAATGTACATAGAAGACATATAGAATAAAATCATAACTTTTTTATAGAAATGAGGTAAACCTAATGGGGTTTTTAACAAGATTCAGTCTTAAAAATGCTTTTGCTGTTTTTATCATTTCCTTTTTATTGATACTCGGAGGCCTTTATTCCTTCACCCGCCTGAAGGTAGATTTACTGCCGAATATCGAATTCCCGCAGCTTTCTGTAGAAGTCATCTATCCAGGGGCATCTCCTCAGGATATCAATGAACAGGTGACAGAGAAGCTAGAAACCAAATTCAAGGGAATTGATGGACTCAAGAAAATCCAGAGTTCTTCATTTGAAAGCATCGCAATCATCAATCTGGAATTCCCTTTTGATACTGAACTGGACGATGCTGAACAGCAGGTCAATTCCTTCATTAAGGAGGCAGGACTTCCTGAAAATGTAGAGACGAATGTAAATCGATTCTCTTTCGGCACATTCCCTATTTTCAATATCTCTCTTTTTGCAAAAGGTGATCAGGACCTGGAACAGCTTGTGAACGAAGAAGTCATTCCCGAGCTGAATAAAATCCAGGGAATAAACAGTGTTTCAGTTGGCGGTATGACTGAGGACATCCTCCAAATTACCGTAGATCAGGAAAAGGCTTCCCAGCTTGCCCTTAGCTTGAATGAGATTAAAGAAACAATCAATTCCAAGAAATTCAGCTTTCCTGCTGGCAACTTGAATGAAAACGAAATCCAGATTCCTGTAAGGGTCCAGGAAAAAATTGAAGAAATCAATGAACTCAAAAACCTGGTAATTCAGTCGAAATTCGCACCGAATGCACCGCCAGTTAAACTAGAGGATATAGCCTCGATTGAGGTTGTAACCGAAAAGCCTGAAATCACCCGCTACAATGAAAAAGAATCTTTATCGATGGCGATCACGAAAAAGCAGGATGCCAATACGGTTGAAGTTGCAGAGAAGGTTCTTGCGGTTGTTAAAAGCTATGACGACCGGCTTGAATACGCGATTGGTTTCGATTCCGCGGAAGGAATTGAAAAGTCGGTAAATACCCTGGTAAAGGAAGGTTTGCTAGGAGCACTGTTCGCTTCAATCGCTGTATTGATCTTCCTTAGAAACTTCAGGGCGACGATTATTGCGATTGTATCGATTCCGCTTTCGCTATTGATTTCGTCGATCTTTTTGAACCAGCTTGATATATCATTGAACATCATGACATTAGGCGGTATGGCTGTAGCTGTTGGCCGGGTGGTGGATGATAGTATCGTTGTTATTGAGAATATTTTCCGAAGAGTCCGGAAAACGAATAAAGCCATGACGGATGATTTGATTCAGAATTCCACTAAGGAAATCCTGAAGGCGATCACATCATCAACCATAACCACGGTTGTTGTATTTTTGCCATTAGGACTTGTCGGGGGAATTACCGGGGAATTCTTCCTTCCTTTTGCTCTAACGATTGTATTTTCTTTGCTGGCATCATTAATTGTAGCCGTCACGATCGTTCCAATCCTGGCAAAATTCTCTTTCAAGAAGGTGCCAAAGGAAGAAAAGGAAGGTGCGCTGCAAAGAGCATATGCATCTTCGATCAAATGGTCCCTGAACCATAAGGCACTTGTCATCTTCCTTTCCATTGCCTTGCTTGCGGGTTCAGGATTCCTTGTCAAAGGCCTTGGTTTCACCTTCATTCCTAATGAAGAGCAAAAGCTGCTAGTCGCTACTTTCCAGCTGCCCTCTTCTACTTCACTTGAAAAAACAAATGAAGTCTCCTTGAAGGTCGAGAACATGTTCGCAGAGCAAAAAGAAATTAATGATGTAACTGTCGGAATAGGCAGCCGCGATTTCCAGACCGGTCTCAAACGCCAAAACCAGGCGAACTATTTTATCAGCCTTGGAGATGGTGTAAGTGTTTCCGAGTTTATACCTGAGCTTGAAAAAGAAATGGAGGACATCATTCTATCAATCGAGCCAGATGCCAAAATCGGTATCCAAGAACAATCCACAGGCGGTCCGCCATCCAATAATAATGTCAACATTGACTTGTACTCTACTGATCTGGCTGTCTTGCAGGACGCGGCTGCCAGGGTAGAAGAATACATGTTGAAACAGGAAGACTTAAAATATGTTTCGAACAATTTTTCTGATAAACAAAAGCAAATTATTGTTGATATCGACCCTGAAAAATCTGCACAATTAGGGATTTCAGGATTCCAAATTCTTGGTACAATCACTGATAAAACAAAGCCCGTTGACGCTGGAGTTATGAAGCTAGGCGGTGAAGAACGACGTGTTTCCATAACCTATGATGAAAAGTCCGAAACAATACAGGACCTAAAAAATACGGTGATTTTCACACAACAAGGACCTGTTCCAATCACCGAAATCGCCAATATCACTGAAACGGAAGCATTCACTTCAATCCAGAAATTAGATGGCAAAATATTCGCCCGAGTTTCTGCACAAATTGATTCAAATGATATTAGAGCCGTATCGAATGCCGTTATCAAGGGTGTCCAAAGTGACATTGAGCTGCCTGATGGTGTATCCCTTGAAGGCGGAGGCGGCAGTGATGAGACAGTTGAAACATTCACTCAGCTTGGAATTGCAATGGTTGTGGCCATCGGACTTGTCTATTTGACAATGCTGATTACATTCGGTCAAGCGAGGATTCCATTTATTATCCTGTCCTCCTTGATCTTCGTCCCAATCGGCTCCCTGCTTGGACTATGGATTGCCGATGAACCCATGTCAGTCAGCGTAATGATTGGACTGCTGATGCTGATTGGAATTGTTACGACAAATGCGATTGTCATGGTCGACCGAATTGGCCAGAACCGCGCGGAGAAAGGTATGCCTATCCGCGAGGCGCTTATTGAAGCAGGAATCACAAGGCTCCGCCCAATCCTGATGACAGCCTTTGCAACGATCGCTGCATTGATCCCACTGGCATTTACCACTTCATCCGGTACCCTGATTTCAAAGGGGCTGGCAGTAACTGTCATTGGCGGACTAACCTCATCTACCCTTTTGACATTGATTTTGATTCCTGTTATTTATGAAGTATTTTTCTTCAGACAGGTGAAAAAAGAACGCAACTAAAAATGATGAAGCCCGCATGTTGATGCGGGCTTTTATTAAGATTTAAATTTGAAAGATACCCTTATACAAGGATTTCCACACTCATAAGGGTACCGTTCCTGACGAATCGTACCCTTATACAAGCTTTAACACCTCTATAAGGGTAGCGTTCCTGACGAATCGTACCCTTATGCAAGCTTTTTCACCTCTATAAGGGTACCATTCAAACCAAATCGTACCCTTATGCAAGCTTTTTCATCTCCATAAGGATACCGTTCAAGCCCAATCGTACCCTTATGCAAGCTTTTTCACCTCCATAAGGGTACCGTTCCTGACGAATGGTACCGAATCTACAACCAATGAAAATTAAAATCCAAATAAAAAACTGCAGACAAACTGATTTTCATCAGTATGTCTGCAGTCGTAGCGAAGCCCAAGAGCTTCGCTTTTCCTATTTTACAGCTTGCTGTCGTCAACTGAATCAAGCCAGCTCTCGATTTCGCCAATGACCGACTCAACACAGCCTTCTTCAAATGGGGAAATAAGGTTTGCTTCCTTGACAAGTTCAGTGAAAGCCATACTTCCTCCCAGCTTACAAAGGTCAGCATAATCCTTCCATGCCTCTTCTTGATTTTCTCTTGAACGCTTCCAAAATTGGAATGCACAAATTTGTGCAAGCGTGTAATCGATGTAGTAGAAAGGTGAATTATAGATATGTCCTTGTCGCTGCCAGAATCCGCCTTCTTCTAAATAAGTATTTCCATCATAATCTTTATGCGGGAGGTACTTCTTCTCAATTTCTCGCCATTGCTGCTTTCTTTCTGTAGGTGTAGCCTCAGGATTTTCATAGACCCAGTGCTGGAATTCGTCAACAGAAACTCCGTATGGCAGGAATAGCAAGGCGCTGCTTAGGTGTGAGAATTTATATTTATCGGTATCCTCTTTGAAGAATAGCTCCATCCATGGCCATGTGAAGAATTCCATGCTCATCGAGTGGATTTCACAAGCCTCATAAGTTGGCCAGTTATATTCCGGAATTTCAAAATGTCGGCTTGAATATACCTGGAAGGCATGACCTGCTTCATGTGTCAGGACATCAATATCACCTGAAGTTCCGTTAAAATTCGAGAATATGAATGGTGACTTATAATTCTCAATGTAAGTGCAATAACCACCGCCAGCTTTACCTTTCTTCGCCACCAGGTCCATCAGATTGTTCTCGTTCATGTATCCGAAAAATTCTCCTGTCTCAGAAGATAGCTCATCATACATTTTCTGACCGTTTTCAATGATCCACTCAGGACTTCCTTTTGGTACTGCATTACCAGTTTTGAAGTCAAATGGCTCATCATAGTATTTTAACTCGTCGACACCGATTCGGTTCTTCTGACGTTCCTTAAGCTTCGACGCAACCGGTACAATGTATTTATGGACCTGGTCCCTGAACGCAGCTACCATGCTGCTGTCATAGTCAGTACGGAACATCCGGTAATAAGCCAACTCTACAAAGTTGCCGTAGCCAAGCTTGTGGGCCATTTCAGTTCTAACTTTTACAAGTTCATCATAAATGCGGTCAAATTCTTCTCCGTGCTCAGAGAAGAATGCGAATTTGGCTTCACTTGCTTTCTTTCTTGTTTCACGATCTTTAGACTCGGTAAAAGGATCAAGCTGCGCAAGTGTACGCTCTTCGCCTTCAAACATGATCTTTGCTGAAGCCACAAGCTTTGTATATTCAGTTGAAAGCTTATTTTCCTTCTGCATCAATGGTACTATTTCTGGTGAAAACTGTTTTAATTGAGCTTCAGCCAGAGCGAATAGCTGACGACCCCATTTTGCTTCAAGCTCATCTCGGTAAGTAGATGAAACAAGTGCTTCATAATATTTTGTTACCAAACCCTCTACCTGTGGTGCCAGTTCATCAAGGAAATCCTGCTCCTGCTTATAGTATTCATCCTCAGTATCGATTGAATGGCGAATATAGCAAAGGTTGAACAGGGTGCCAACATCATTACGCAAATCGTTGATTCCATTCATTGCTATGCTTTGCTCCTCAACAGATCCAGCATTTTTGAATTGTTCAAGCAGTTTATCGAATTTGGCAGTGACCTCATCCAAATTCGGGCGCGTATATGTATATTGCTCAAATTTCATGGTATTGCCCCCTTTATCTTTATAAGGGATTTATGTGTATCCCCATCCTTATCCTATTCTACGGATATTCCCTATTTTCCTTTTAATCACTTGTTCTTTTCGTCAACTTTTCCGAAAAAAAACAATAAAAAAAAACGGCTTTTGCCGTTTTTAATATTTGCTTACAGAAAGGCCCAGCTTTTTTAACAATTCAATTGCTGAATCTTTTTCATCATCATTCAGGCTATCCATAAGCTCATGGATCAATGCACTGTGTTCTGGAAAAATTTCTTCTATCAATTTTCTTCCCTCATCAGAAATTTTCGCATATGTTACCCTGCGGTCTTTCGGGCAGGCTACTCTATTTAAGTAACCCTTTTCTTCAAGTTTATCGACTACATAGGTAATACTGCCGCTTGCCAGCAGAATCTTACCCCCGATTTGCTGCAATGGCTGTTCCCCTTTGTGGTAGAGAAGCTCAAGGACAGCAAATTCAGTCGGGTTGAGTCCATTTTTCTGGATGACCTTGTTCACCTTTTCATTGACAGCTCTGTATGCACGGGACAATACAATAAATAACTTTAAAGATTTTTCTCTCTCATTGTTCATAAAATTTCATTCCTTTACCTTAAACGACTAATCCATAACTAGAGTATATCTGAATTTGTTGTTTTTATCAGTATTTCCCTCAATTTTATAAGAAAAACTAGTGAAAGTCTTTCAGCAGCATTTGTCATCCTTATTTTCTAAAACAATGCCAGCAAGAGAATGTGCTCTGCACTAAGTTTAAAACCCTCTCAATTGAGGGAAAAATACGGGCATCAACATACAACGATGAATTAGGAGTGGCTAGAATGAAAAAAGGTTTAGGAATTGTTATCGGCTTGTTAGTGATTTTAGGAATTTTCATCATGATGGGAGTCGGCAGCTACAATAACTTCGTTGCCGAAGAAGAGAATGTCAATAATGCCTATGCCCAGGTAGAGAACCAGCTTCAGAGAAGGCTCGACTTGATCCCTAACCTTGTTAATTCAGTCAAGGGGTATGCAGCTCATGAAAAAGAAGTCATACAATCCATTTCTGATGCACGCGCAAGGCTAGCAGGGGCAAATACACCTGAAGAACAGGCAACTGCTAATGCCGAGTTGTCCAGCGCGTTAAGCCGCTTGCTTGTGGTAGTTGAGAATTATCCAAACCTGAAAGCGGACAGGCAGTTCACTCAACTGATGGATGAACTTGCAGGAACTGAGAACAGATTGGCTGTGGCAAGGAAGGATTATAATGATCAGGTATCGGTTTATAATAGGAAAGTAAAGCAATTTCCAGGTGCCATTATTGCTAACATCACAGGTTTTGATGAGAAGGAATACTTCCAGGCGGACCCTCAGGCACAGGAAGCCCCTGAGGTTGATTTTGGAGGCTGACGATGAGTCAGAAGAGGCTTTCCGGCCTGGCAGCAATACTTGGCATCCTGCTATTGCTGCTTCCAGCCGGGGCAATCGCGGCACCAAATGAGATACCTGCCCCCGTTGGTGATATTTATGTCCAGGACTTCGCAAATGTTTTAACCGAGAACGAAAAAATACAATTAAAAAACATCGGCAGATCGATTGACGATCAGACTACCTCACAGATTGCCGTCCTTACCGTGGACTCGATCGGTGAGTCAAGTATAGAAGAATATTCCGTCGAAGCGTACCGCAAATTTGGTCTTGGGACGGAAGAAAACGATAATGGCGTGCTGCTCGTAATAGCGATGCAAGAAAAGAAAATCAGGATCGAAGTAGGCTATGGCCTTGAGGGAATTATCCCCGACGGCAAAGCTGGGAGAATCCTTGATGAATATGCGATTCCACATTTGCAAAATAATCAGCCAAACCTTGCTGTCATGAATACGTACCAAGCGCTTGCCAACGAAGTCTCAGGTGCAAATGAATTCGGGAGTGCTCCGCGTGATGTGCAGCAGCAACAGGACTCGCCCATACCATCCTGGCTGGTCATTATCATCGTAATCGGCGTCGTGGTCCTCGATTTTATGTTCTTCGGCGGCACCCTTACCTACCTGTTGTTATCGATCATATCGAGAGGTGGCGGTGGCGGCGGCCCGCGTGGAGGTGGCGGCGGCTCCTCCGGAGGAGGCGGTGCCAGCCGCGGTTGGTAAACCAGAAAAGCGAAAGCACCTTGGTCAGCCCCGACAAGCGCTGGAGCTGTACATTTCTCAAGGTAAAATATGTACTCCCTCCTCCAAAACAAAAACACCAGCAGCAATTTGCTCTGGTGTTTTTGTTTTACATAGTCCATAAACATACATAATAGAAAGTAAAAGCAGGTGAGAATTCATGTATCCGCAATACATCCGCTACTTTCTGATTATCTCGGTAATCACAGATATTGCCCTGATTGTCTATTTATGTAAGCTTATTGATGAAATTGGTTTCTTTTTCTTCTTCCTGCTGGTCATTCTTCTATTGAGCGGGACCTACTTACTTTATACCATTTATAAAAGAAACAATCGAAACCCTTAATCGATATTCATGATCGGCTGTTTGTTCCTGATTCTATTTGCGATTTCCTCCATCATCGCCTGTAATTTTTCGTCCCTATCTTCTGGGGCGATTTTTTTATACAAAACTGCGTACAGGACAATATCGCGAAGCATCAAGAACAATGGGATTTGCTCCTTCCAGCCTTCTGGCAGCTGGTTCGCTTTTAGATACCCTTCGATAAAAGCATCTAAAAACAACTGTCCAAAGCGGTTTCGCTCTGCTTCCTCGCTGGCAGGGATTCGATAAATGATTGAATAGTACAGGGGTATCGCAATATCGGAAGCGAACCAATGGTAACTTGCAGCATCGAAATCAAAAACATGAATCTGTTCTCCATCATAAAAGAAATTTCCAGAATGGATATCACCATGGATGATGCCGTAATTATCACTATTTTTCGGAAGGCCTGAAATCGTGGCAATTACTTCTTTCGCGCTATCTACCAATTGCATCTCATCTGAAGGGTAGTATTTTTCAACAGATAGCAGTTCGTCCTGATCCCAACTGCTGCGTTTTCTTATACCTGCAGACGGCTTATAGGATTTTGTGGCATGATGCATCCTTCCTGTCGTTTCTCCCCATTTCCTGAACAGCTCTACATTGAATTCATCAGAGCGGACACTGACTGCTTTCCCTCTTGCCTTTGCGTATAAGCAGCCATAAAACCCACTATTATCTGCTGCAAGAATTTCTTCAACGAGGTACCCTCGTGTCGAGGGAAAAACTTCTGGAACAGACAGACCTTTGCTGTTTAAATGCCTCATCCAGTCCACCTCAGATAGAACCTCATCCTTGCTCCTGTGGGAACTATGCGTAAGCCTCATTATATATGGATGGCCATTTCTATAAGTTTCATAAACATAATTCTCAAAATCACCAAGCTTTTTAACTTCTCTCTCCAAGCCGAAAAGATCCAGGAAATCATGTATAATCTCCTGGGTCATCAATGAACTCACAGCTTTTTCCATACAATAATCCCCCTGGTAAAATAATCTGTATTTTCTAAATTATATTAGACCATATTTTTCAATAGAAAAGCTATTTTTATCTCGTGACTTTTTTTGTAAAATGAAATGTAGGAAACCGAAATAATTTAAGAAGGAGACAATCATGAGCCATTCAGCTGCCGCCGTCAGTGCGAAACCGCAGAATCAAAACGATACAGCATATAAAATACTTTTCATCATCGGGTTAGTCCATTTATTGAATGATTCCATCCAATCTGTCATTCCTGCAATGTTCCCAATTCTTGAAAAATCAATGGGGCTTTCCTTCACCCAATTAGGGATGATCGCCTTTTCTTTGAATATCGTATCTTCCATTCTTCAGCCTTTGATTGGGATGGCAACCGACAAAAAGCCCAAGCCGTATGCCCTTCCGCTCGGTTTGACCTCGACAATGTTCGGTGTTCTTGGCCTCGCATTCGCTTCGAGCTTTGAGTTTGTTATTCTTTCAGTTTTATTTATTGGTCTTGGATCAGCTGTTTTCCATCCAGAAGGTTCCAGGGTTGCCTATATGGCAGCCGGACCGCGCAGGGGATTGGCACAGTCTATTTATCAGGTGGGGGGCAATTCAGGGCAGGCACTTGCCCCGCTGATCACTGCGCTCATCCTCGTCCCACTTGGTCAATTTGGAGCAGTTTGGTTTACGCTTGTAGCGGCAATCGCTGTTGGTCTGCTCTTATATATCGCATCCTGGTACAGCCGAAAATTGGATTATGAAAATATAGCAGCCAAAGCCAAACAAGCTAGCAAACAAGTAAATAAGGGAATTTCAAAAAATATCAAAATGGCACTTGTCCTGATTTTATTTTTGATTTTTGCCCGGTCCTGGTATATTTCAGGTATGACGAACTTCTATGCATTTTATGCAATCGACAAATATGGCATTTCGATTAAGGAGGCGCAAATTTTCCTATTTGCATTCCTAGTTGCAGGTGCGTTCGGCACTTTTTTCGGAGGCCCGCTCGCAGACCGCTTTGGCAAGAAAACCATTATTTTTCTTTCGATGATCGCGACTGCGCCTCTTTCCGCAATCATTCCATTTATGCCATATGTAGTTGCATTCGCTTTGCTGACGATAAGCGGCTTTATTCTGATGTCGAGCTTCTCAGTTACTGTGGTGTATGCCCAGGAACTGGTTCCAGGTAAAATCGGCACGATGGCTGGCCTAACAGTAGGTCTCGCATTCGGAATGGGCGCCATTGGTTCCGTGGGACTTGGTTATCTTGCTGACTTGATCGGTTTGCCATTGATGATTATCAGTGTCGGCTTCCTTCCCTTGCTTGGTATACTGACCATGTTCCTTCCAACAGATGAAAAACTTGCTGAATGGAACAATTAAGCTCTTGTTAGACAATAAAAATATTCCATTTTCATTTTGATGTTTAGGCATGCTCCTGATAAGGAAAGAAAGATAGTGAGGATAAAAAGAAGGGAGATCAACATGTCTAAGTATAAGATTAATTATTTTTTTGAAAAAGATTTTAAAGTGTCACGACCAATCGAGGTAGAAGACATTTCAGAAGCCATCCAGGATGCTAAAGATCAAGAGGGACAAATCGAGTTCACTGGTGAAGATAATGTTTTTTATAAATTCGATACAAAAGACATTAAGCTTGTTACGATTACTGAAGCTTAATTGATATATAGAAAGGGTGAAGCTTTGATGGCTTCACCCTTTTTAGTAACTTTTAAATTAATTTAATACGCGCTGCCAGCTCTTGCTTCTCTTCCTCGCTGAACATATTCTCTGCCATTGGGAAAAGGATGCTTTCTTCCTTACTGAAATGGCTTACCAAAGTGTAGTTTGCATTTTTAATCAATTGAGCATTTTCGATCATTTTTTCATTTGTAAAACCTGCCGTGCCGTCCTTTGTGTTATGGAGGAAGGTTCCAATGAATCGTTTTGCCTGGTCATGTTCATATTCCATAACTGCAATGGGACCCATTTCCCTTCCAATATAGACAGCCATCATCTCAAACAATACGCCTTCTTCACGCTCAGAATGCGGTTCAAGCTCCGCCAGGAACTCAATAACCAGCTCCCTCAGCCTCGAGAAATTCTCCTCCATTTGCTCCCCTTCCTCAATTTTCACTGAAATATTTAAAAGGTTTGCAAGCATATCCAATAAAGGCGGATGTTCATTTTTTAATTGTTGAAGACCTGCACTTAATGTAAAACTTGAATCCTGATTGATACCGCTCATACAGCCTGTCATCCTAATCGGCCTCCTATATATCTTGATACTTTTATTATAGAAAGGAATTAAATTCGAGGTTGTGATAGGCATCACAATTCCAGCTAATTTGAGAAAATGTGAAGAAAAAATGACACTTTGTTAAAATTTCTAAAAATTTTAACAATTAGCCTTCAAATATTATAACTCCTTACATATAATGAATTTATAGCTTAAAGTAAAAGGAGTGAAATTACATTGCAAAATAATTTGTACCGTGATTTTTACGAAAAGTCACTTGTGCCAGCCGGACTCAGTGACAAGAAAGCCCTCCTCGATATCCAGCCTGATAAGCTGCATTCCCATTTATTGATTGGACTTCAGGGCCACCAGGAAGATGGCCGGGAATTTTACCATTGGAACGTAACAATATACAAATCAGATTCATCTGGAATCTATGATGCTGGCAAACCAGTATATGCTTCAAGTCTGTATGACCGGTTTGATGATGCTGTTGAGGCCGCACGGAATATAGAAAAAGAGATCCTTAGTGACCAGCTTCACGCAGTGCGCCAGCAAGAAAAAATCAGTTAACCCCCTCATTTATCCCTCTCTTGATAGCTCCACCCTTTTTTGAACCCATTTGTGAATTAACTTACATATGATGAATATAGAATAATTGTTTGACTCTAAAGATTCCTATGCCCCATTTACTCTGTCACGACATTTCTGGTGTGTTAACCAGGCTTCATTTACTCTTTCCTCTCTCGTTCATTATTTCGCACCTTTAAAACAGCAAAAAGACCGACGAACATTATATGTCCGCCAGTCCCATCTTTTTAATTATTAAGCTAGCCTGAATACGATTCCGTGTCCGCCTTTAGGGTATTCCCATTTGATGTTCTGGTATGGACAGCCGATCCGGCAGCTGCCGCATTCATGACAGCCTTCATAGCCTACCTGCATTCTCTTACCTTCCCATTTGTATACTTCAGCCGGGCAGAATACTGTACAGAGTTTGTCAGGGCACTGAGTCATGCAGACGTCATGATCCAAAACTGTCAGATGCGATTTCGTGTCACACTTAAACCTTAAAAGAAATTGTTTTTCCTCGATGTTTGCTGTTGACATTATTTCACCGCCTTCCAGGCACGATAGATGTCTTGCATTACCTTAAAGGTTCCTTTTTCAGCCGTCACGCTGCGCATAATTTCCTTTTGCTTTTCTCTCTTCGGTGTTCCATCTACTGTGAAGAACTTGCTCATCGCTTTGTTCATCATTGGCAGGTACTCCTTGAAATATTGCGGGTAGGTCTCAAAGGTATGTGCTGCATCCTTATACTTTTCAAGGTCCTTGATGATAAAGCTTCCGAATAATGCTTCCTTATACCGATTCAGGCTGTTCTCACTGAAGTCGCCGTCTTTTTTGGCCTCAACGATTGCTTCCGCCGCCATTTGTCCCGAAGCCATCGCCATGTTTGAGCCTTCACGGTGAATGGCATTTACTAGCTGGGCGGCATCTCCTACTACAAGCACACCGTTCCCCGCAACTCTAGGCACAGAATTGAATCCTCCTTCAGGAATCAAGTGGGCCAGGTATTCCGCTGACTCCCCGCCCTCAAGATAAGGGCGCACCATTGGATGTTTTTTCAGGTAATCAAGCAGTTCATATGGCTTCAATTTGGCTTTGATCATGCTTGACAGTGTCGTCCCGACCCCGATGTTCAAGCTTTCTTTGTTTGTATAAAGGAAGGCTGTACCCAGGTTGCCTTTTGTAGAATCACCGAAAATTTCAATTGTGGTTCCGTGGTTTCCTTCGAGATTAAAGCGTTCATTAATTTTGTCCTTCGGCAAATTGATTACTTCCATAACCGTCAGGGCAACTTCATCAGGACGGAATTCTCTGTGGAAGCCTAGTTGCTTGGAAAGCAGGGAGTTAACTCCATCTGCAAGGACCACAACATCTGCAAATGCCTCTCCATCAGGACGATCGGTACGCACGCCTATAACCTTGCCATTTTCAACGATACATTCAGTGACAACTGTTTCATTTATCAACAATGCACCTTGTTCAACAGCTTTCTTTGCGAACCATTGGTCAAAATGTGCACGCAGCACTGTAAAGTTATTATATGGTTCAACTGCCCATTCGAGACCTTTGTAACCAAACTGGACAACCGATTCTTTATCCATCATCCAGAATCGCTGTTCAACCACAGGCCTTTCGAGAGGAGCTTCCTTCCAAAACTCCGGAATGATGTCTTCCATCTGTTTACGGTAAAGGACTCCACCCATAACGTTCTTTGAGCCTGGGTATTCACCCCGCTCGATCAACAATACTTTTAGTCCGTTTTTTGCACAGTTGTAGGCACATGAAGTTCCAGCAGGGCCGGCTCCTACGACGATTACATCAAATTTTTCAGACATAGCTCATTTCCCCGCCCTTCTCTTTGCTGAGCTCTTTGAACTGCTTGATTAGTTTCGGTACAATTTCCAATGCATCGCCGACAATGCCATATGTGGCAACATCGAAAATCGGAGCGTTAGGATCCTTGTTGATTGCGATGATCAGCTCAGAGTTTTTCATTCCTTCAACATGCTGAATTGCCCCTGAGATGCCGATGGCAAAGTAGATTTTTGGAGTGACAGTCTCGCCAGTCTGACCGATTTGCTGCTCATGCTTCAGCCATCCTGCCTCAACCACATCCCTGGTGCCCCCGACACTGGCACCAATTACTTCCGCCAGCTCATGAATCAGCTGAAATCCCTGGATGTCGCCTAATCCTTTTCCGCCAGCCACGATGACATGGGCTTCTGCAAGGCTTGCTTTTTTTGTTACGTCCTTCACAATTTTAAGCACTTTAGTGCGCATATCTTCTTCCCGAAGTTCTAACTCTTCTTCAATGATGACTCCCTTCCTGCCTTCATCCGTTTCGAGGGCTTTCATCACCTTCGGGCGTACCGTTGCCATTTGCGGCCTGTGTTTTTTACATAGAATCGTAGCCATGATATTTCCACCAAAAGCAGGACGGCTAGCCTCGAGCAATCTTTTCTCAACATCGACATCAAGCATCGTAGTATCAGCTGTCAATCCTGTACTTAAATCTGTTGCAACAGCACTTGCCAGGTCTTTTCCATTTGGCGTTGCTCCATAAAGGAAAATTTCCGGTTTATATTTTTCAGCCAGTGTACAGACACCCTTCATATATGACTCTGTCCGATAATCCTTCAGCACCGGATGATCAACGACATATACTTGATCAGCACCAGCATAAATCACTTCATTTGCTAAAGGCATGACACCTTCCCCAAGCATAACTCCGGAAAGCGGAACTTCCAGCTTGTCTGCAAGCTTCCTTCCCGCACCCAGTAATTCCAGTGAAACTCCTTCGATATTTCCATCATTTACTTCAATGAATACCCAGACTCCCTGGTTTTCTTCCATCTTGCTTTCCCCCTTTAAAATCGAATCAAGAGTTGGCTGTTTTTATTTTCAATAGATCTTTTCTTTCCATTAAAATTCCCATAAGCTGCTCTACTTGAGAATCAGGATTTCCTTCAATCCTTTTCCCGCCCTCAAGCTTTGGCGGACTGAACATCTTGCCAACAATCGTTGGAGATCCTTTTAAACCTAATTGGGCCTTATCAACATCCTCAAGGTCATTCACAGACCAGATAACCGGCTCGTAGCGTGCAGCATTGATCATATTTGGAAGCGGTGCATACTCTATGTCATTAATTTCTTTTTCTACAGTCAGTAAGCAAGGGAGCTGTGATTCAAGGACCTCGTAGCCATCGATTTGCTTACGCTTGATATGAACATTTTTTTCTTCTTTATTAACCTTTGAAACTTCAATAACATTTGTAATGGGCGGTATATCAAGCCGTCGTGCAATTCCAGGTCCTACCTGTCCTGTATCGCCATCAATTGCGTGCTTACCGCAGATGACCAGGTCTATCGGATTATCCTTCGAAATTTTTTCGAGCGCTTTGGAGAGCGCATAGCTTGTAGCCAGGGTATCTGCTCCTGCAAATGCCCTGTCAGAGATCAAATATCCCTGGTCTGCGCCAATTTCGACGCTTTTCTTAATAACAGCAACAGCCTGTGGCGGTCCCATTGAAAGAACAGAAATCGTTCCGCCTGTTTTATTCCTGATTTTGACTGCTTCCTGTACAGCGTGAGCGTCATAAGGGTTCAAAATTGCTGGTGCGCTTCGCCGGTCCAGAGTATTCGTCTTAGGATTGATTTTGATGATCTTTGTATCGGGCACTTGCTTGACACATACGACAATGTGCATACTCTTTTTTCCCCTCCTCAAAATGAAAAACTATTAACTTGTAAGCGGTTACTTTTAGCTGTTCTCCTTTAAAAACGTTTTCCATAGAAAGATGGGAAATATAATAAGGAAGGGATTTTTGATACCAAGAAAATCCTCCTGATTAGGTGGCAATTGCCCTTTCAGAAAACGAATATTATGAAAACAGCTTCAATAAAGGCTGATGTAACATTATTATTGAAATTAATCCTATACACACAGCCTTATATAAATAAAATGCTATGTAGTACGATATATGAATCGCATCACAAGCATAGTACCAACAATTAAAAAAGTAGATAACATAGATGGAAAGCAATTTGTGAAAAATGAGGTAAAACATGCATGAACATAATTAAGCCCATTGTATAAAATGGTAATATGGCTGAAGTTAACTTGGGGTGCATTAGCAATATGATGATAAAAACCTATCTATGTTAAAAATATATAAAATAAGCATATAAAAATATGATAAAAATCACACAAAGATATTTTCTCGTGAAAATTTGAGCAAATTGTTAAATTTCTCGATTGCCTTGAAAGGAGTTGGCAGTAATTTGAACGCCGTTTAGGGAGCTCTCTCTCTGCATTGTCTACTGGCCTGGGAGCACTGGTCATTTTATATTCATGCATCGATCCGTCACCCATAGATGGAGAGATTCACTTCTTGCTTTTACTGCGGGCATCATGATGGCTGCTTCCACTATGGGATTAATTCCTGAAGCGTTAAAAATCGGGGGTTTTCCTGAGCTCGCACTTGGAGTGTACTTTGGGGTATTGATCTTGACTTTAATGGAAAATTATACCGCATATCGACATCCTGCATTCAAACAGCCAAGTGAAGTATGATGAAAAGGCAATGCTGATAATAGCGGCAATTACACTTCCCAATATTCCGGAAGGATTATCAGTAGGGGTCAGTTATGCCTCAACCTAGGGAGATGAAACAGGCAACCTCATAGCCTTTGCAATTGGTCTGCAAAATGCACCTGAGGGCTTTTTGGTCGCGTTGTTTCTGATCAATCAAAATATTAATAAAATAAAAGCTTTCATCATTGCTACTTTGACTGGAGCAATTGTAATTGTTACATCGCTTCTTGGCTTCTTCTCAACCTCCTATGTGAAGTTTTTAGTTCCCTTTGGTCTGGCATTTGCAGCGGGGGCAATGCTTTTCATCATATATAAGGAATTGATTCCAGAAAGTCACGAAGACTGCAATGAAAGATCTTCTACTTATTCCTTTATCGTCGGCCTTTTATTCATGATCTTGCTAATAGAAACATTTTAGCCACCGCCGGTTTCCGGCAGTGGCTAATTTTTTCGATATGATGGAATGTTATCACGCATGCGCTAAAATATATTGTTTCTTTGTCAGCAGGATAATCTGTCTAAAAAGTATCTTCGCTTTTTGGCGTTGCAATTCTGTCTCTTTACGTAAAGTTTGATATTCATATATTAGACGGTCAAGTTCCTGGCTTCGGCGAACTGTTTCGTCGCTCGTGTATCCTGTTTCCAAGGCAGCGGCCACCATCAATTCCCTAACGCGATTAATTTCCTTCAACAAAGTATTTTGCGATTGATACACTTCTATTCTCCTCTACTACTTTAATTCCTTAAACAAATAAAAGTTTACTTGAGAATTATTGCAAATGCTTGTTTGATTGTAAATAGTATCGCAAAATTAGACAATTTTCATTGCGGAAATTTTTTTCTTCGACAAGGTTTGCAATCAGTGATGATTACTGGCTGACTTTTTCGTTTTCGTAAATTGGTACCCAGCCTTCTGTCGTAACGAAAATTCTAACCGCAACTACCTGGCGGTCATCCTGAAGCGTAAAGTAGTGACGAGTATTTTCAGGAACGGAAATCAGGTCTCCTGGATTCAAGAATACTTCAAAAAATTCTCCGTTATTCCCCTGGATGACAAACACACCATGGCCACTGACGATGAACCTTACTTCATCATCTGTGTGGTGGTGTTCCTGTTTGAAATTTGCAAGCAGCTGATCAAGATTCGGTGTATTGTCAGACAGTGAAATGACATCCTGTGCTTTGTAGCCTCTCCGTGCGGAAATGTCTTCAATCTCCGCTTTGAAGGCTTCCAGAATCAGCTGTTTTTCATCATCAGTTAAGAGGAATTTTTCCTGAAGGTTTGCTGGCAGCTTATTGATATCCCACTTTTCATAGATCACTTCCTGCTTGTTCAGAAATGCTTCTACCTCCTGCTCATCAACGATTCTTTCCTGTGTGTTTTGCTTTACGATAAATGCCATGTGAATCTCTCCCTTTTTATAATGTCTTTTATCTACTTAATGAGATTTGTTCTAAAGAACCTGATTAAACTACCTTGAACAATTGGAATGGTTTGTGCTCGAGTAATCTTAACTGATAACGGAATAAAAACTCAGTTGCTTCGAGAATTTTTTTAGCTTCAAATGCGTTCCTGCCCCAGACTGTGATGCCATGGTTACGGATCAAGACTGCTCCAGTATCCCCTTTAACGTGCTCTGAGAATGCTTTAGACAGGGTTGGGATATGCGCATAATTCGGAATAATAGGAATTTTAAGGACAGCATCTTCCTCCCAAATATTAAAAGCCTTAATTAATTCCTGTCCCTGGAATTGCACCTCGCCCCTGTCCCCATAGACCTCGGAGATGACATTGTTATCAATCGTATGGACATGGAGGCTGCATTCAGCCTTGGTCTTCTTGTATACCTCTACATGGAGCAGGGTTTCAGCTGAAGGCTTCAAATGCGTTTCCTCCACCGGACGGCCGAATTGGTCAACAAGCAAAAAGTCCTCATCAGTTCTTTTCCGCTTATCTTTTCCGCTCGCCGTAACAAGGAATTGCACCGGGTCGCTGTTCACTTTAATCGCAAGGTTACCGCTTGTTCCCATAAACCAATCACGCTCAGCCAGTTCAGTTTTTACATCCGCCAATTCTTCCCACTTCGATTCTAAAATGCTCATCCTTTCACCCCTATCTCAGTTTTAAGAGCTTCAATACAGTCATAAAACGTTTCATATGGTATATGTCGAATCTGCCACTCTTCACATTTATCCTTCAAGTAATCTCGCGCCAGCACCAAGTCTGCTTGCTTCGCGGCTTCAAGATCGGTAACGGAGTCACCAATGACGATTTTAGAAGCTCCGCTTTGTTCTAACTTTCTCATGATTGATGGTTTGCAGCAGCCGCAATCATTTGAACACTGTTCATCGCAGTTGTTCGGCCATTCAATTTTTATTGTTTTCCCTGAAAAATCTGAACTGTTACAGTAAATGCCAGCAATTGGGCCAAATTGTTGAATGATGGGTTCTATGAAAAAATCAATTCCGCCGCTTACGATGTATACAGGGATTCCTTCTTCGCTGGCATAATCCAGGAATTCCTGAAAACCAGGGCGAATCCTTGCATTCTTGACGGCAAACTCAATGATCTCTTCTCTGAGGTGGACCGGAAGGAGGGAAAACATTTTCCCTACACCTTCCCTTATGGAAATGGTGCGATCAAGTACTGCATCCTTTAATTCGTCCCATCCTTCAGAGCCGAATGCATTCATGATCGCTATGATATTGTCCTTTTCGGTCACTGTTCCGTCGAAGTCACAAAAAATCACTGGCTGGCTCATTTCGCCACCGCCTCGGCTGAACCCCAAAGACCTATAGCAATTTTTAACTCTTCATGCTCAAGTGCGCCTTCTTCAAGCGTTTTTCCTTGAAGAACTGTTTCAATTGCCTGCCTGAATGCCTTGCCGCCCCCCTGTGCTCCACCAGGATGGCCATGTACGCCTCCACCCGCATTAATGATTGAATCTATTCCAAAATCTTTTACAAGCGACGGGACCATTCCTGGATGGATACCTGCTGACGGAACCGGGAAAGTTCTTTTGAATTGATCCTCAGCAGTCAGTGCCTCGGCTATTGATATCGCCTGCTTCTTTTCGAGAGCCACACTTCCATAAGGTGACGGGAACAGCGAGAAGTCTGCTCCGGCATAGCGGAGTAATTTTCCCAGAAGCAAAGAATGCGAAAAACCATATTCTTCAGCTGAAGTGAACGCACCACTTACGGCCGGATGAGCCATGATCGGAATACCGATTTCGTCATCTTCCCTAAGCTCCTGCAAGACATCCAAACCGTAGGCAAACACATTGAACAACAGGGCGTCAGCTCCAAGCTCAGCAGCTTTTCTCGCTTTATCCTTAAGCTGTGTGGTCCTTCCTGTCAGGTTGGCAGCATATAAGGTTCTGTGTCCAGTAGATTCATAGACTTCATCGAGAACCTGCTTTCCAAGAGTGATTCTCGTTTCAAAAGGAGTAAGTTCATTTTCAAACAGGATTTCATCATCCTTGATCAGATCAACTCCACCAAGGCTCTGTTCTTTTAGCTGCTTTAACAGAAACTCCATGTCCCTTCCGATGACACCTTTAAAGATGCTCATAAGCAATGGCCGGTCGTAGACACCAAGCTTTTCCCTTATTCCTTCAATTCCAAAGCGCGGACCTGGGAATTCCTTTTTTAATTCTTTTCCGAATTCAAGGTCTACCAGCTTTACCTTGCCATCAAGCGATAGTTTTCCAAATACAGTTGTGAGAATTGCTGGCAGGTCCGGTGAGAAATTGATGGCAGGATAAGCGATTTTAATTGTTGCCACTGTTTCTGAATTGGTGTCCAGGCCCGAACCTTCTACAGAAACAACTCTCCCCTTATGTTTTTTTAATTGTTTTTGGTCCAGTTCAGGTAAGTCAGTCCAGGAGCCCACTGTCAACCCAAGCGCGATTCCCTCTGCCTTTTTCTCCGGGTTATGTTTAGCATCATGGACTACATATGTCGCTGTAATTTCACTCATGAAGATCAATCCCTTTCAGTTAGAAAAGCGCAAGCGCCTTGTCCAGCCCCGACAAGCGTTGGAGGGCCGCCCATTGAAGTCCTTCTTTGACTTCATTAGGCGGACTGAAACGATCGAGGGGCTAGGCGCTGGAGCTAGACATTAATATAATTGCAAAAAAAATACAAAAAAACCTCTTCGCAAAGAAGAGGTTAGAAAATACACTAAACTCTTCTCATCTTTCAGCTTTCGCTGCAAGAATTAGCACCGTGCCCAGCTAAATGCTGGATCGGTTGCCGGGCTTCATCGGGCTCGTCCCTCCGCCTGCTCTTGATAAGAAAATAATTTAATCAAGTTATTTAATTGGTTAAAGTAAATTTGTTAATTAGGATTATGTCAGGTTCATAAATCAATGTCAACTATTTTTTGAAAATTTCCAAGCTTTCAATTCTGCTGACTGCTTCTTTCAATCTATCCTCAGAGCTTAGCAAGCCAACCCTCACAAAGCCCTCTCCATGTTGACCAAACCCTACACCTGGCGCAACTGCTATATGTGCTTTTTCCAGCATGAAATCCGCGAATTCAACCGAAGTGAAGTGTTCCGGAACCTTGAGCCAGGCAAAAAATGAGCCTTTTGGAGCAGTGACGTGCCAGCCAATATTTTTCAGACCGTCAATAAGGACATTTCTTCTTGATTCGTATAAATCATTTAACTCAACAACACATTCCTGCGGTCCTAGCAAAGCTTCTGCTGCAGCTTCCTGGACAGCGCCAAACAAGCTGACATACATATGGTCCTGAAGCAAGTTAATTGCGGCAATCACGCTCTTGTTCCCCGCTGCAAAGCCAACACGCCAGCCAGCCATATTATACGTTTTCGAGAGCGTATAGATTTCGATTCCTACGTCCTTGGCACCCTCTGACTGTAAAAAGCTTTGTGGTCTCTTCCCGTCAAAGCCAATCGCCCCATACGCGAAATCGTGGACAACACAAATCTCATTTTTTTGTGCCAGCTCGATTGTCTGATCAAAAAATTCCTGATGTGCCACTGCGCCCGTAGGATTATTTGGGTAGTTGAGAAACATCAGTTTTGCTTGATCCAAATCCTCTGCACTTAATTCAGCATAATCAGGCAAAAAGGCATTCTCTTCTCTTAGTGGCATTGTCACCATCTTTGCCTTTGCAAGTTCGACTCCAGATATGTAGTCAGGATAACCGGGGTCAGGAACAAGAATTGTGTCCCCAGGATTCAACAGGCATTGAGGAATTTCAACCAGGCCAGCCTTGCCACCGAATAGTATGGCAATTTCTTCTTCTGGATCAAGATTGACTCCATACTCCCTTTTATAAAATGCTGCTGCAGCTTCTTTTAACGAGCTCAATCCCCTGAACGGCGAATATTTATGATTAGCCGGATTATCCGCAGCCTGCTTCAACTTTTCAACGATGTGCTGAGGTGTTGGTTGGTCAGGGTTTCCCTGTCCAAGATTGATAACGTCTGCCCCTTTTTCAGTATATGCGCCCACTTTTTGCACGAGTGAAGCAAAAAACTGCTTGGGCAGGCTTTTCAATAAATCTGATTGTGCGAATTCCATTTTCTCACCTGCTTAGGAAATATATTAGTATTTAAAAATTTTAATTTGAAATTCTAGTCACAAATGATATAACGTAAATAGTAACTTGTAAAGATATAATTTTCAGAAAGTATGGCGGTGATTTATGATGAAATATAAAATAGCATGTCTGCAAATGGACATTGCCTTTGGGAATCCTGTGCAAAATTACAAAAAAGCCTCCGAACTGATCGACAAGGCAAATGCTCAAAAACCTGATATCATTGTCCTTCCCGAGCTCTGGACTACCGGATATGATCTCGATAATTTAAAAGACACTGCAGAAGAAGAAGCACAAGAAGCCAAATTGTTTTTCAAGGATGCAGCTGAGAAATACAATTCCCATTTTATTGGCGGTTCTGTTGCCAATAAAACAGAAGCTGGCATTGAAAATACACTGCTTGTATTCGACAAAAATGGTGACCAGGCAGGAATATACAGCAAGCTTCACTTGTTCAAGCTCATGGATGAGCATCTGTATCTGGCTGCTGGAAAAGAAAAAGGGTTATTTCCTTTAGATGACCACAAATTTGCCGGGTTGATTTGCTATGACATCCGGTTCCCGGAATGGGTCCGTGCCCATGCACTCCATGGAGTTGAAGCGATGTTTATTGTTGCTGAATGGCCAATCCAGCGTTTAGAACACTGGCGAGCATTGCTCATCGCCCGTGCGATTGAGAACCAATGCTTTGTTATAGCCTGCAATCGGGCCGGCTCTGACCCTAACAATAAATTCGCTGGCCATTCCATGGTCATTGGCCCATGGGGTGACGTGATTGCAGAAGGTGGAGAAGGTGAGGAAATCCTCCTTGCAGAAATCGACCTGGATGAGGTTAAGGAAGCAAGAGGCAAGATTCCAATCTTCGCCGATCGCCGCCCTGAATTGTATTAATTCATATCACAGGAAAACCGCCCAGGGACAATACCTGAGGCGGTTTTAACTGTGCATATTAAATCATTCTGGTTTTGCCCACATCTCTTCAGGGTTCAATTCATAAATCGCATTTTCACGATACATGTAGTGATTGATTATAAATTCCCTTCTGATTGTCGCATAGTCCTCATGGAACTTCGTGATATATTCGTTCAGTTCCTTTTCTGGATACTTCTTTCCTGCTTTCAACCCACGGACCATGTATTCGAATACCATCAACTTCTTCTTCCGTTGCGCCGGGATGTTCTTTAATTTACCATCTTTTGTAAAGAAATTCTCAATTACCTTTTGCCTTTCAATATTCTGTTCGATCATTGCTTCCACCTCCCCTTCCTTTTTCTCGATCAACTTGCCTAGCGATTTCGCCTGTTGCTTGATTAATGACTCATTTAAATGAAAATAAATCGTGTTTTTGTCCCTGCGCTCGAAGATCACATTGATATCCCGCAATTTTTTGATATGATGTGTGATGGTCGGCGGGGTAAGGCCAAGCTTTCCTGCAATTGCCTGGCCATGAAGCGGCCCGTTTGCTAGCAAAGCCACTATTCTTAACCTTGTTGGGTCCCCCATTGCTTTATGAAAAGCAACAATTTTATCCAGCTGCATAAAATCACTCCAATTGATTCGATATACATCTAATTAGGTATATATCTAATATAATCCATTCTTCATTATTTTAAAAGGGAAATGTGTTAAATTTTTTCAAAAAAATTACTCCCGCAGGATTTAGAGATTGTTTAAAAAAAGCTTTTAGCAAAAAAAAACGCCTGATTGATTTTAATCAGACATTTCCCTGGTTATTGGCAAATAAATATGGAAGATTGTGCCGTCACCGACCTTGCTCTCAATTTCAATTGTGCCACCATGTTCTTCAATGATTTTGAAGCTAACCATCAACCCTAGGCCTGTTCCTCTTTCCTTGGTTGTGTAAAAAGGTTCTCCAAGCTTTTTGATCTTTTCAGCAGGAATTCCTTCTCCTTCATCGTGGATGCATATATGTATTCTGTTTCCTGGTGCCTGGCTGACCATCACACTGACTAAGCCGCCCTTAGGCATCACTTCTATCGCGTTTTTTATAATATTAATAAAGACCTTCTTTAGTTGATTAGGTTCACACAGGAGTTCTGGCAAATCATCGTCATATAAAGTTTTTATCTGCACATCATGTAGCACAGCCTGCGCAGTAAGAAGGGCCGCGGTCTCATTCATTATTTTTGAAATATCGGTATTCTCATATTTTATTGACTGAGGTTTAGCTAAAATCAGGAACTCGTTGATGATCGAGTCGATTCTTTGGAGTTCAGTCTTGATTACCTGGAAATATAATGAATACGCATCGCCTGTACTATTTTCGAGCAGCTGGATGAACCCTTTTAGCGCAGTCATTGGATTGCGGATTTCATGGGCAATGCCCGCTGCCAGCTCCCCCAGCATATTAAGCGTATCTGATTTATGGAGCTGGGCTTCCATCTCTATTTTTTCGGTAATATTCCTGAAAACAATAAGATTCAAACTGTCTACCAATTGGTGTTTGACACTGTATTCAAAATGCTTCATCCTGCCTTCTTCATACGGAATGGTAATCCTTCCATCCAGCCTGCCTTTTCGAAGCAGTGCTTGCATCTTTTCATCGATTAATTCTTCTGAAAGTCCAAAATTCATGAAAAGCTTCCGAAAGTTTTTCTCCTCCAGGTCTTCCTGCTTCAGTTCCAGCTTTGCCATTCCAGAGGGGTTAATTTCATAATGTTTGCAATTTTCATCCCACAGAATCATTCCCTCAATCGATCCCTCAAAAATTCTCCGAAATCGCTCTTCGCTTTTCCGAAGCTTTTGTTCCATACGGTAACGCTCACTTGCGTCCCGAACAATAGTCATATGATAGCCGTCGCCCGCATTGAGCTTAACAGTAAATTCCAGCAGTCTCGTTTCTCCATTTGGCAAGAGAAAAAACGCTTCTTCGCGCAGCGCACCTTTTTCATTGATAATTTGTTTCATCTCGCTATATTTCTCATCTTTTTGATAAATGAAGTCCGAAATTTTATGCTTTAACATCTCTTCATGAGTGAGTCCGAAAATCTTGCAGGTTGCTTCGTTAGCAGCAATGATTCGTCCACACTTGCCCCAAAACACAATCCCATCCAATGTTTCGAGGAATAAGTTTTTAAACAAACCGTCGTCTTCAATAAATCTTTCATCAAAACTTTTTGCTGGACCGTCAGCTGGGACCATTTGAACAGAACATTCAGTGGCTGGCCGCTGATGCATATTCTTCCACTCTATTAAAGAGGAATTTTCTCGTTCTAAAGCGGCGATTTTCTCTTTCAGTGCCTTAATCTCATCTGCAATGTTAGCACTACTCACCAGAAAGCCTCCTTGTCGGATTCCCATTTTTCTAGTAATTTCTACATGGATGGTAAAAATCCCTCTAATATCGCGAGTTTTTCCTGAGATCCTGCTAACTTTCCCTCTAGATAATAATAATTAACTACTAATAAAAGAGAAGCCAGGGAAATAAAATGGTACCTGTAGGTAGGACACTCGAAAAAAAGAGTGTTCAACCTGCAGGTATTTTTTATATACTTGAATTTTAGAATATGGGGATTAGGGGACAACATGAGTAAATTAACTTTTTCATCCAAAGAGATAAACACACTTCAAAAAAATCCAAATGTACAACGTATCAGCGAGAGGTCAATTACCTATACTGCTGAATTTAAAAATAGATTCATAGATGAATATCAAACCGGCAAACTTCCTCGCCGGATTTTCGAAGAGAACGGCTTCAATGTGGACGTTATTGGTATGAAACGGGTTGAACAGTCAGCCCATAGATGGAAAAAATCCTATGAAAAGGACGGCTTGATCGGGCTTACAGATTCGAGAAAAACAGCTTCCGGCAGACCTTTGAAGCGTGAACTTACACCCTCCGAAGTGATTGAAAGGCAAAAGGCTAGAATCGAGCTGTTGGAAGGACAGGTGGAGCTGTTAAAAAAGCTAGAAACGACCGAAAGGAGGCTGCTAAACACAAGCGAAAATCTAAATCCGAATAAGGCTTACCAGTTGATCCAAGATACGATTGAACAAAATGAATTCAAGGGGATGACCAGATATTTCTGTAATCTTCTGGAGGTCTCTCGTTCGGGATATTACAGCTATCTGAAGGCTTCCTCAGTCCGGGAAGCAAGGGAGAAACTGGACCTCGAAGCTAAGGAACTTATTTTAAAAGCCTTTAATCGACGGGGATATTTGAAAGGGTCCCGTTCCATTAAAATGATTTTAGAAAATGAGTTTGACATTACCTTCAGCCTTAAAAAGATCCGAAGAATTATGAGGAAATATGGAATCGTCTGCCCTCACCGGAAGCCAAATCCTTATAAAAGAATCGCTAAAGCTACGAAGGAACACCAGGTTGTCCCGAACCAATTAAACAGGGAATTCAAGCAAGGAATCCCTGGGAAAGTGTTACTAACCGATATCACTTATTTGCCATATAACGGTAATAGTATGGCCTATTTGTCGACCGTAAAAGATGCCTGCACCAATGAAATTTTGGCTTACCATGTTTCTGACCGTATCACATTAGATATCGCAACCAAGACGATTCATAAATTGATGAATAACAAGAAAATTACACTCCATGAAGATGCCTTCATTCACTCGGATCAAGGGAGCCATTACACAAGTCCGAGATACCAGAAGTTATTAAAGAAATATGGTCTCGGCCAGTCTATGTCACGCCGAGGCAACTGTTGGGATAATGCCCCCCAAGAGTCCTTCTTTGGCCACCTGAAGGATGAAGTGGAATATAAATCTGCAAATTCCTTAAAGGACCTGAAGTCGAAAATAAATCATTACATGACCTACTATAACAACTACCGCTATCAGTGGAATTTAAAAAAGATGACTCCTATTCAATTTAGGAATCATCTTCAAGTTGCTTAATCTCTTTTTTTATTGTGTCCTTGACTTGGGTACCATTTTAAAATCCTGACTTCTCTTTTATTATAGATACTCGTTTTCGTGTTTTGCCTTCAGGCGCTGCCACCTTTTTTCGACTTCTTCTTCAAACTCCACGAGCATATCCTTATTTTCTTCTTTTAACAGATGCTTGGTTTTACCCATATATTTCAACCAATCTGCCAATGGAATCTTCTTGTTTTTCGCTTCTGGATTGTAAGTGATGTTTGTGACACCTTGCTCCACTTCGTACAACGGGAAGAAGTTCGAATTCACAGCTGCCTCGACAATTGTCTGGCCAAAGCGGTCTTCCGATTTCCAGTTGAGAGGGCATGTTATCAAAAGCTTACCATATACAGTCCCTACATTTTGAGCATACCACTGTGCCTTAGCAGCCTTTTTTACAAGGTCCTGCGGGAATGCTTCGGTTCCAGTGAACACATAAGGAATATTGGTAGAAGCCATGATCTGGGCCGTATCCTTATGGTGGAATGCCTTACCCTTTTGTGCCTTGCCGACGTTTGAAGTGCTCGTCATGTGGCCAAAAGGAGTGGAGTATGAAAGCTGGGAACCGGTATTCATGTACCCCTCGTTATCGTATTCAAGCATGATCAGCTTGTGTCCGCGAAGTGCCGTGCCGATTGCCGATCCCATGCCAATATCCATACCGCCATCACCGGTCACCATTACGAACGTAGCATCTGCTGACACTTCGATTTCACCACGGCGCTTTAGTTCAAGGAATGCCTCTAGCGTTCCTGATAATGTAGCCGCACCATTCTGGAACAGGTTATGAATCGTCGTCTGCTTATGGGATGTATGCGGATAAGCTGTTGTTACAACGTACGCACAGCCCGTTTGGAAAAGAATGACGAGATCTCCTTCGATTCCTTTAAAGAATAGCTCCAGTCCGCCGAAGATTCCGCAGCCAGGACATGCGCCATGACCTGATGCAATTCGTTTCGGCTTTGTAGTCAAGGCTCTTAAAGGCGGAATTTTGACATTCAGCTTATTCTTTTCTTCATCTCTTGTTACCTGGATAAGTCCTGAATTATAGACATCGCCATGCTGTGGCTCAATGACCTGCTTCAATGCTTTTTCAGGATCGCCTGCAACATGTCCGTAGTAGTCGAACGGCTTTTCTGCGTAACCTTTTTCCATGGCGTCAATCGCCATACCGAAAAATGCTTCTGCATCATCTGCATAGAAGTCTTTGCCCCCAAGTCCAAACACCCTGCTCTGTACGATTGTTGCATTGTCCCTGTCTTCCTGAAGCGCGGACTTAATTTCGTGCGTCAGGTTAGGTCCATGTCCACCGTAGGAATCTGCACGCTCACCTACAAGAAGTGATTTCACATTCTTCAGCGCTTCCCTGATTTCCTGTGCAGGGAATGGCCGGATGATATTAGGACTGATGACACCAGCCTTGATTCCCTTCTCGCGAAGACTGTCTACAACATCCTTGGCAGACTCTGCCGCTGAGTTCAACAGGAAGAGCGCTACGTCAGCATCTTCCATTTGATAAAGGTCAAGAATATCATAGTTGCGTCCTGATAGTTTTGCATATTCTGCAGCTACTTCTTTATAAACATCTTTCGCTCTGTACATCGCTTCCGATTGCTGGAAGTGGTTGTTCATCAAGTCGTCGCCATTCATATGGGCTCCGATTGTCAGCGGCTTCTTAGGATCTCTGGCAAAATTATATTCAGTCGGCGCCTCGCCAACAAATCTCTGGACTACTGCACGATCCTTGAAATAGTTCACTTTTCGCTTTTGGTGGGATGTAAAGAAGCCATCATATGCAACCATGACAGGCAGGCGAACATCTGAGTGTTCGGCGATTTTCAGCGCCATAATGTTCATATCGTATACAGCCTGAGGTGTCCTGGCGGTTAGGATCACCCATCCTGTATTTAACGCAAAATACAAATCTGAATGGTCGCCGCGGATGTCCAGCGGACCGCTGATTGAACGAGTTACCAGGTTCAAGACCATTGGATAACGTGTACCTGATTGAACCGGAAGCTGCTCAAGCATATACATTAACCCGTTCGCGCTTGTTGCGTTGAACACGCGAGCTCCGGTTGCTGCAGCTCCATAACAGATACCCGCTGAACCATGTTCTCCATCAGCAGGAATTAATTTTATATCATGCTCGCCTCTGGATTTCATCATATCCAGGTATTGAGCAACTTCTGTTGAAGGGGTAATCGGAAAATAGCCCATGATATGATAATTGATCTGGGCTGCAGCCATTGCCGCCATTTCATTTCCGGATTCAAAGGTTGTCACCTGTTCTGCTGTACTCATTGCCTTCACGTTTTCTTCAAGAACGGACATTAAGAAACCCCTCCAGTCACATAAGGATAGTTATGTTTTACTTGATTCTCCTCAGCATAGCCAATCATTTCTCTCAGCTCGCTTAACGCAGTAGTTGGACATGCTTCAACACACTTCAGGCAGCCTTTGCAATATTGATAATCGATTCCCTTAAGGAACATTTGCTTTCTGCCGCGTTTGTCCTCTCCTTCTTCCCATACAAAGCAATAATCAGGGCATGCAGTATCACATGCAGCACAATTAATACATTCTTGCTGATTGAATTGGGGCAGGAATCCTTGTCTGGAACCGCTTAAATCCTTGAGGATACTATTTGCCTGCGCTGTAATCACACCGCCGATTTCCTGTGTTTCATATCCAAGCAGCGGCATTGGGCGCTTGAATTCTTTGCCCTGTGCTCCTTCTTCTGGTGCGTAGGTTTTAAATTGAACGTCATTGTAGCCTCTCTCGAACGTCCTGATATTCGGCTCAACAAAATGAGGATATTTCTTTTCAAAAGTTTTGCGGATAACATTTTTCATCGCTTCGGGATCAAGGAAATCAATGATGCGATACAATGCACCAAGCATCGCAGTATTTACTTTCGTTTTTTCCTCGACAGCGATGGATAGCGCATCAACAATTGCCAGTGTTCCATGCTCCAGATGAAGATCTTTTTTGATGTCATCAAAATCTCTCGTCGAATTCACCAGCAGGATTCCGTCCGGACGCAACCCACTTACTACATCGACCATTTTATAAAGTGCCTCATGAAATACGCCGACAACATGCGGCTCTTCTATTGGACTGTGGACCCTGATTTCAGTGTCTGGTTCACAGAAGCGGACAAAGCTTTTCACCGGTGATCCCTTTTTCTCCGATCCATATGACGAAAAGTTGGATCCGTTCAAACCAAGGCCTAGAACACCTGCTTCCGCAAGCATCTTTCCTGCAAGGTTTGCGCCAAGCCCTCCAATCGATTCAAGTCTTATCTCGTAAAAACCTAATTCATTCTTTTTCGGTAAGATAGACATAATCTCCCTCCCCAATTTGGTTGTTAAGGTAATTGACTTTAAAACATTCCCCACTAATAATTTTATAGACTTTACGATTATTAAGCTGTGACATATATCAAACATTTGCACTTTTTTAATGGAACACACCCAAAAATATTTAACTTAAGCCGTATATTATAATGAAAAACTTTTATATAACAGAGAAAAAATTGTAATAGTACAGATGCATTTATTCCTGATTTAGGATTTAATTCCTTAATTTTGAGCAATTAGCCTAGTTTGCATTTATCCTGAGTGGGGTAAAAAAGGGTTAGTATTTTGGGGGTCTCTAATTAAGGAGGAAATATGAAACAACGAGATTACTACTTTGACAATGCCAAGTTCATCTTGATTTTTTTCGTCGTATTTGGCCATCTTTTGCGCTCGTTCATTGAAGACAATGAAATGATTTATAATGTTTATAAAGTCATTTATACATTCCATATGCCGGCCTTCATCCTTGTTTCTGGATTTTTCGCGAGAGGCTTCAATAAAAAAGGCTATGTAATGAAAATTGCCAAGAAGCTAATACTGCCATACTTTATTTTTCAGCTGATCTATTCCATTTTCTATTATTTCCTGTACAGCAAGTCCACTTTTACGATGGATCCATTGAATCCGCACTGGTCTCTATGGTTTTTGATCAGTTTATTCTGTTGGAACATCATGCTGATCGGCTTTTCGAAAATTAAAGCACCTATTGGACTGTTGATAGCATTTGGATTAGGTTTAGCTGTCGGATATGTAGATTGGATATCCAACTATTTAAGTCTTTCAAGGACCTTTGTTTTCTTTCCATTGTTCCTGCTCGGGTACCATATGACAAAAGACCATATTAAAACATTGACAAGGCCTGCCTTCAAAGTTGGAGCATTTGTGGTCTTCACCGCAGTGTTTTTAGGATTTTTGTTCAACCCGGAAGTAGATTATAAATGGCTCCTGGGCTCCAAGCCTTATTCAATGATGGAAGCAGCTTCAATATCAAGTATGTTCACACGATTGGGCTTTTACTTATTAAGCTTGCTGATGGTGTTCAGCTTTTTGACAATCGTTCCAAAGAAGCAATATTTCTTTACAGACCTGGGAAAAAATACACTTTATGTATATCTGCTGCACGGGTTTTTTGTACGAACCTTCCGCGAAAGCGAAGTTCAGAACTTCTTCCAGAGTCCTGAACGTATCCTTTTGCTGGCAGTCATCGCACTGCTCTTGACTTTCCTGTTGTCCAGCAAGTACGCAGCAGCAATAGCACAGCCACTGATCGAGTTTAAAACCTCACGGATCAACCGACTCAAAACTAGGTTCACAGCCATCCTGAGGTTTTATAGGCGGAAGCTATTGAGCAGTTAACACTTCCTAATATAAGCACTAGCAAGAGCCATTCCTCAAGAGAATGGCTCTTTTCCTTTTTCTTCAACTGCATTCAACCTGTCTTTTTTGTCCAAACTGAGATATAATTTAAAGTTGATTTGCTGCTGGATTTTTACAAAGGAGATTTTTCAATGAACATAGTACTAACAACGCTCAACGCGAAATATATACACACCAATCTTGCAATCAGGTATTTGAAGGCATATGCTCAGCCAGAGTTTGACGTGAAGCTAGTTGAGTATACAATCAAGGACCCCGTCATCAATATCGTGTCAGATTTGATTCAAAAGCAGCCAGATGTCCTCGGATTCAGCTGCTACATTTGGAATATTGAAGAAACGATTAAAGTCATTAAGATGATCAAAAAAATCAACCCAGAGATTAAAATTATTGCAGGGGGCCCTGAGGTTACCTACGACGTTCAGGATTGGATGAAGGAAGTCGCAGAGTTTGACTTCATCGTCATCGGTGAAGGTGAACAGACATTCAAGCAGCTTCTTTCTGCACTAGCTTCAGGAGCGGATTTTTCCGAAGTACCTGGCATAGCTTATCGAACAGGCGAAAGCATCCAAATGAATCCCCAACGCAATAAGCTGGATTTAAAAGAACTTCCATCTCCATATCGTTTTGAAGAAGATCTTCCCCATCTCTCCAAACGGGTAACTTATCTCGAAACAAGCCGCGGCTGCCCTTTCAGCTGCCAGTTTTGTCTCTCTTCAATTGAAGTCGGTGTCCGCTACTTCGACAGGGAGAATGTCAAGGAAGATATCCGTTATCTTATGGCGAATGGTGCGAAGACAATCAAATTCGTCGACAGGACATTCAATATCAGTCGAAGCTACGCAATGGAAATGTTCCGGTTCCTGATTGATGAGCATCTTCCTGGGACTGTGTTCCAATTCGAAATCACTGCTGATATCATGCGCCCTGAGGTCATTGAATTCCTAAACCAGGAAGCGCCTGCAGGATTATTCCGCTTCGAAATTGGCGTCCAGTCGACTAATGATTATACGAATGAGCTGGTCATGAGAAAACAGAATTTTGATAAGCTGAAGCGCACTGTGACAATGGTCAAGGAAGGCGGCAAGATAGACCAGCACCTTGACTTAATCGCCGGTTTGCCAGAAGAAGATTATCATTCGTTCAAAAAAACATTTAATGATGTGTTTGCAATGCGGCCCGAAGAATTGCAGCTTGGCTTCCTGAAGATGCTGAGAGGGACTGGATTGAGACTGCAAGCCGATCAGCATGATTATGTGTATATGGATCATTCACCATATGAAATCCTCGGGAATAATGTCCTTGATTTCAATGACATCATCAAGATCAAGCAGGTTGAAGATGTACTTGAAAAATATTGGAATGACCACCGGATGGATCGTACCGTTGAATATCTAGTCACGAAGGTTTTCCCATCACCATTTGATTTCTTTCAGGAATTTGGCTCTTATTGGGAGACAAGAGGATGGTCCCGGATTGGCCATCAGCTCGAAGACCTGTTCAAAAGGCTGTTCAATTTTCTCCAGGAAAAAGATGTGGATAATTTAGAAGCGATCGAAAGCTTGATGAAGTATGATTATCTTGCAGGCGCGAAACATAAGCCACGCAAACCTTGGTGGGAACTGAGTTTGGACAAGCAGGAGCGTTCTGAATTGTACCGTGGCATCATTCATAAACCTGATGCCCTTGGCCGTCAGTACTCCGAATTAAATATCAGTGAAAAAGATTTGTATAAGCATACACTGCTTGAGGATATCACGATCGACCTGGAGAAATTTATTGAAGATGGAGAAGTTGAGTATTCCCCATCTTATATGCTTGTTTATTTTGATTCTAAATTGGAGCAACCCCAATTTTTCACTTTTAAGATGCAAGATGTAAAGCCGGCATAAACAGCCGGCTTTTTATTTTGACTCGTTTTTTATTTACAATCTTTATCAGCTTTATTTTTCGTTTTTTTGCTATTAAAAGGGAGCTCATAAAGCTTACCAGCATTGATATCGCCAAACTCCATGCCAAACTCAACGTTCATTGGCTTTTGGTGCCGACCTTCATGCTTTTTCATCACGATCTTCCTTTCCTGCCCTGCTTTGAATTTCTGTTGGCAAATTTACCTGGATCTTCGCCATGAGCAAACTCTGCAGAAAATTCGCTTTCCTGAAGATTTTTCTTAGGTGTATTTGTATATTTAGCCAAAGCATTTCTTTCTGCCTTCCGTTTAGCCATTCTAACCACCTCCATACTACTATTTTTTTCAATCGGCGGTTTGCTATGTACTGATTTGATTACCTAATTTTACAAATGAAACTATCTAATAAAAAACCGCATAAGACAAAAAATAATCTCAAAAAGGAGGAGCTGAAATGGCAAAAAAGGACAGGGAGCTAAAACCATTGGATATCGAGGAAACATTGCCTCATCAAATAAATGCTCCGAGCTTTAAAAATACAGGAATCGAAATGAAAGCACCATTCAAGAATGAGCATGGAGTCATCATTGGAGACAGTCTTTACGCATCCGAAAACTCACCGCTTGAAAATTGGACTGACGAGACAGACCCAGCAGTCATGGCCGGCGATAAATGGGTACACCCTACGAATGATATAGGGTGGAACACAGCTGAAAACAGAGATCTTCTTGAGGAAAAGAGAAAGCCTCAGGGCTATCCATTTATGCACCCAACAAAAGATGTGAGCAAAGGACAGGATTGATAAAATCATATATGAGAACAAAAAAATCCGGGAGAACCCGGATTTTTTTTTTGAAAATGAACATTACCCTATTATTACACGTTCTTTTGGATAATGGATGCTTTCTTTTACTGTTTTACCGCCAATGATCAACAGGAAGGATATGACTCCAACTCTTCCGATGAACATCAAAATAATCAGGACCATTTTTCCGATCGTCGATAGTTCTGGAGTGATGCCCATGGATAAGCCTGTTGTTCCGAACGCAGATGCAACTTCAAAAATGATGGCCAATAGTGATTGATTCTCAGTGACCATCAGAATAAGGACGGCAAAGAAACATATTAGTACAGCCATGATGGAAACAACCAAAGACTTGATTATATCATCCTGGTGCAACTCTCTGTTAAATACCCTGATTGCTCGCCTACCTCTCGCAAAATGGTAAAGGAACAAGAGATTTAGCGCAAAAGTTGTTGTTCTGATCCCTCCGCCGACTGAGCTTGGTGACGCCCCGATAAACATCAAAGCCGCCATCAGGAATAAGGTTGGATCAGTAAAATCATTCACATCCATTGTTGCCAATCCTCCGCTTCTGGTCGTAGTGGACTGGAAAAATGCATAAAAGAATGAATCCCACAGAGATTTATCGGATAAGAAATGATTATATTCCAGTGCCCAGATCGCAACTGTTCCGAAAATAAGGAGTCCAAGGAACGTAAGAGTTGTTATCTTAAGGAATAGCGAAAAACGGAACGGACCGCTTTTTTTACTTCTGAACAGAAAACTTTTTAGTTCAACCAGCACAGGGAAACCAATTGCACCAAGAGTAATCAATAGCATATTGATTGTAATCACAAAATAATCCTGTGCATATGGAATCAGTGAGGCTCCGGTAATATCAAACCCTCCATTGGTTGTAGCACTGACGGATGCAAAAAGACCGTGAAGAAATGCTTCTTGCCATGTCGGATAATATTTTAAGAAATATAAACCTAATAGCAAAGCACCAATCAATTCAATAATGACTATAATCACAAGAATTTCTTTAAGCAGTTTCACGAGCCCTGACATTGATGTCTGATTCTGATCCATCATGATTAGTCTGCGTTCCTTCAGCCCTATTTTCTTCCTTATAATCAACCAGAAGAAAGTGCCAAGCGCCATGACACCAATCCCGCCGAACTGCAGGACAAACATAAGGATAAAAATTCCCTGCACAGTAAACGTATCGCGGACTGTTATTACTGAAAGTCCGGTAACACTGACAGCACTCGCGGCAGTGAATAACGCATCCATGAAAGACCATTTTGCCCCGGGCTGTATGGCAATAGGCAAACTTAATAAACTCATCGAGACAATTACCGCAATCAAATAATACGCAACGATAATTTGCGCAGGAGATAATTTATCTAACCTTCTTCTAATATTAATCCACATAATTGCTTCCTTTCAGCCCTGATTCATTTACATACCTATGATAAAGAATATCATCTAATTAATAAAGTACTTTCTTGCAGTTTCCACCCGTTCTATACGCCTCCGCTAGAATCAACAATGTTTAACCTCACCGTTGTGCCTTAACAGAGCAAAAAACAAGGTAAACATTATCCAAAATGATAAAAGATTACCACTTATGAATTTACCTGCTGTGTTCAAACTATCTATACAGAGAAATTTTTCTCTGTATACTATCAAAGGAGTTGATATTGATGGCTCGTAATTCAAATAAATTACTGGTTCCTGGTGTTGAACAGTTCATGGACCAGGTTAAATATGAGATCGCCCAGGAATTCGGAGTTAGTCTAGGATCCGACACAGTTTCAAGAGCAAATGGCTCAGTCGGCGGAGAAATCACTAAACGCCTTGTTCAACAAGCGCAGGCACAGCTTTCAGGACAGAAACAGCAATAAAACACCTGAATATTGGTTATGGTATATAGGATAACCATTATCGATGCAAACAATTGAATATGGACATGGAAAAAAGTCCGGATTGAATTCCGGACTTTTAATATTAGTTATTCCTACCAGGATTATCTTTGTTTTTCCCAGCTTGTCCTCTGTTGTCACTTTTATGGCCTTGCTGAGAATTAAACTTTTTTTCGTTGTTATGTTGTTTTGGTTCCTGGCCATTTTTTTGTTTGTTGCCTTTATCAGCATGCTTGCTATTACCTTGGCCATTGTTGCTCTTTCCGGAATTTTTATTCCCCTTGTCTTTATCATGGGATGGTGTTTCTGACTTGTCTGGTTTTCCTTTTGGAGCATCAGGAACTTTTTTCTTAACCTGACCTGGTGGTTCCTTCTTTTCAGGCTGTGGAACAACCGAAGGATTAGTATCTTTTTTTCCAGGATCTGGTTTGGTTTTTTTATTTTCACCCATATTATCTGCAGGCTTCAGCGTATCCTTTTTCTTTTCTTTGTATACACCAGTCGTAACACCCTGCTTTTGTGCCTTCTCCCTGTCTTCAATTGTTGCTTCCATCACCTTGAAATTCAGGTTTTCATCTTGTGTTGATTTTTTTATTTCAGTAATCTTTTTTTCTAATGCTAAATCTACTGATTCTTTTGCCTTCTTATTATGGACAGTCGCGATGACAACGTCTTTGTTTTCTTTTAAGAAACCTTCATCCTCGATTTCCTCAATGATCATTTCTGCAACCACTGCTGCATCATTCTTTTTCCAGCCTTTAATTTCCTCAATGATTTCTTCCCCTTCAGGATTATAACCTGTCATGCGGAGAACCTTTAAATCATCGTTGACTGCCAATTCAATGCTTGGATTCAAATCAATGGACATATATGCGTAAACCTGTCCGTTTTGATACGCAGGAACAAGCGCAGTCATGGCAATCATAAATACTGCTGCCAGCGCAATACTCCTTGCCTTAAAGCTATTTAAAAAAGATAGATTAAATCTTTTCTTATTAACAGTTAACGTTTCTGGAAAAAAATGAATTTCTTCTCCTACCTGATAATCTTGTTGAAGCTTTCGGGCCCGTAAAAACTCGCCTTCGGGGGTCAACAATGTTAGGTAAAGATCATTGATTTCAAGGATAACCCCTTTTCTCATGTCTCTAACACCCCTTTAATATAATCCTTTAAATATACATAATCCCCAATTAAAATAAGTGCGATTGCAATAATATATTTTCTGTTTCTCTCTATGGTTTTTCTGCTGACTTTGACCATGTCTTCCAATTGCTTGATTGGCAAGCGTTTTTTTTCGAGAAGCAAGTTCTTTAATGCCTCGTTTTCAACCATTGATTTTGCAACAAGCATCGCATTTTTCCGAGCATCTGCATGCTTAGGCGACTGCTCGAGCAAATCCTGGAAAGATAGGTCAAAATCTTTCAAGACTGCCTGGAATTGAATGATTTCTTCTCTTCTTAGTTCCTGTTCTGTTTTTTTTCTGAACTCATCAAGAGAAAGTTCATCTTCAATTGTCGACCTCTGTTGTTCTTCCTCAGTCGGATCATTCGATATATGGAAGCTCAGGTTTTGATTCCGGCTCTGCTGGCGGATATAATCAATTACCCTACGCTTAATCATGACTTCTGCAAAGCTTAATAAAGAATTCCCTTTTTCAGATGAATATTTTTGGATTGCCTCATTAAAAGCGATGAGGCCAATGCTAAATTCATCGTCCGACTCATGTATGTATCTCTTGCAGACAGATGAAACAGTCTTCGCGATAAATGGCTTATAAGAATCAATCAATTCTTCTCTTAAAGCAGCATCCCCCTGGTGGATTTTTTCTACGGTTTCTTCCAGTGGCCTGCGCTTTTTCTTTGCCATGAACAATAAACTTAGCAATAGCCTCACCTCTTTTCTCCCCACATTATATCATAGTCTGTCAATTGCTCTATTTGTGGTTAGGCAGTGAAAAGATAGCCAATTATAGCTATCTTTTCAAGTCTATTGTTCATTATGCATTAGTTTTTATCGTTACCTTTGCCATTTCCATTGCCTTTATTTTCATGTTTCTTTGAATTCTTTTCTTGTTTCTTATCTTGCTTAGCCTGGTGTTTTTCTTCTTTCTTTTGCTGTTGAGCTTCCTTGCGTTCCTGTTTTTCAACAGCCTTTTGTGCTTTACGCTCTTGTTTAGCTTTCTCTTTTTCTGCTTTTGGCGATACTACTGGTACTACAGTTGTGTCGTCATTTACAGGCATTGTTTCTTCAGCAGACTCTTCAACTACAGGTGTTTCATCAGCAGGCAGAAGATCTGACTCAACGACTGGTTCTAGTCCCACTGGCTCAGTTGTTTGTGTATCTTCTTCCTCAACCGGCTGCTCTGCATATTTCTCTTCTAATTTAGCCAATTTTTTTGCCATCTTAGCGTATGTTTTATCAATGTTCTTCTGAAGTTGAGCTCTTGCATTTTCATTGCCAACGTGTTCCATAGCAGCTTTTAATGCAATGATATTCTGTCTGAGCATTCCTTCGATTTCTTCGAAAGGATCTTCACTTACAACTTCTTCTTCTTCAGACGCGTCTTCATCGCCAGGCTCTTCAGCTACAACGTCGTCAGCAGGCTCTTCTCCATCTTCAGTTGATTCTTCAGAATCTGTTTCCTCTGTGTCTTCATCAGAAGGTGTACCATCTTCCGCGTCTGTTTCTTCTTCTGAATCAGCATCTTCTTCCTTTGATACTTCCTCATCTACAATTTCCTGTGAAGATTCCATGTATTCAACAGCTGCTTCGATTACTTTAAGGGCTTCTTCTTCATTTCCCTCAGCGAACAAAGCACTTGCCTCTTGAAGGCGTTCTGATGCGTATGTAGCAAGCAATTCAGCTTCTTTTGCATTATCGATTGTAAAAGCAAGCCTGATCTTCTCAAGAGCAATTTTAGCGAAGTAGAAGAAGTCTCCCGGTATCAAAGATGGGTTCGTTTCTTCAAGCTCATCGACCTGTGTCTTTGCTTCTTCAAGTTCTTCAGGGCTGACATTTTGCAGTTCTACCGTTTCAACCTCAGAATTGTTCTCTTCTGCCATTGCAACTGGCGAAAATGCAAATGTTCCAGCAAGCACTAAAGCCAATGTACTCTTGGCGATTTTTTTCATCTCTTGGTTAGAAAGTTTCTTCATTCTCAGTTCACCTCGTAAGTTTTTAGGAGCGGCCGCTTTAATCACTACAAGGTTACGTTTGCGCTTACTATGTTATGGGGGTTTTTTAGAAAAAAATAAAAAAGTTCAGTCAAAATATGACCGAAGTGTTAAGAACATTGTTGATATATAAGGTTTTAGAAAGAATTTTAACTTTTAAAAATATCGATAAAAAAACAGTAACTTGAAGTGCCCCTTCCATCTTTTATCGACGTATCGGATTAGTCCGCATAACGGACCGCACCATCCCGGGAGCATATCACAATTAAAAATCCTCCCAGGCAGATAGAGTTTATTGTATATGTAATGGTATCACCTTAATTCTAATGGTAATAAAACTTAAGTAATAACTTCCTGACCAAAAATCCGGTAAGCACTCCGGGAATGACAAAAAGCATTGGAAGGAAAACCGGTCCTGGAAATAGTCCAAATAATTTAACCTTCGGTGATATCATCAAACCAACCGTTACGAAATAGGCAGAAAACACAAAAGGCAAAAAGGTGATTTTCTCTTCCTCGGACATGACGCTTCTATATGCATCCCACATAGCGAACATATATAAACATGGGTAAAACATCAGCCACTGGTAGTCCATGACATGCATAGCCTTTTCTGTTTCCCCAAGGAAGCTATACATTATTCCTTTGTTAAAATTACTATTAACGTTAACAAGGAACTCAAGCAGGACAAATAAAATGCCCTTGACAAGGTTCCCCGTCAATAGCTGGGCAAAACCTGGCAGTGCGATGCTCCACATTACCGCTTCTAGTTTGGTTAAGTTCTTTTTAATCGCCACGTCACGTTTCATCCTTTAGTCTTATTATTGGTGCCTTTATGAGTGCAGAATTCTAAAAAGAACAACTGGAAATTACGTTTTTTTTAATCCTGCGCATTTTGTTACTTGTTTTAGATTGTCCAAATTGTGCTTCGAATTATCATTTTTCCAGTTATTTGTTAAATTTATTTCGTAAAATGAATCCATAGTGTCAGCCTGAAAACTGAAAAAGGAAAATAGATAGCACTTACACTAGCTGAAAAAGAAAACCGCCCCGAATTGCGGGACGGTTGAATTTTATTTGTTACTTCTTAGAAGTGCGATATAGTTTTTGGCAAAAGTGAGCCAGTCTTTTTTCTCTGCAAAATAGCTTTTGAACAATTTCAGGAACAATGGATATTTACCTTTATATGGATACCATTGAATTTCAGATTTCATGATACCCATGTCTTCCATGATTGCTTTTTCATGACAAAAGATCCTCAAACCTGCCTCAGAATGATATCGGCCAATGCCGCTTTCTTTGGTTCCCCCGAACGGAAGACCATGGTTGGCTACAGTAATAAGCACGTCATTGATAACGACTGCTCCAGATACAAGTTGGGAAGCGACACGACGCGCCTTCGCTTTATCCTGAGTCCATACACTTGCATTTAGTCCATACACGGTTCCATTAGCATACGCGATGGCTTCTTCTACAGTATCGAATGGGACAACAGGAAGCAATGGTCCGAAAGATTCTTCCTGGATGATTTTCATATCCTGCTCGACTTCAGTAATGACGGTAAGCGGCAGGAACATGTCTTCCTTCCAATCAGAAGGTTTCAATCCAGTTTCCAATTTCGCCCCCCGTTCAAGTGCTTCATCCAGCTGTTCTCTTACCACGTCTTTCTGGGCAGGAAAGGTCATAGATCCGACATCAGAATTTATATCGTTCCCTTGCTGAAGAGAATTGACTTCTTTTTTCAATTTTTCAAGGAACTTTGCATATATTGACCGTTCCACATATAATCGCTCAGCGCTCATACAAACCTGGCCACTGTTTGTAAAGGCACCCCACGCAGCTGCCTTAACTGCCCTGTCAAGGTTGGCATCTTCAAATACAATCATCGGATCCTTGCCGCCGAGCTCCAGGGTTGTTGGAATCAAATCCTTTGCAGCCTGCTGCTGGATGATCTTCCCTGTACGGACAGAGCCTGTAAAGAAGATGTAATCTGGCTTACCCGAGGTAAAAGCAGCGCCAACTTCCTTGCCGCCATGCGCCACCTGTACAGTTCCTTCAGGGAACCCTGAGCGCCGGAATAAGTCTTCGATACATTTACCAACAAGCGGAGTTACCTCTGATGGCTTCAGGATGACAGAATTGCCTCCTGCCAGAGCGCTGATCATCGGTACCATCGCCAGCTGCAGCGGATAATTCCAGGGTGATATTACAAGAACAACGCCACGAGGCATATATTCTATAAAGGATTTTTTTCCGATGAGCAATAAAGGTGTTTTAACTTTTTGCCTGCTAAGAACCTTTTCAGCATGTTTGATAATATGATCGATTGCATCAAGTGTCGGCATGATATCGGCCACAATTGACTCGGTCAATACCTTGCCAGTATCATCTGAGATAATTTTCGCGATTTCGTCCATTTCATCGACCATCAGCTGCTTAAGTCTCCGTAAATATCCGACACGCTCAGTAATGGCAAGACCGCTCCAATTCCTAAAAGCCTTCCTCGCCTGCTGATAGTACAAAGGAACTTCATGGACAGGCGTCTCCTCGATTTCGGCAATAACTTCACCTGTCGCTGGTGCCAATACCGACATCTTTTGCACTTCTTCAACTGAATGCACGTTCATTCACCTGCCAATAATTTAAAGTTTTATATAATGTTTATTTGGTATTGAGTCTTATGTTTATTTTCTCGATAGAATGCCGCCATAGCAGCAATCCCTTCCTTAAAATCCGGGCAGGTGATCCCTGAATCCTTTAGGTCATCTTGTGCCTGGGAAGAGTCGAAATGGCCTCTCCATGTAAAATAGTCAAGTGCTTCTTTTTCAACTCCAAGATACGTCCTAAGCACCCGGAAATTGAGCCCTCCTTTTGCCAGCGCCAGTGGTACAGAACCTTTTGGCTGCTTCTTCAACAATTCATACATCATCATTTCATAAAGCTCAGACACTTTGTATGGTTTGGGATCTGTAAGATGATATGTTTTCCCTGCTCCCTTATCAGCAAAGGTTAAATAGGTTGTCGCCTCAATAATATAATCCACTGGCACAAGATTGACAACAGTATCGCCTTTGCCAAGCTTTGGCAAGAATGGCATGAAGCTGAGTCGGTCGATAAAATTCATGATGAAATACGGGCCATCAAATTTGATGGTCTCTCCTGTTGCTGAATGACCTTTAACAATCCCTGGCCTGATGATGGTGACAGGAATCTCGGACTTCAATGATTCTACGAGGACTTCAGCTTCATATTTAGTCTCTTCATAGTAGTTTTTGAAACCGGGTGGCTTGATTAATTCATCCTCATATAATATACCTTCCCGTTTGCCGGCAACATATCCGGTGCTGAAGTATGTATAGCGCTTGAGATTTTTTAAGGACTTCACCCATTCATTCACGTACCTTGTTCCATCCACATTCACACGGTACGCAATTTCCTTTGGAACCGCGAGGTCATATATAGCTGCCAGGTGGAAGACATGCGTTACAGCTGACTCAAGCTGAGCTTGCTTTTCTTCGTCAATCGCCAGGCCTGATATTGTAATATCTCCTTTTATAATCTCGAACTGACTCTCAGACAGGGTAAAATCCCGAATGATTGCTGCTCTCTCAGTCTCTGCCTTATCAACCATATTAGGCAGCACCAATACATAAATCTTACCTTTACTATCATTTTTCCGTAAAACTTCCCTAATCAATTGATTGCTGATGAATCCAGGAAATCCTGTGAAAAAGTACCCGTACTCCATGAATGTCCTCCTCACCGTTTATTAGCTTTATTTTAACGATAAGCGCTTACATCCGCAATTACTTTGCTGATTATTCTGAAAAATACGATAAATAACGGGGTGGGGGCAACTCATTGAGGAAACTTTTTCGTGTTTCGTGGGCTTTTCTGACCGCAAAAAAAATGCCTGGCTAACCTCAGCCAGACATCTCACATTATCTTCGTCTTCTATAATCTTGATTTGAACCTTCTTCGTCTTTTATTTGTTGAAGGAGCTCTTCTAACATACCGGCCATTTCTTCTTTCGTGTATTTTCCCTTTTGGTATGTTGTCGGCCTCTCTTCCGTTCCCGTTTCAAATCCTGACTCTGTATGCTCTTTTAGCAGATAGGCTGGTACCAGATGGCCATCTGGTGTCGCATACATTTTATTTCTTCTTCGGTAGTCCTTGTCAAAGAAACTATAGACTACAGGAATGACAAACAGGGTCAGGAATGTACTGCTGATCAGGCCTCCAATGACCGTAATTCCCATTGGCTGGTTGATTTCAGTCCCTTCCCCAATGCCTAGCGCGAGTGGAAGAAGTCCAAGAATGGTCGTCAACGCCGTCATCAAGATAGGGCGTGCCCTGTCTTTTACCGAAAGGACAATCGCTTCATGCGGTATCAAACCACGCTCTTTCTTCTGGTTGATATAATCGACAATCACAATCGCATTGTTAACAACGATACCTGCAAGCACAATGATTCCGATAACCACTGTCAAGCTAACTGGTGTTCCCGTTGCCGTCAGCGCCAGTGCGACACCAATCACCATCAGCGGAACCGTGAACATGATGACAAATGGATACTTCAGTGACTCGAACTGGGCTGCCATTACAAGATAGATCAAGATGATTGCCAGAACGAAAGCCAGTACAAGATCATCAATTGATGATTCGAGCAGTTCCCTGTCTCCGCTGAAAACAACTTCAGTTTCATCTGGTAAATCAAGCTCAGCTATCCTCTCATCCACCTTCTTGGATATATCACCAAGGTTCGTTGAGGACTTGTATTTCATCGTAAATTCAACTGCGCCTTGTTGATTGATCCGTTGAATTTTTACAGGACCGCTGCCAATTTCAATATTGGCAACCTGGCCAAGAGTGACATAGTTACCGTCAGGCTTCTTGATCAACAGCTGTTTCAGCTCATCGATGTTCTTGGTTACTTCACTATCATATTCAACATATACACCAAGAATTTCCCCATCTTCACCGGGCATTTGTGTTGCCATATCCCCACGAGTTACGTTGTTAACAATCATGGCAATTTGCGCTGGTGCCAGTCCCTGGGCCAGTGCTTTTTCCCTGTCAACCGTAATCTGGATTTCCTCAACAGTATCATTCTGGCTTGTAGTCAGTTCATTGACATCGTCGAGCTCCTTCAGGGATTCATATATTCTATCAATAGACTCATTCAGGCGTTTTTCACTGGAATCGCGAACGTTGAAAGTCAAGGTGTTCGGAGCAGAACCGGAAGTGGACTGCATATTAAAACCTAGTTCAGCTCTGCTGTTTGCATTTGCCGCGGCTTGTTCCAGCTCTTTTTTCACATCATCGACAAACTGGAAGGTACTGATTTCCCGTTCTTCTAGCTCATCCATCTTTACATACAGTTCACCGACGTTGGCATTCGTTGTGCCCCTGAATGAAGCCTCTTGGGTAGTCCCAACCAGGCTTACATAAACATCGACCTCTTCTTCATCCTTCAACTTGTCTTCGAGAGCAGCCATGACTTTTTGGGTTTCAGAAAGTGCAGCTCCATTTTCGAGATTCACCCTGATGCTGAAGAACCCTTCATCCGTTGGTGGGATAAACTGGGTGCCAACTGTTGTCACTCCATAACCGCCTCCGGCCAGCATCAGCAAAGTGATCAGAATGACGATGAATCGATGGCGCAGTGCCCATCTGATTGATTTTTCCAATCCTCTCAATGAGCCTGAACGCTGCCTTCTCGCTTCGAGATTTTTCTTCGGCGCCTTCAACAGCCTGCTGGCTAACATTGGGACAACGGTCAACGCAACCACCAATGAAGCAAATAAACTGAATGAAATCGTCAAAGCGAACTCTGTAAACAGCTCGCCAATGATACCAGAGATGAAGACAACTGGCAAAAACACTGCTACAGTCGTCAAAGTTGATGCAGTAATGGCAGCTCCTACTTCCTTAGCTCCATCTCTTGCCGCTGTTTTCGGATCCTTTCCCATTGAAAGATGGCGATATATATTTTCGATGACGACGATCGCATTATCCACCAGCATCCCGATTCCGAGTGCCAGCCCCCCAAGGGTCATGATATTCAGTGTGAAATCAGCAAAGAACATCAATACAAAGGTGAAGATAACGGAATACGGAATCGCAATCCCGATGATGAGGGGACTCTTCACATTTCTAAGGAAGAAGAACAGAACAGCCATCGCTAGCAATCCCCCGACAATCAGGGAGTTTGAAATATTTCCGATTGCCATTTTGATGTAATCTCCCTGGTCAAAGAGTACCTCCGACTCTATCCCAGCGTATTTATCCCTTCCAAGCAATGTCTCCAACTCTTCAAGAAACGCTTCAGAAACCTCTGCCGTGTTGGCATCCGATTGCTGCAGGACACTCAGCAGTACGGAAGGAGTTTGATTCGTCCTTGTAATCGTATTATCATCCTGTTTTTGCAACTCAATTGTTCCAACATCCTCCAGTTTAATCTTCTGATTTGTCACCGGATTATTGAATACTGTCAAGCTCTTTAACGTATCTAATGAATCCAAAGTACTGATGATCCTGGTCGTCAGTTCTTTGCCATCTGTCAAAATCGTATCACCAGGCATCGATACATCATTAGCCCTGATCAGGTCAACAATGTCTGATTGACTCAGTTTATAACTCTTTAACTTTTCCTGGTCAAGTTCCACCCTTACTTCCCGTACGGATGTACCAGATAAATTGACGCTTGCGACCCCTTCAACCTTGGTAAGCTCCAGTTCTAGCTCTTCCGCCAGCTCCCTTAGTGCAGATTCATCCTGCCCAGAGCTTAATGATAGCTGGATGACTGGAAATTGAGACGGATCGAACTTCATGAATCTCGGCTTATTCGCGTCGTCTGGAATCGGCGTCATATCCAGCCTCTGGATGACTTCATCCTGGATATCATCAATATTGGTTGTCCAGGAAAACTGCATCAGGATTAGGTTGGCACCTTCCTGTGAAGTAGAAGTCATCGTCTTGATTCCCGGCAGCGTAGCCAAATTAGCCTCGAGTGGCTTCGTCACCTTTTCCAAAACTTCCTCAGGACTGGCTCCCTGATAATTGGTTACAACTACCCCAACAGGCGGATTTATATCCGGGATCAGTTTCAAAGGAATCCTCATCAAAGAAACAACCCCAAGAATCAGGACCAAGAACATGGTCACTAATGTAAAAACAGGCCTTCTAATTGAAAAATTGCTGATTTTCATACGCAAACTCCTTTCGGCGGTAAAACACAGTGACTGACCGGACGGTTATTACTATACCATCCTTAATATAGTGAAGCGCCATGGATAATTCAACTATCCAGTGTGCAATTTAAAAGAACATTTTTTAACATTTGTTTCTCATAAGCATACCTTTCATTTTAAAGTAATCGTAGAATTAATGAAACTTTTAGGTACTAATATTTTCTATAGGATAATGTGTCCCAACTTATATGTATTTTGAGTTTACAGGCACATAATCAGGTTTTATGTTCCCCAAACCATGTGTTCTGTTGAGTTTCGGGCACATAATCGGGTTTTATGTTCCACAATTCATGTGTTCACCCGGGTTTCAGGCACATAATTAGCATTAGTAAGCAACAAAAAAGCGGCAGCTTATGCCACCGCATTTTTCCCTGTCTTCGATAAGGTTATTCCAGTAAAACCTGCTGCCAGTGTCAATACCGGTGACAGCAGACAAAAGAACGCAAATGGTACATAATCCATCGTGCTGACTCCAAGGACACTGCTAAGGAAAACGCCGCAAACGCTCCAGGGAACAAGCGGATTTAGTACTGTTCCGGCATCCTCCAGGACACGAGAAAGGTTTTTCGGATGCAGACCAGCTTTTTCAAAGTGGCCTGCAAATGTATTGCCTGTTATAAGAATTGAAAGATATTGCTCACCAATCAAGAAGTTAATCCCAATCGCAGATAAAGCAGTTGATCCTACGAGAACAGGTATCTTTTCCAGACTGCTGGAAAGACCTTGCAATAGAGCGGGAAGAACACCCAGCTTGAATAACAATCCACCCATACCTAAAGCAAGAAGTACAAGCGAGACTGAAAAATACATACTCTCAAGGCCCCCGCGGCTCAACAGGGAATCCAGCTGCTCGTTGCCGCTCTCAGAAACATAGCCTGAATATAAAATTCCCGGCAGCTGCCCCCAGTCCTTTTGCGGCACAACCATCATGCTGACTATCATCGCTGAAAGGGTTCCTGCTCCTAGTGTCAACATTGAAGATACTTTTTTCACTGCAAGTACCGCAATGATAGCAAGTGGAATGAGTGAGTACCAGTTTACAAGATTCATCTCATCAAGAGTATTCTGCAAGCTTCCAAGCTTTGTGAAGTCTGCTGAACTTAGTTCTGGGGACAAGGCAGCAAACATGACAAGTGAAATGAAGAACGCAGGTATCGTCGTCCAGCTCATGTTTTTGATATGCTCAAACAGATCCACTTTTACAGTGGCAGACGCTAGAACGGTTGTATCAGATAGCGGTGACATTTTATCACCAAGGAATGCGCCCGAAACCACCGCACCGGCCGTGATTGCCAATGAGAATCCTAAACTTTCACTAACCGCTATGAACGCTACACCGATCACAGCTGAGGTTGTCAATGAACTGCCAATGCTTAACCCAACAACAGATGTGACGATAAAGACAATCGCATAAAACCACTTTCCGGTCACTAAATCAAATGCGATATAGATCAAAGTAGGAATGGTACCGGCAGCAATCCAGCTGCTGACCAGCATTCCAATAAAGAAAAAAATCAACACAGCTCCCAGGCCGGCCTTGGCACCCTCAATCATACTATGTTCAAGTTCGTCCATCTTGATTTTTTTAAACAAACCATATATTATCAATGACCCGATTCCTATCAGGACCGGAATGTGCGGCATTAATTCAAGTTTGATCATGCCATAACCGATTCCCGCCAGAAGCAATATTATAACAGCAGCTGCCTCAGAAGTTTTCAATGATATTGATTGACTTTGGTTTAACATGATGATTCCCCCAATTAGTTGTAAAATACAAAAAGCTCCACTAAGTCTAGGGACGAAGGAGCTCCGCGGTACCACCCTAATTGGCAAACAATCATATCTGCCCACTTCATTAACAGTGCCTTCCTGTGACAGGTGTATTTCAAATCAGCCATTGCCTGGATTTACATCAACCATCCAGTTTCTTCTTGCTGCTCATGGGGATTCTACTAATATCTGCCGGCACTGAGTATGTAACTTTTATACTTAAACGCTTTTATGCATAAAAGCGATATAGAATAATATTAATATAGTATCTGAACTGCGAAATGTCAATAGAAATACTTAAAATAACGAAACCAAGCTAATACCCATCTCTGATTTCAAGTGGCACCTGCTTTTCTGTCAAACTGCGCCCGGTCCCTGTTGTATTTGACAATATGAAAAAAGCCGGCATTCAAATGCCGGCTCAATCTTTTATGAAGCATCCATAGGATTATAAAGTTTTACTTCTGGATTCTTGTCCTGGAACCATCTTAAGGCAAATTCATTCTCGAATAAGAATACTTTTTTGCCATAACGGTCAGTGACAAGCAGGCTCCTGGAGCTGGACAGGTTTTCGTTTACATCGTCGCCTTCGATCCAGCGTGCAATCTTGGAACCCTGTCTTTCCATCAGAACCTCTACATTATATTCGTTGCGCATCCTTGCTTCGAATACTTCGAATTGGAGTTGTCCGACAGCGCCAAGAAGGTACTCTTCTGTCTTCAATGTCTTGAATAGCTGGATGGCTCCTTCCTGGACAAGCTGCTGGATTCCTTTATGGAAATGTTTTTGCTTCATTACGTTCTTTGCTGAAACCCTTACGAAAAGTTCTGGTGTGAACTGTGGAAGCTTTTCATACAGGAATCCTTCCTTGCCGGAAACAATCGTATCACCAATCTGGTATGTGCCCGGGTCGTAAAGCCCGATGATGTCACCTGCTACAGCTTCTTCAACTGTACTGCGATCATCAGCCATGAACTGTGTAGACTGCGCAAGCTTCATTGATTTTCCTGTACGGCTAAGCTGGACGGTCATGCCTCGCTCAAACTTGCCTGAGCAGATTCGCAGGAAGGCAATTCTGTCGCGATGTGCCGGGTTCATGTTTGCCTGGATTTTAAAGATAAAGCCAGAAAACTCCTCTGATTGTGGATCAATTTCCCCTGCAGTCGAATTCCTCGGCTGAGGCTCCGGCGCAAATTGCAGATAGGAATCAAGGAAGGTCTGGACACCGAAAGTCGTCAGGGCGCTTCCGAAGAATACAGGTGTCAATGTTCCATCTGAAATCCGCTCTTTTGAAAATTCATTTCCCGCTTCATCCAATAGCATGATTTCCTCTAATGTCTGATCATACAGGGAAGACTCTTTCATGGAATGATCTCCATCAATTTCGCCTTCTTCATTCAAAGGAATAAAACGCTTGTCTTCATCTACCCGGAATTGCTCGATCCGGTTGTTGAAACGGTCATAGATTCCGAGGAATTCTTTACCCATTCCAATCGGCCAGTTCATTGGATATGATTCAATGCCAAGAACTTCTTCAAGTTCAGCTAATAATTCCAGTGGCGCTTTACCCTGGCGATCAAGCTTGTTGATAAAAGTGAAAATTGGGATTCCTCTCATGCGGCAAACTTTAAAGAGCTTGAGCGTCTGATCCTCAATCCCTTTTGCTGAGTCGATGATCATCACAGCACTGTCAACAGCTGTCAATGTTCTGTATGTGTCTTCGGAGAAGTCCTGGTGTCCAGGTGTATCAAGGATGTTTACCTTGAAG
>NZ_JBIQOE010000209.1:0-6826 GCF_047739415.1 Mesobacillus sp. | reverse complement strand
CTGGGAGAACACCAACAGCCTCTGTTGGATAGAATTCCCGAATTACAGGATTGGAAGATTCACTTATATGGCAAAAAAGAAGCGAAGTATAAGAGGAAGATGGGGCATGTGACCCTTTTACGAGACACAGTGGAAATCGCGCTTGATGAAGCTGAGAGAAGCGGAATCTGGGATGGCGCAGCAGAAATGATCGGAGGACAAAAGAGATGATAGATCGTTATACAAGACCGGAAATGGGAGCAATCTGGACGGAGGAAAATCGCTTTAAGGCATGGCTCGAAGTCGAGATCCTAGCATGTGAGGCATGGGCAGAGCTTGGAGACATTCCTAAGGATGACGTAAGGAAACTCCGAGAGAATGCTTCTTTTGATATTAACCGGATTAAGGAAATTGAGGAAGAGACGCGCCATGATGTTGTTGCTTTTACAAGAGCGGTGTCAGAAACACTTGGCGAGGAGCGGAAATGGGTGCATTATGGCCTGACTTCGACGGATGTCGTTGATACAGCTTTATCGTATGTGCTTAAGCAAGCGAATGAAATTTTGTTAAAAGATCTAGAGAATTTCATCGAAATCCTGATGAACAAGGCAAAAGAACATAAGTACACAGTCATGATGGGGCGCACGCACGGTGTTCATGCTGAGCCTACCACTTTTGGGCTGAAGCTGGGGCTATGGCTCGAGGAAATGAAGCGTAATCTTGAGCGTTTCAAAATGGCGTCTCGTGACGTCGAGTTCGGCAAGATTTCTGGTGCAGTGGGAACGTATGCGAATATCGATCCATTCGTGGAATCATATGTTTGTGAAAAGCTCGGCCTGCAGCCGGCACCGATTTCAACTCAGACTTTGCAGCGTGACCGCCATGCTTTCTACATGTCCACTCTTGCTTTGATTGCGACTTCGATTGAAAAGTTTGCGGTTGAGATTCGCAGTTTGCAAAAAAGTGAAACCCGTGAAGTAGAGGAGTTTTTTGCAAAAGGACAAAAAGGCTCTTCGGCCATGCCGCATAAGCGCAATCCGATTGGCTCAGAGAACATGACAGGGATGGCGAGGGTCATCCGCGGTTATATGACGACGGCTTATGAAAATGTGCCGCTCTGGCATGAGCGCGATATTTCACACTCATCTGCGGAGAGAATTATTTTACCAGATGCGACGATCGCATTGAACTATATGCTGAACCGTTTCGGTAATATCGTGAAGAACTTGACGGTATATCCAGAAAACATGAAGCGCAATATGGATCGGACGCTTGGCTTGATTTACTCCCAGCGTGTGCTGCTTGCTTTGATTGACAAGGGCATGTCCCGTGAGGAGGCGTACGACACTGTTCAGCCAAGAGCGATGGAAGCATGGGAAAAGCAGGTGCAGTTCCGCAGCCTGATCGAAAATGATGAAAAGATTGCCGGATTATTAAGCGAAGCGGAAATCGATGACTGCTTTGATTACAACTATCATATCAAGCATGTTGATATGATTTTTGAAAGACTGGGACTTTAATATTACCGGGCAAGGTTTCTTGCCCTTCTTTTATCTAATGGAGACTGAAGATTGCTAATTATCTCAATCGGAGGGCGTTAAAATGGAAGAGCTGTTATACGAAGGGAAAGCGAAACGAATTTATGCTACTGAGGATGCTGCGATTGTCAGGGTCCAGTACAAGGATTCGGCAACGGCCTACAATGGCGAGAAAAAGGCAGAGATTGTCGGCAAGGGCAGGCTGAATAACGAGATTACGAGTTTACTATTCTTGAAGCTTAGCGAAGCGGGAATCCAATCGCATTTTATCGAAAAAATTTCCGGAAATGAGCAGCTTGTGAAGCGTGTAGAAATCATTCCGCTTGAGGTGGTCGTAAGGAACTTTGCTGCAGGCAGTTTTTCAAATCGCCTTGGGGTTGAAGAAGGCAAAAAGCTTTCCCGACCGATTGTTGAGTTTTACCTGAAGGATGATTCGCTGGGCGATCCGCTGGTCACCGATGATCATGTCGATGTGCTGGATCTTGCATCAGCTGATGAGGTGGCAGAACTAAAGGAAGCGGCCTTAAAAATTAATGGTGTTCTTGGCGGTTTTTTTGCAGAGATTGGCGTGACGCTGATCGACTTCAAGCTTGAGTTCGGCAAGGATGCTGACGGGAAGATTTTGCTGGCTGATGAGATTTCACCTGATACTTGCCGTCTGTGGGACATGGAGACACAGCAGAAGCTTGACAAGGACGTGTTCCGCCGCGATTTGGGGAATCTGACAGATGCTTACGAAACCATTTTAACGAGATTGGGAGGACAATTGCATGTATAAAGTAAAGGTGTTTGTCACGTTAAGGGAAAGTGTTTTGGATCCACAGGGGACGGCCGTTAAAAATTCGCTGGCGACACACGGTTACGAAGGCATCCAGGAGGTCCGAATAGGAAAGTATATGGAGCTTACTCTTGATGAATCGGTTAAGGATGTTGACGCAGCAGTGAAGGAAATGTGCGAGCGCCTGCTGGCGAATCCGGTGATCGAGGACTACAGGTACGAAGTCGAGGAGGTTGTTGCACAGTGAAATTTGCGGTGATCGTATTTCCGGGTTCGAACTGTGACATCGATATGTACCATGCGGTAAAAGATGAGCTTGGCGAAGAAGCAGATTATGTCTGGCATGATGCTGAAAATCTTGAAGGCTATGATGCTGTATTGTTGCCAGGGGGTTTCTCATATGGTGACTATTTGCGCTCTGGCGCGATTGCGCAGTTCAGCAATGTCATGAAGGAAGTCGTCAAAGCGGCTGAAGCTGGAAAGCCTGTACTTGGTGTCTGCAACGGATTTCAGATTTTGCTTGAGGCCGGCCTTCTTCCAGGAGCCATGCGCCGCAATGACAGCCTGAAGTTCATCTGCAAGCAGGTTAAGCTCAAGGTAGAAAATAGCGAAACAATGTTTTCTGCTGGCTATGAAAAAGGCAAGGTCATCACGATTCCGGTTGCGCACGGGGAAGGCAACTACTATTGTGATGAAGAAACGCTGTCTCGTTTGAAGACCAATAAACAAATCGTGTTCACATACGAAGGCGAAAATCCGAACGGAAGCCTTGAAAATATTGCGGGGATCATCAATGAGCGCGGAAATGTCCTAGGGATGATGCCGCATCCAGAGCGTGCTGTCGACGAACTGCTTGGCGGAGCGGACGGACTGAAGCTTTTCAAATCGATCGTTAAACAATGGAGGGAAGCAAATGCGGTTAATGCTTGAACCAAGTCCAGAGCAAATTAAACAGGAAAAAATTTATCGGGAAATGGGATTGTCAGATAGCGAGTTTGCTTCTGCCGAAAAGATCCTTGGACGTACTCCTAACTATACAGAGACTGGTTTGTTCTCGGTTATGTGGTCAGAGCATTGCAGCTACAAGAACTCCAAGCCCGTGCTGAAAAAGTTCCCGGTCACTGGGGAGCGAGTGTTGCAGGGCCCTGGCGAAGGCGCGGGAATTGTTGATATCGGCGATGGCCAGGCGGTTGTTTTCAAAATTGAAAGCCACAACCATCCTTCAGCGATCGAGCCATACCAGGGCGCAGCTACAGGTGTCGGCGGAATTATCCGCGACGTTTTTTCGATGGGAGCAAGGCCAATTGCATTATTGAATTCCCTCCGCTTTGGCGAGCTTGAGTCACCAAGGGTGAAATATTTGTTTGAACAGGTTGTTGCAGGGATTGCTGGTTACGGAAACTGCATCGGGATTCCGACAGTTGGCGGAGAGGTCCAGTTTGACGCTGCATATGAGGGAAACCCGCTTGTGAACGCGATGTGCGTCGGGCTAATCAACCATGAGGATATCAAGAAGGGTCAGGCGCATGGTGTCGGCAATACGGTTATGTACGTTGGCGCGAAAACCGGCCGTGATGGTATCCACGGTGCGACATTCGCTTCAGAAGAATTGAATGAGTCATCTGAAGAGAAGCGCCCAGCGGTCCAGGTTGGCGATCCGTTTATGGAAAAATTGCTTTTGGAAGCTTGTCTGGAACTTGTTAAAAATGATGCGCTTGTTGGCATCCAGGACATGGGCGCAGCTGGTTTGACAAGTTCATCTGCAGAGATGGCGAGCAAGGCGGGTTCAGGAATCGAGATGAATCTTGACCTTGTGCCGCAGCGTGAAACAGGCATGACGGCTTATGAAATGATGCTTTCCGAGTCACAGGAGCGCATGCTGATTGTTGTTGAAAAAGGCCGTGAGCAGGAAATCATCGATCTTTTTTCAAAATATGAACTTGAAGCGGTTGCGATTGGAAAAGTAACGGACGACAAGATGCTTCGTCTTTTACATAAAGGGGAAGTGGTTGCCGAAGTTCCAGCCGATGCTCTGGCTGAAGAGGCTCCTGTCTATTACAAGCCTTCCAGTGAACCGGCTTATTTCCGTGAGTTCCAGAACATGGATAATGAAGTTCCTACTCTTGAAAACTATGAAGCTACTCTTTTGCAGCTGCTCCAGCAGCCGACGATTGCGAGCAAGGAGTGGGTTTACGATCAATATGACCATATGGTCCGCACGAGCACGGTCGTTTCACCTGGTTCTGATGCAGCGGTTGTTAGGATTCGAGGCACGGAAAAAGGCTTGGCGATGACAACGGACTGCAACTCCCGTTATATCTACCTTGACCCAGAAACAGGCGGGAAGATTGCCGTTGCAGAGGCGGCGCGCAATATTGTCTGCTCTGGCGGAGAGCCATTGGCGATTACGGACTGCCTGAACTTCGGAAATCCGGAAAAGCCGGAGATCTTCTGGCAATTTGAAAAAGCGGTTGATGGCATGAGCGAAGCTTGCCGGACATTGAGCACACCTGTAATTGGCGGTAATGTCAGCTTGTACAATGAAACAAATGGAACGGCTGTCTACCCGACTCCGGTTGTCGGAATGGTCGGACTGGTTGAAAATCTTAAGCATGTAACGACTCAGCATTTTAAAAATGCTGGCGATTTGATTTATCTCCTGGGTGACACGAAGGATGAGTTCGGCGGCAGCGAGCTGCAGAAGCTTGTGTATGGCCGGATTTTTGGCAAGGCACCTTCGCTTGATTTAGAATTGGAAGCCAGCTATCAGGCACAGATTTTAACAGCGATTAAAAATGGTCTCGTGTCTTCTGCCCATGATGTCGCAGAGGGCGGCGTTGCAGTTGCGCTTGCTGAATCGGTGATTGGCAGCAAAGGGCTTGGAGCTAGGGTTACACTGGATGGCAATGCTGTATCAGCTTTGTTCAGCGAAACGCAATCCCGCTTTATTTTATCAGTAAAACCAAAGCACCAGATTGAGTTTGAGAGTTTAACAGATGCGGTGCTGATTGGCAAAGTTGTTGAAACGCCAGTATTAAAGATTGATGTCAACGGTGAAAACTTGATCAATCAAGATACAGAGGGGCTGAAAAAAGCCTGGAAAGGAGCCATCCCATGCTTGCTGAACTAAAAGGCTTGAATGAGGAATGCGGCGTTTTTGGAATCTGGGGACATCCCGAGGCAGCACAAATCACATATTACGGCCTTCACAGCCTGCAGCATCGAGGACAGGAAGGCACCGGCATTGTTGTGAGTGACGGCAATGAACTTAAAGGCAGAAAAGGCGAAGGCCTTGTGACCGAAATTTTTACGGCTGATGCAATGGAAGACCTTCAGGGTGTTGGCGCAATTGGCCATGTACGCTATGCGACGGCAGGAGGCGGCGGCTATGAAAATGTCCAGCCTCTGCTGTTTCAATCACAAAGCGGCGGACTCGCACTTGCGCATAATGGCAATCTTGTAAATGCAGATGCGCTCAGGAATCAGCTTGAGGCGCAGGGCAGTATTTTTCAAACGAGCTCTGATACTGAGGTCCTGGCACACCTAATCAAGCGTGGCGGCTTCAGCCAGTTGAAGGATCGTGTCAAAAATGCACTTCCGATGCTGAAGGGTGCTTATGCCTTTTTAATCATGACCGAAACGGAGATGATGGTGGCGTTAGATCCACATGGACTGCGTCCGCTTTCGCTGGGCCGCCTTGGGGATGCTTATGTGGTCGCCTCTGAGACTTGTGCCTTCGATATTGTCGGCGCTGAATTTGTCAGGGATATCCTTCCTGGAGAATTGCTGGTGATTGATGCAGACGGCCTTCACTCTGAGATGTACTCAATGAGCTCGGGCACGGCAATCTGTACGATGGAATATATTTATTTTTCTAGACCAGACAGCAATATACACGGCATCAACGTTCATGCTGCCCGAAAAAATCTCGGCAAACAGCTGGCGAAGGAAGTTCCGATTCAGGCTGATGTTGTAACAGGTGTCCCTGATTCTAGTATTTCTGCAGCGATCGGCTATGCAGAGGAATCTGGCATTCCTTATGAGATGGGTTTGATCAAGAACCGTTATGTCGGCCGGACCTTCATCCAGCCCTCCCAAAGCTTAAGGGAGCAGGGTGTGAAGATGAAGCTTTCACCGGTTCGCGGGATTGTTGAGGGCAAGCGTGTCATCATGGTGGACGATTCGATTGTGCGCGGCACCACCAGCCGCCGGATTGTGAAGATGTTGAAGGAAGCGGGCGCAACAGAGGTGCACGTCGTCATCAGTTCACCGCCAATCCAGAATCCATGCTTTTATGGGATTGATACATCTACCCGTGAGGAATTGATTGCTTCTGACCACACGGTCGAAGAGATCCGTGAATTGATCGGTGCAGATTCTCTCACGTTCTTGAGTGTCGAGGGCATGCTTGAAGCAATCGGGCACAATGAACCTGGCGAAACACGCGGCCAGTGTCTTGCTTGTTTTACCGGGAAGTACCCGACAGAAATCTATCCGCAGGCAGTGCCTGCTGGGCAGAAGTGCTGATGCG
>NZ_JBIQOE010000208.1:0-10889 GCF_047739415.1 Mesobacillus sp. | reverse complement strand
TGGATATATAATGCAAAAATACCAGATAAACTTTAAGTTTGATACAATAAGTATAGTACATACATTACTAATTCATAGAAGTTATTTTAATAGAAAAGGGTTTGATATTTAGTGGCAGCAACGAAGAAAAAAAGAGTGATCAAAGAGGTCACACAGCTTGTGACGATAACAATCGGAGCAATTATCGCAGCTTTTGGGCTTGATATGTTTCTTGTTCCTAACGCAATTCTTGACGGTGGGGTCATCGGACTTTCGATTATCGCAGCGGAGCTGACAAACATCTCGATGAGTATTTTCCTGATTGTTTTTAACCTTCCTTTCCTTTATATCGGGTATCGGAGGATGGGCTTGAAATTCACGCTTCGCACTTTGTATGGCGTCATTATTTTATCCGGCGCGACTGCTTATTTACACCACTTTGAACCTGTAACGGATGATTTATTTTTAGCAACCATCATTGGTGCGGTTATCCTTGGAACGGGTGTCGGTTTGGTCATCAGGGCTGGCGGCGCACTGGACGGAACGGAAATCATCGCCATCCTTGTAAGCAAAAAGCGCACCGTTTCTGTCGGGCAGATCGTCATGGTGATGAACTTGTTCATCTTCGTCCTGGCAGCTTTGCTCGTGTTCAGCTGGGAAACGGCCATGTACTCCATCATCACGTATTTCATTGCCTTCAAAATGATTGACGTCGTCGTCGAAGGGATGGAAGAGCTAAAATCAGTCACGATCATTTCCGACGTCCCTGAAGAAATCGCCGAGGCATTGCTCAAGCAATTAGGCCGGGGAATGACCTACATCCAGGGCCAGGGCGTATTTTCAAATGAACCGAAGAAGATTATCTACACCATCGTGAGTCGGATTGAATTATCTACAGTAAGGTCAGTTGTCGATGATATCGACCCAAACGCGCTGGTCGCGATTGAGAATGTCGCCGACGTTTCGGGAAGCAATTTTGATAAGAGTGGCGGGCATTAATGAGCTGGTAGAAAATCGGTGGATTAGCAGTTGGTCGAATAATCCTTGAAAGTGATCGAAAAAATCAAAAATCCGCCAATATAATTCAAAATGTGGTCAAAAAAACATTAAATGTGATCGAATTATTTAATTTTCCGCCAATAAAATTTTGAATGAGCTCTATCTAGGACTGCTTTCCACAAATGTATTAACGAATGTGACCAGTTTTTCGTGCCTGTTATCTATTTTGCATCCGAATGTTGCTGATTTATCTTATTTTCGATATAAAACAGCTATAAAAAGTGCCCTGGCGAAGAATCGCCGGGGCACTTTGCTGTTAATCAATCGGATTGTTGAATTTCTTTTCTTTCTGGCCGGTTGTGAATTCGACTAGTTCTTCGGGTGTATTGTTGCCTTTTTTCTTGTTGTTGTTGCGCTGGGCGTTTCCGTTACCGAGCTTTTGTTTACCCATGCTTCCTCGCTCCTTTTGATGGATTCATGAAGTAGTATGGTTTTTTTCCTCGGCGTTTATTCTAAGTTCAGGCTCCCGGCGCACCTTGGTTGCCTGCTCGTATGCATAGGCAAGCCTGATCAGCAAGGGTTCGCTGAAGGCAGTACCGGTGAAGGTGATGCCGACTGGCTCGCCTTCTTCTGTAAAAGCAGTTGGGACCGTAACAGATGGGTACCCTGCCTTTGAGCCAATCGTGGAACCATCCATCGGGAAAAGGACAGCGTCGGCATCATACTCCTTCAAAGCATAGTCAATTCCCTGCTCCCTTGCCATGTAAAGGTTATACTCCAGTTCTTCGAGGTACTCAGCCTCGGTCAGAGTTCCGCTTGTCTCTTCCGATTCGAGCAGCACTTCCTGCCCGTACTTCAGCATTTTCTCGCCATGCTCATAGTTGAAGGCAATCACATCAGAAAGCGTCCTGACTGGAACATTCGGTGCCAGCCTGTTCAAATAAGCATTCAAGTCAGCTTTGAATTCATAGCTCAATACCTTGTATCCCCAAGTCGCCTTTGCCGCCGGGATTGCAGCTTCAACTACCTCTGCGCCAAGCTCCGCCAATTTCCCAACCGCTTTTTGAAAAATTTGCTCCTTTTCCTGAGTCCATTTGCCAATATACTCTTCCCTGACAACAGCAATTTTCGCTCCTTTAAGACCTTGTGCATCGAAAAGAGCATCGTGGTTGAATTCAGGTAAACTTACCATCGTTGCCGGGTCTTGCGGATCCTGGGCAGCAAACGCTTCTAAAAGGTACACCGCATCCTTGACTGTTCTCGCCATTGGACCAGCCGTGTCCTGCGTGTGGGCAATCGGTATGATGCCACTGCGGCTGACAAGTCCAACTGTTGGCTTGATGCCAACCAATGAATTTTGCGATGCTGGATTTAAAATTGAGCCATCTGTTTCAGTTCCGACCGTTACTGCAGCTAGATTGGCAGCGATCGCTGCGCCGGAACCGGCACTTGAGCCACCGACATCAAACTTACCGGGACCGTACGGATTCAGCACCTGGCCTCCGCGTGAGCTGTAGCCGCTCTTCATCCCATTTGCCATGAAATTTGCCCACTCAGTCATATTTGTTTTTCCAAGAATGACCGCGCCTGCCTCCCTCAGCTTTGCAGCGACAAAGGAATCTTTCTGAGCAAAAGAATCCTTCAATGCAAGCGAACCAGCACTAGTATGCATCTTATCGTTTGTATCAATGTTATCTTTTACAAGTACCGGAATGCCGTGCAGAGGGCCTCTTGGACCTTTCATCTTTCGTTCAGCGTCAAGGGCAGCTGCAATGTGAAGTGCATCTGGATTGAGTTCAAGCACGGAGTTGGTTATTTTATCAAAAGCGGCGATTCGAGCCTGATACATCAGGACAAGATCATGAGAAGACAGCTCGCCCTTCTCCATTTTCTCCTGCATCTGATCAATCGTTGCTTCAGGCAGCCACTCTGTCATCAATGTATTTAAACGTGGATTTTTCAAATTCAACAATTCCTTTCAAATAGGGCTTTTATTTAAAAACCATTTTGGTTCATAACCATCTCAAAAAGAGATCCAAACGAAGATCGATGCGTAAATGGTAAGCAACAAGCTTTGTAAAAAGCCTTCAAAATTTAACTACGGAATATATATTCTGATTTCTTTTAAAAAAACCTTTATTTACAGTAAAAAAGCTATAGGAAAAGGTCCTATAGCTTCGATGCTAATTATTCTGGGTCAACAATTTTACCACCGTAAAATTCTTTTTGCACTGGAGTAATATTAAGTGCCTTGCAAAACCTTTTCAAATCTCGTTCTTCACGTTCGTTGACGATCGAGATAACGGTCCCCTCTGCGCCAAAGCGGCCTGTGCGTCCGGAGCGGTGGACGTATTGGTCCTGCTCCCGCGGGAAATCATAGTGGACAACGTGAGTGACACCTTTAATATCCAAGCCACGCGCTGCGACTTCGGTGACAAGCAGCATTTCGCTGTTACCGTCACGGAACTTATTCAAATAACGCTGACGGTCCTGCTTGTCCAGATCACTGTGCAGCTGGCCGACGTGGATGTCTTTGAACTTCAGTTTTTCAGCAGTGATGGTCAGGTTCGCGATATCCTTAATGAAAACAAGTGACTTCGTTCCATCCAGACGGGCAATTTTTTCAAGAACTTTGATTTTGTCACGCTGCTCGCTGAGAAAGTAAATATGTTCTACTTTTGCAGCATCGATTGTTTCGTCCTTTTTTACATTGATAATCTCTGGATCTTTCGCCAATCTCTTGATTGATTTTTCAACAGTCTCTGGAAGAGTTGCTGAGAATAGCAGAAGCTGTCTTTGATCAGCAAGTGTCGACTTTACAATACTTTTTACCGTTTCGTTATGCTCTGGGGTAAGAAGCTGATCGCCTTCATCAAGGACGACTGTATGGACTTTGTGCATTTTCAGTTTTTTCTGCTTGATGAGTTCATTCGTCCGGCCGGGAGTTCCGACGATGATATGCGGGCTCTTTTTCAGCTTGTCAATTTGACGCTTTAGGTTGGCGCCGCCGATCAGGCTTGCCGATTTGATTCCGCTGCCTTCTCCCCACTTCTGGATTTCTGACAGGATCTGCATGACAAGCTCCTGTGATGAAGCGAGGATGACTGCCTGGGTATTCTGCATATTAGCGTCGATTTTATTTAAAACAGGAAGCAGGTACGCTAAAGTTTTGCCAGTACCAGTCGGAGATTCCCCTACGACATCTTTTCCTTCTATTATTAATGGAATCGCCGTCGACTGGACAGAAGTCATCGTCTCGAATCCGGCCTTTTCCCAGGCCTGCTGCAGGAACGGTTTCAGTTGTGCGATAATTAGTTGAGTTTCTGACATGATTTTCTCCTTCAGTTAAACATTCTAGTATTGATACTAGCTAAAACACGATTATAAGTCCAGTATTCCCACGAAAAATGGAGTTTTGCACCTTTTATTATAGATTGTTTTTTGCCTGATTCCGTTTTATTGGCGATTATTAATTTTTATTGGCGATAATTTTATTTTATTGGCGGTTTTCACAACTTTATTGGCGAAAATTTTAATATATTGGCGAAAATCCGATTTTATTAGCGACTTGGAAAAATATATAATATTTTTAAAAAATCGAGCGAGTAATCCCACGATGTCTTCCCACATCACAAAAAAACATCGAGCGAGTAACCGCCCGATGTCTTAGAATTCTTTCTTATTTATGGATCCACACTGCACCAGCAGAGTTATCTTTCGCTTCGCCGATGACCTGGAACTTCAATCCGTAGTTTGGCAAGATTTTACCTGCATCCGGAATCAGTTCGTTGATGTACTTATTAGAGTCATCAAACGTTGTCACCCCTGGAAGGCCTTCGTAGTCATAGATTCCGCGTGAAGGAGAATCTACATACCATTCAGGTGCCTTATCAAGTGAGAATGCTGCGTCAGAGATTTGGTAGCGTGTGCTGCTCTTTATAGAATCTTGTCCATTAAGCTTACCAACGATCGCTTCAGGGTGAGAGTCAACAACACCGATGAAGCCTTCGCCCGGGTGTTCGCCAACCCAGTTGTCTGTGAAGCTGTCGTCACCGTACCATACAACCAAACCAGTGTTGTACTTAACGCCGCGGCCTTCAATCAAACCTTTGTCAGCGCCAGCGTAGTTTCTCCATTCGAGGTAGTAGTAGTGGTCTTTATCGAACAAACCGTTTGTTGAGATAAAACCATCAAGAGTAACTTGTTGAGTACCTTCTGCATCATCAGAGAAAGCAACTTCACCATCAACAGTCAGGCTCAGGTTGTCCATTGCGAAACCTTCAGGAGCAAGGCCGCCGTCCGTTACATAATCAAAAGTCAATTTCACTTTCTGTCCTGCGAACTGGCTTAAGTCATAAGACTTGTCTTCCCACTGCCCTTGAGTTGTTTCCATTCCGCCTGCAGTGTTTTCGTCACCGATTACGTCCAACTCAACTTCTGTGCCGTCTTCTGTTACTGCATTTACAAATACATAGTCATAATCGTATTCTACTTCGTACCATGTTTTATAGTCAAAAGTAGCTGTAGTTGCAGATGTCAGGTCGAATACAGGTGTTTCCAATGCAGTGTGAAGGTCATCACCTTTTGTGCTGTAGTAGTACTTCTCGCCGAATGCCGGCTTGATGCCCTGAACCTTCTTCTTAGGGAGGTTCACTTTTACAATGCCGTTATTCTTTGACTTTGTTACGCTCTGATCGATTACCGCAGTCAAACCATTCGCATCGATATCTTCATAGTTAACTTCCGTAATGTTAGCCCAGTTGCCACCCATGATTTTCTGGAAGTATTCCTTGTTCTGTGGAGAGAAGCTTGTAGGCTCTGTACCTGCTACTGCTCCATTCCAGCTGCCGCCGCTCATGATTGACCATGATGCAACTGGCTCGCCTTGTCCAGTGTACTGTGTGTCGTACTCATCTGGAAGACCCAAGTCATGTCCGAATTCGTGTGCGAATACTCCAACCGCTCCATCTTCAGGCTCGATTGTGTAGTCGTAGGCCGCCATTGATCCGCCCCAATAAGGAACTGCGGCTGTGCCTTCTGTTCCAGGAACATCGTACACTCCGTCCAGTACCCAGCGATGTGACCAGATTGCATCGTCACCTAGCGCTCCGCCGCCAGCTTCCTGGCCGACACCAGCGTGAAGGACCATCAAGTGGTCAACAAGTCCGTCCGGCTCGTTCTGGTTTCCGTCGCCGTCTAAATCATAAAGGTCGAATTCATCGAATTCTGATAGATCCAGACCATCTGCAACAGCTGCTGCTAATGCGTCTTTTACAAAATTACGAGGGCCATCTTCACCATTGTTGTCATGTCCGCCCTCTGGATCGTCGTCACCGTAGTCAGCAGCATTGCCGGGTACAGTAACCCAGTCAGTTACAGTTCCATCGACAGTGTAGCTGCCGCCAGACTGCTCTTCATAATATTGCTTGAAAGTCTGGACCTTTTCACCATTGAACAAAGTGAACTCTTCGTCTCCGAACAGCATTTTTTCATATTGCTCGCGGCTGAAGTCGTCTGAATACATATAGCCTTCTTCTTGCTCAATGCTATTGTGCTTGAAGTCTGCGAATTCAGCCAAAAGAACAAGAACTTTATCTTCCCGAACTGTACCATTGTAATCAGCCTGTTTCGCAGGATCTACTTTCGCGTATCCAGTAGGCTTGCCCGCTTTGTAGTTATCATGTCCTTTTTCAAGCTGCTTAGTGAGCTTGTCCTTTTGCTTTGTTAAAAAGTCCTTGGACTTCTTGGCCATTTCATCTTCAGCAGTGTGCTTATCCGTCTTGCCGGCTTTAGTACCCTGCTTCTTTTGGATATATTCTGTTACCGCTTTGTTGACTTCTTCCGGTGAAGCGCCTTTAGCGATTAGCCCGCGTTCCTGCAAAGCTTTTGCCAGACGATCCTGGTCAACGATATTCAAGTCTATAGGTGCAGATACAGGAGCTGTCGCAGCTTCCACACTTTTAGGAGCTGCAGTTGGTCCAGCAAATGAACCCGCAAACAAAGTAGAAGCGAAGACAGCACTTGCCGCCACGCTTGAAAGAACCTTCAACGAACTTTTCTTCTTCAAAAAGATAACCCCCTGCTATTTTCCAAGTTTCGATTTTTCATATTTTCTGAAGAATCTGATACAAATTGTAGCAAGGTTTTAAAATATTGTAAATTTTTAAAATATAGTAATATTTATCTATAAATTCAGTCGTATTTCGCCTAAAAACCTTAATTTTAAAAAGAAACTGCATCATTCATCCTGTTTTCATCTCAAATGTAAGTGTAAATAAAACTATTTTAATAAAGTTATATATTGGGAAATTTTCTTCGTGTCTCTAAATTTGATTCGAATAGACTAGCAACCAATTACTAATTCTAAAAAATAATTAAGGATTAATTCAAAGTTAATTGGTACTATTTACATTAACGATTGAACTCCACTGCCTGTGGTAATGTATTGTAGAACCTTTTCAAGGAGTGTTAGAACTATGAAGGAATTATTGAAGGAACTGATTCTGATTGACAGCTCCACAAAGGAAGGTGCCAATCAGGCGGTAGAGTTTTGTAAACAATGGCTCATTGAGCATGAATTAAAGCCTAATTTGATTGAAAACAATGGATATAAAATGCTCGTCTGTGAGATTGGCGAGGGAGATAAAACAATCGTATTCAACGGCCATGTTGATGTGGTCAGCGGTAAAAAGGAGCAGTTCGTACCCGTTGAAAAAAATGGCCGGATCTACGCAAGGGGCGCAGCTGATATGAAAGCTGGAGTTGCAGCGATGATGGTCGCGATGAAAGAATTGCAGAATCAAAAACTCGGAGTGAAAATCCAGCTGCAGATTGTTTCGGACGAGGAGATCGGCGGCAAAAATTGTACAGGTTATCTTGTGGAAAATGAATACCGTGGGGATTTTGTCATCTCCTCTGAACCGACACAGCTGGGGATCGCCTTGCAGGCAAAAGGTGTATTGAGGCTTGAAGTCGAGGTCACCGGAAAATCCGCCCATGGCAGCCGGCCGTGGGAGGGCGACAATGCAATTGTTAAAGCCTACCGAGTTTACGAGAAACTGCTTGAACTGCCTTTTACAAAAGAAAGTTCGGAATATTATCAGGCACCATCGATTAATCTTGCCATCATCTCGGGTGGTGAAGTTTTTAATAAGGTACCTGATCACTGCGTCATGTCCCTTGATATCCGTTATCTTCCTGGACAAGATTCCGATATGATTGTCCAGCAAATCAAAGGTATTTCAGATGGAAAAGTTACAGTCAGCCTGAAAGGAATCCCTGTGGCGACAAAGCAGGATGACCCATTCATCACACAGCTGAAACCTGTTTTGGAAAAACATATTGCTGGTGAAGCTGTGATATTTGGCCAACATGGGGCAGCAGATACCCAGTATTTCGCCGCACACGGAATCCCGGCAATTGAGTTCGGGCCAAGCGGGGCAAACTGGCACGGAGATGACGAATTTGTCGAGCTGGAATCTCTTGAAAAGTATAAAGATATTTTAATAGATTACGTGAAAACATATTAAAGCTAAAACTAAAAGACAGCCGGGTGGCTGTCTTTTTAACTGCTTAAACGATATTTCTTTGTCCATGAGAAAAGCAATAAACCCGAAACTAACAATATTTGCAGCAAAAAGACAACCGAATCCCAAAATCGGATGCTGGTGATTGGTTCCAAGAATCCTGGCATCATGATTTCGTTTATAGCGAAGATCAATTGTGGGATGTAGTAGTAGGCGGTGATGCTCAGGGTGAGCAGGATGCCTGAAAGGTAAAAAACAGCATATCTGCGAACGAATTTCTCTTCTCCTGCGAATGTTTCCGTTTCTGGTACTCTTAGAAAAGGCAGCCACTTCGATAGGAAGTTTCGACCGTTTTCCATAAGATTGTAACAGCCTGTTTGGTTTTCAAGTACATAATACAGGTCGGTCTTCATGAACACAGCAGCCTGATAAATAAGACGGATAAATGTGTTAAGTACGACCAACTTCAATACCCCCATCGTAAGAGTACTTTCACTCGTGAAGGTCTGAGCTACTAATGCTAGGAACAATACCACAATATCAAAATTCATCCCAGCCAGATAAAGCTTATTGCGCTTTTCTGAAGGCAACTTCCACACCTGAGACATATCCGTCTCCAACACAACAAAAAACAGACGGTTCCCCACTTCTATCTTCGCCGGTAACCCTTCAGACCAGACCGCAAGCACATGGCCGAATTCGTGGAGGATTACAAGGAAGAAGCTGATCACAAGCAAGGCCAGGACATTTTGGAACATCAGGTCAAATGCAAATAGGTCCGAATAGCGGGGGAATAAGTTCGGTTGGAACAGGATCAAACCTACGCTTGCAATGAGTAAAAGAACGTACAACTTCGCACTGATGGGATTGAAGAAGAATTGGCCTAGGGTTTCTGGGATCCAGGAGAAGCCAGATTGTTTTTCCTGCACTGAACTACTCAATATTTCTTTGCCATCTAACTCGCTAATTAAATTAAGTTCAAGGAGTTGAGAGACAAAGTCCAGTATGTCTATATCCTCTTCAGGATATCTACCAATCAATGCTCTTTCCACTTCATTAAGAGGTTTTTTTTGATTGATTAGCTCAATAGCAAAAATACAAACTTCTGGCATTTCGTAAAACTCGCCATTCATTACATCTTCAACAATATAATGTTTTTGATCTTTTCGAATAGCTAGTTGTATAAGTGTAACATGAGTTTCATAGGTAAAAACCATACCTATCACCTTATCAAAGTAATGTAAAGGGGATGTTTGCAGAACTTAACATCCCCCTCCTTAATTATTGTTTAGAAAATGGGCACCACCAACATGTAGTTTTAATTTTGTTTAGCTTACGTATTTTCATGCTCTCACCTCCTCTAAACTATTATGTTTTTGATCAAAATGATTATCATTCCACTCGGAATTCGTATGAAATGCAGTCCATTCTGAAAAAACTTCCTTAAACTTTTCAACAAGTTCAGGATCAAATTGGGTACCTTGCCCTTCTATTATCCTGTTGTAGGCTACGTCAAAAGGCATGGCTGAACGATAGGACCGGGAGGAAGTCATAGCATCGAAAGCATCCGCTATAGACACTACTCTTGCTGAAAAAGGAATTTCATTTCCCTTTAATTGTTCAGGATATCCCTTGCCATCCCACCTTTCGTGATGAGACTTTATAATATCAATACTGTCACCTAGTCCATTCACCTTGATAACGGCTTCTGCCCCTACCGCTGGATGTGTTTTAATAATGTCGTATTCTTCTTTTGTCAATTTCCCAGGCTTCATAAGTATTGAATCAGGGATATTCACTTTCCCTATATCATGTAATAAACACGCATATGTAAAGGAACGCAGTTGGTCTTTTGTAAATCTGCCAGTAGCTTTAGCGAGTGAGTTTGCATAGTATGCTACTCTTTCGCTGTGACCCTTGGTATAAGGGTCCTTTAACTCAAGAGTTGCTATAACTCCTTTAACAATTCCAGATAGTTGATTATCATAGGATTCTTTAATAGCTTCCACATATCCTTGATATCTCCTTAAAATGATGAATCCTAATAATGATAGGATTATAATTACCGCTATCGGAAATAAAACTACGGTTGTATTAAGTAATAATCCTATGTACGAGTATTTAAAAATAGTTCCTAGTGAAACTGTCCAAAAAAAAGAAGTATTTACAAAAATAGGCGCAAAGAGAATGAGGAACACTTCAACGATATTTCCACCGTCATAGCTTGCATCATTGCCTAAGTATGTTACTGAATCATAGAGTATCGTAATTGCTATAAATCCCAGAAAAAAAATAAACTTAACTGAATAAAGTTTTCCTTTTTTCAACAATAGAAACACACCTGGTAATAACAATAGGATTAAAAGATGATAATAATATCTATAG
>NZ_JBIQOE010000207.1:0-2529 GCF_047739415.1 Mesobacillus sp. | reverse complement strand
CATATTTTTGGTTTTGCAAATCGAAAGCAATGTCCGGTTTCTGCTTCATCTGTGGGTCGAAACTTTCGAGTTCAGCATTGATTCCTTGCTTTTTCAGCCAATTGAAGAGCTGAAGCTTTCCAGAAAGATGATATTCAGATTCACGGTCATACTCATAATGGCAGCTGCCTCCCGACAAATGAGAAAAGTGCCAAATCTTCTTGCTCCCCAGTTTCATGACCACCTCTTCACCACATACCGGACAGTGGAACTTTTCCCTCGACCTGATTCCTATTAAATCACTTTTTTCCCACCTTTCACCAAGAGATAACCTTTTACCATCGCTTTTATACGCAACTAGCAAATTAGATGCGCCTCCTTCCATTATGAAGTATTCGTGCCCATAGAGTTTATACCTTTAAAAAATACAAAGGTTTATAAAGTGTTCACAAAGAACAAAATCGCTAACGCGACCTAAAGGACGTCCCAAGTGAAATTGAATCACTTGGGACTTTCTTTCGCCCTAAGCAAAGTACCACCACAAAAAGGACATTCAATTTCAACTTCTTCACCCTTCTTTTTATCCACTTGAAAATCGGCCACAACAAAATCAGGAACATCGTCTTCTTTCCGACAATCCTTACATTTAAACAGAATGGTATTTATATCTTCATTCAATCCGAATGGGTCTTCCTCCTCCAACCATTTTAAAAGGTCTTTACTCATTTCATCCGGCTCGTTGTTTTTTGGCATTGCCGTGATACCTCCTTGTTTTTACACACTCCATGTCTTCCATATAATGATAAAGGAAACCATAGTCGGCATGCCATATCTCCACCAAATCCATCTGTCGAAGGCAACAAGGACACTGGAACGGATCCTTATCAAAGGCCTCTATCATACGTTGACGATAGGTCTTCTTTTTCTTCTTCCCTTCTAATAGCCAAGATAGTTGCTTAGTCCTCATAAAGGAGTAAAGGTCCAAAGCAATTCTCGCCCTTCTGTACGCTCTTCTACTGTACAAACCAAAACGACCAACCATTCGAAAATGCTTGGGAGAAATGTGTTGTATTAGATTGAATAAAAATTTGTAGACTGGAAGGACTTCTTCCACTCGTTTTCCTGTTTGATGGTCTTCATACCAGAAACGAACCGATTTCCCATCGTATTCTTCGATTCGATATTCAGCAACAGCCGGTCTGGCTAAATATCTGCCAATGTATTTAGCAGCCCCTTTGGCGTCCCGCATTCTTTTTTCTGCGTTCACATAGAATCCTTTCGGATAACGGAGATACAACTCATCAACAAGATTCTTAACCGTTTTATTCTTCGGGAACCATTGTTTCACCGAATCAAGCAGCACCTTTTGCCAAGATTTCCTGAGATATTCATAAGGGATGAAATCGCTAAAAACCCATTCGTTCCTATTGTCTATAGCACCCTCTGTCACCAATGCATGGATGTGAGGATTAAATTTAAGATCTCTTCCAAAAGTATGTATGACCGTTATGATTCCAACTTGGAGATCTCGCTTCTTACTTTTCCTCCGATAGTAAAACTGGAATACCTCGGATACCTTTTTACTTAACTCATTTAGCTTCTTCCTATCTTGAAAGAAGACATTTCTCAGCTCTTTAGGAACAGTAAATACCATATGCCGATGAGGAACATTAAGAATCATTTCCTGTTGTTTGTCCGACCAATCGTCAGTATATTTCTTTCCACACTTGTGGCAGAACCTGCTTTTACAAGTAAAACAAACAAAAACGGGGGAAGGATTTCCCTCGCACCCGAGACATTCGTATCGTGAATACCCTAAGTCACGCGTACCACAACGAATTGCCTTTTGAACAGTCTCTTCAATATCTCTCCGATAGCGTTCAGGAAAAAGAGTTGAATGCATCTTCCAAAAGCCATCAAAATGGTCTCTCAACATCCGTTTGATAATTCCACTGTTTTGTTTAGTCATTGTCATTCACCTTAAAAAATGATACCAACATTTTAGCGAACGTTTATCCACAAGTACAGAATTTTATAATTTCCTAAACAATAAAAAAGCTGCAGACAAGGATGCCTGCAGCTTCAAAAACTTTTACATTTCAATATTCTTCATTAAATTCGCCATTTCAATCGCGGACATTGCAGCGTCCCAGCCTTTGTTGCCGGCTTTTGTGCCGGCACGTTCGATTGCCTGTTCAATGGTATCGGTTGTCAAAACCCCAAAGATGACAGGGACTCCTGAATTCATCGCTGCGGCGGATACGCCCTTTGCTGTTTCATTAGATACGTAATCGAAGTGTGGCGTTGAGCCGCGAATGACTGTACCTAATGTGATGACCGCGTCATACTTATTGCTTTTAGCCATTTTTTGCGCGACCAAAGGAATTTCGAACGCACCCGGAACCCAGGCAACATCGACATTGCCTTCCTCAACCCCGTGTCTTTTCAACGCGTCCTGCGCACCGCCCAAAAGCTTGCTTGTGATGAATTCATTGAAGCGCCCGACTACGATTCCGACTTTAAGACCTGTTCCTACTAAATTACCTTCAA
>NZ_JBIQOE010000206.1:0-3595 GCF_047739415.1 Mesobacillus sp. | reverse complement strand
CTAACTTTCACTTTTTTTTCATGCTTAATCTTTTTATTCTATCTTTCTGGTAAAATGTTTTTAAAACAAGTCTGTTAATAGTTAATTGGGATAAAGGGGATTCAAATTGTGAAGAAAAAAATAATATGGATAGTAATCGGTACGATTCTCACGATTTTCATCGGATTGACTGCTGCTGGGAATTACTTTTATAATGTCGCCATAAATAGGAGCCAGGAATCTGTGGAACTTCATGGTGGCGGGGAAAGTGTTACTGCAGCCAAACTTCTAAGTGAAGAAGAGGAGCAAAAGAAGCTGGAGGAACTTACAGCCTGGACAAAGAAGCAAAAATTTGAAGTGGTCGAGATAAAATCAGAAGATGGATTAAGGCTGAAGGCTCGTTTTTTGAAAAATGATCAACCCTCTGGGAAAGCCGTGATTCTTGCTCATGGTTATAAAGGGAACAGTGAACAGATGCCAGGAATCACGAAGTTTTATTATGAGCAGGGGTATGATATTCTTAAGCCTGATGCGAGGGGACACGGCCTTAGCGAAGGGGACTATATAGGTTATGGCTGGCATGATCGGAAGGATTATGTGAGGTGGTCAGAATTCTTAGCTGAAGAAGCTGGGGCTGATGATATTTTCCTTCATGGTTTTTCCATGGGTGCTGCGACCGTCCTGATGGCGAGCGGGGAGAAACTGCCGGAGCAGGTTAAGGGAATAATTGCTGACAGTGGCTATACGACGGTGCTAGAAGAACTAAGCCACCAATTGAAATACCTGTATAATCTCCCATCATTCCCGGTAATGCAGGTTACCAGTGTGATCACGAATATCAGGGCAGGCTACACATTTGCAGAAGCCTCGGCTATTGACAGTGTTGCGAAAAATAAACTTCCATTACTCATCATCCACGGCGACAAGGATGCATTAGTCCCAACTGAAATGGGAAAACGTATTTTTGAAAAAGCCAAAAGTGATAAAGAGCTTTGGATTGTCCCAGGCGCGGGTCATACGGAGGCATATACAATCGCTGAGCAGGAGTATCAAGAAAAATTAAAGGCCTTCTGGACGAAAGCCATTGGAAAATAGGTGAATTTCATGCAAACAATCGAAAGAATAGGCGAGCGTTTTTGGTATATGACACCTGTTTCTGAGACAGATAGGCCGATCCTCGGTATAGTTGCAGGCAAAGAAAAAACACTGATGATTGACGCCGGAAACTCTGAAGCGCATGCCACTCTTTTCATGGATATGGTAAAAGAGCAGGGTGTAGCTGTGCCCTCTTATGTGGTTTTGACACATTGGCATTGGGACCATATATTCGGACTGTCTGCGCTTGGAAATACTATATCCATCTCTTCTGGGAAAACGAGGAAGGAAATCGAAAAGCTGCGCCCTTTATCCTGGTCAAATGAGGCAATAGATCAAAGGGTAGAAGAAGGAACAGAAATTGAATTTTGCGCGAATGCTATAAAACAAGAGTTCCCCGATAATCGGGACATTAGAATAACCCTGCCAGTGATGACCTTTGAAGATGAATTGGAGATTGATCTTGGCGGAATTACGTGTATCATCAAGCATGTAGGTGGTGACCATGCTGAAGATTCGGTCGTCATTTATGTTAAAGAGGAAAAGATCCTGTTCCTGGCTGACAGCATTTATCCGGATATCTTTTCTGTTAAAGATAACTATTCAATCGAGGGAATAAGAGACTTGCTCAGTAAAATTGAAATCTTTGATGCTGACACCTATATACTGTCCCATTCAGGGGTAATTTCTAAAGAAGAATTCAATCAGGAAGCGAAACTCCTAAGATCAATCACTGATTTGACTGAAAAGCATGGTGGAGATTCTAAATTGATGATTGAGGACTATAGAAAAAAGGTTAACAGAGACCTTGCAGAGGAAGAACTTGAAACAATTGAATACTTCGTCAATGGATTTGAGTTGAGATGAAACACACCCAATCAGGTGTGTTTTTATTTTTACAAGGGTAAATACGAATGGAGTGCTGTATGTGGTTATTTTCAGGCTGTCCCCCATCTCTGCGAAACCGCAATAATCTTTAAGTGGTTCGCAACGGGTAACTAAAAGAAAGGACAAAGAATATATCCGTGTAAAAAACATATATCTCTTAAAGGATATTCATCAAAGGGGGAGAGAACATGCCAGAAGGGAAGCACGACATCATGATTGATGTGCCGATCGAACAGGTCTGGGATTTCGTGAAAGACATGGACAACTGGGCACCTTTATTGCCAGGGTATATCAGTCATGAGAAGCTGAATGAAAAGCAGTCTAACTGGACCTTTAAGGAAACCGTCGGTGTATTGAAAAAGAAAATCAGTTTACAGGTTACCATCAAGGAGTGGATTGAACCAATTAGAGTGACCTTTGAATTGAAGGGAATTAATGAAAATTTGACTGGAAATGGTTATTTTAACGCAGAGAGTCTTGGTCAAAACCGGACAAAGATGACTGGTTATCTGCAAATGACAGCAGAAGGTGCCCTTGCACCTGTCATGAATGCTGTAATGAAGAATTCACTCCCCAAAAGCGGCCAGGAGCTTACCGAAGCAATCGCCGAGAGGCTTGAGCAAAGAAAAGCAATTCGGTGAAAATGGGAGGGAGCCCGCAAACGGCCGGCTCCCTAGTCTATTTTCTCAATTTTCACTGGTCCATCAATCCGTCCGCTTTTGTCAAAATACAGAACAACAGCATCTCCATTTTTTATTTTTTGGTATGCTGCCACTTTTTCTTTTTTAAAATAAATGCTTTTACCATCTCCGCTTTCTCCATAATATCCAGAACTGTCAACCTTATTGATAGTATATTCTTCAGTAAAATACTCTGTTTCAACCTCATTGGAAACTTGTCGTGCTTCGTCCATTTCAAACTTCAGGAAAACCATCAATCCAAGAAGAAGAGTCAATAATAACAGCAATAGTACCTTCATTTGTTTATCCTCCACTGCATAATCCGTAAACATTATATGTAGCAGGCTTGTCTAAATGACATTAATAATTGAAAAAGTTTGCTATAATGATAGGAAAAATCGAAGGAATGACAGAAGGGTTTGACACATGACGAAACTATATGAAGCCGATTTATATGACCCGATCCGAAAGCATTTTTCCAAACAAGGGTACCGAGTCAATGGTGAGGTACACGATTGCGATTTAACGGCTGTTAAGGATGAGGAACTCATAATCGTCGAATTAAAACTGAACCTGAATATTGACCTTTTGCTTCAGGCAACGAGAAGACAGCGACTGACTGACCTTGTATATATCGCGATTCCGAAACCAAAGCGGATATCAAGGAAACGATGGAACGATATTATCCAGTTAGTAAGAAGGCTTGAGCTGGGCTTGATTATTGTATCGTTAGCTGGTAATCGGAAAAAGATTGAGTTCAAGGTTCACCCGGAACCATATAAGCGCATGACAAGCAAGAACACCAGGAAGAAAGCAGCCTTGATTAAAGAAATAGAGGGAAGAAGCGCTGACTACAATATCGGCGGCAGCAACAAAACCAAGATCATGACTGCCTACAAAGAAAATTGCATCCAAATCGCCTGTTACCTTGAAAAACTCGGACAAATGTCTCC
>NZ_JBIQOE010000205.1:0-18817 GCF_047739415.1 Mesobacillus sp. | reverse complement strand
AGATGTATTCGCCCGTCTCCTGATCAAGACCCACAACATCCGGTTCCCCGCCCGTTGCTTCCATTTCATTGAGCGACCATAGTTTTTCAATATTGTTATCGAGCTTAGCTTGTACTTCAGCCCATTCAAGACCTTCATGTCGGGCCATGTTTTTCTCAAACCTAGCTTTCAAAATTCCGAGCAGTTCTTCCTGCTGTTCGCGTGATAACTCCTTATTTCCTTTTGCCATATTAACACTCTCCTTGTTTTGATTCCTTATTGTAAAATCTTTTATTATTTTTTATCATTATTGGTCTTTCTGAATGCGTCCCAAACCATTATGGCTACCAGAACAGCAAACACTGCTTTACCCATATTGTTGATATGTTTCATACTTTCGTAATCAGAACTGTAAACCCCAATATACGAACTGACAATCATCAGAAACACGATAAACAGTTTAGTAGTTTTTTTCAACCTTGCACCCCCAGGACAATAAACGTGGGCTATGTTGTGACAGTATCTATTAACTCCTCAATAGTTCCAATGCATTTCTGGACTTCTGGCAAATGATAAAACGTACTGGTTGTTTCAAAATTAGCCACTTCGTTATCTGGTGAGTGAAGATAAATTCTTTTCCCATGGCCAAGCGCAATACCAAATTCTATATGGCTTCCTTTGCCAGCTGGCAATAATACAATAATAAAGTCTGCTTCCAAAACAGCCTTTTTTTCTTTTTGTCCTATTCCGGTTAGTTCTTCAATCGTTGAAGCTTTTTCATTTTCCGTCCAGTCATATGTCTGAATATATCCTCTATCGATTAGCAATTTGCTAACATGTCTAACTGCATCTATATTTTTAAAGCTTGATGCCACATAAAACTTTTTCAATATTCGTCCTCCTTGTTAAGCATTGAAAAAGTTTCTTCAACTTGTCATTTGGTCGTAGAGATTTCCTAAGGCGGCACCCCTACCTGTTCACCCAGTTTTCACTTGATTTCAATGCCCTTCTAACTGCTAGCAAGATATATAGAGTTACTGAATACAAAGTTAAGCTAATCATGTAAAAAATCGCCTGTGGTTTCCCCGATTCACTGGTGACTCCGTGGAGGTTGTTATAGTCATCAATCGATATAAAATACGACCAGATGAAATTTAAAGTGATGATCAACAATAGCAATGCCAGAATGGCCTTTTTATGTAAAATCAGTCTAGTCAAACTCTCCTTAAAAGCCTTGGAGACTGTCACCTTTGAGTTTCCTTCGATATTGGTTTTATTGTTAAAAGGCGTTAAGAAGTAAACCATCAAGCCTCCCCAGACAATACCAAAAACCACTAATTCAACAAATGACATTTAGATTCCTCCACATATCGGCAAACTCTATCGACTTATGGTTTTCATTCTACTGTTTAGCTTCCAGGTATTTTTTATAAGCGGTCGGGCTTTGCAAATGTTCAGGAACGATTTCATGCGCCCGCTCCTGCATCTGCTCTTGTACATTTGCATCAGGCGATATAGTCGCAATCCTTTTACGGACGTCATTCAGTAAGTAAATCCCTCTAAATAGACTGCCTGCAATAATACCGAAGGCAAGGATGCCCCCTACAATCGGCCCCATAGCAAATAGAAAATAGCCTAGAATGACACTTAACAATATGGATAAAAACAAATACATGACAACCTTTGCCCCCATTTCTAACTTAGCAAAATGAAATTCTTCCGAAACTCTCTATCATTGATTGCTATTCTGACCCTTAAATCCCTGGTTCTCAGCACATACTCTTTGACCCCGATAAATTCCGATTCAGCGATTAAATAGAATTGAGTGCCTTTTTTCAAACCCTTAAATTCGTTTTTCAACATATATCTCTTCATGATTGTCCTGTTACTCCTGCAAGATTCTTTTCATAAAATTCAACAAAAAGAAGCGTGAATCCTCCAAGATCTACGCTTCCTTTGCTAAAATATTGAGCTTTTACTAAAAAAGCCACCTTGTTTGGCGTGAAACCCTATGGCAGCACTTAGTTCCTTGTCCAATTAGCGTGAAGATTTTGGCGGCTGACACACTTCACATTTTCGCTGGTGATTATCCTTGAATTTCTTGAACGGTTTTTCAAAATTGTTGCCGCATGCGCATTTGAATAGTAATTTTTGCGAAAATCCGTGGTATTCTGTCGTCAGCAGCTTACTCTCTGAGTTTTTCTCCACAAATTCTTTGATTTTATCAATCGTCCATCGTTTATTCATGTTCTTATACCTCCATATATGATCGCTAAGCGGAGGCTTTTCGGGCATCCGTGCAATTATGTGTAAAATCCATCTAAGTTCCTCATTATAACATGTGCCGACATACAATTATATAAGCTGTTTAGTCTTTATTTTCCTTCTCAAGCAGCTCAATTATTCGGTCCAGTTTTCGTTCTATACTCTTCGAATTATCAGGTTCCTTTATTACGAGTGACCGGACAGCATAAAAAACAGCAGCCACAATCCCAATTAATAAAACGAAAAAAATAAGCTGAAATAATAGATCTCCAATATTCATATTAACCCCGCCTCAGATGTTTTTTTAAATTATCCTATAGTTCCTTAAACTCCGCTACCCTCTCATTTTTAATAATCATTTCAAGTGCATCTCTTGTTTCAGGATGCAGTATCATTTTTTCTGTAAGCTTTAAATTCGACCGCTTCACCTTCCTCCCCCACCTTCTCGAAAAAGAACGCCAATCACAAACCATTTCAAGCAGATATTTTCTTGGCATTGGCAGGGCTAGTTTTTGATTCGGATCAACCACCCAATACTCCCAATGATGTTTATTTTTATGTTGATGATGGAGCCATGCAAACTTCCATTTCATTTCATCAATAGAATCTATTTTCCTATCCAAAAAGAATCTCTTCGTATATGGCAAAAATTCCTTGGGATTAAATTTTGATAAGTCATGAGTAATCCCCTGTATGTATAAACCCTCTTTCCAACATTCAATTAAAACATTAATTTTATGTTCAAGTATATAAAGCAAGTTTCTCCAACAAGCTTTTAACATAATAGGCACCTACTATAGTAGTATATTGTCAGTTCATATTCTCCACGATTATCTGGTATTCCTCCTGATTTGTCATAAAAAGGTATTTGTTTGTTGTTTATATTAATTTACAATCCTTCCCTGCTGGACTTACTATTAAATTATATTCAGGACAGGGGTGGTTTTTTGGAAAAGTTTAAAGTGGGTATTATCGGGACGGGTTTTGGTGCTAAAGTTCATGCGCCAATGATGGATCATCATGAAGGATTCGATGTGGTGGCAATATCGAGTGTATCAAGGGGCAATATTGAAGATGCACGGAAAGCAAGCGGGATTGCAAATATCTATACTGACTGGCGCCAGATGATTGAAAAGGAAACACTCGATTTAGTGGTCGTCGCTTCGGCAGTCCATTTACATAAGGAGATGGTTGCTGCTGCTTTCGAAAAGGGCGCTCATGTAGTATGTGAAAAACCAATGGCCTTGGATGTTGCTGAAACAGAAGAAATGATTACGGAAAGAGACAAGGCAGGCAAACTCGGGCTGATCAATCATGAATTCCGCTTTTTGCCGGCACGTATGAAGGTAAAAGAAACCATGGAAAGCGGAAAACTCGGGGATATTTTGCATGTCCGCTATGAGTGCTCTTTTGCGAATTATACAGGGCTGGTTTCAAAACCTCGAGGCTGGCTGGGACAGGAAGAAAAAGGGGGCGGAATGCTTGGCGCCATTGGCTCCCATATGACAGATGCTCTTCATTGGTGGATGGAAAGCTCATTTAAAGAAGTGTTTGCCCAGCTGCCAATTCACGTTCCAACCCATACTGATGAGAACGGGAAGACTGAACATCGAACAGCGGACGATGCTTTCCAGATTATCGGCTCTCTGGAAAACGGAGCTACTGTAACGCTTGAGCTCATTTCTGCAGCACGCCAAACTGAACACACATGGCGTCTTGAGATTTACGGTACAGAAGGCACACTTGTTTTGCTGGATGACCAAAAGGTTTTACTTTCTGTTGGGAATTCTGCTTTTGAAGATGTCGAACTATTGCCGGCTCTAGAAGCACCTTCTAGTATGCCGCAGGTCGCAGCAAGGTACTATAACGGCTTCCAAAGGGCTTTAGATGCACTCCATGAAACACTGGCTTCCGGCAAGAAGCACCCGTATCTCGCTGATTTCGAGCATGGACATGCGACTCAAAAAGTTTTAGATGCAGTCAGGACTTCTGCTCGCGAAGGTAGAAAAGTGGAAGTGAAATAAAAGATCCACATTGCAGTAGGGTTAACAGGCAGGCATGAGCCAGGTAATTGATTTGGGCTCATGCCTTTAATTTTTCCAATATTTCCGGGTAATTGCCCTTCCATAAAAGTGCCTGACGCTGTGGCCGATGGGAGAATGGATTTAATCAAACGTTTGATTAATAACTTTAATTTGCAGGAGTGATTGACTTTATTGAAGCACAATGTTCTTTTAAAAAGCTTCTCTATTAAAGTGTTAACATGGCCTTAGTTTGTTCCTTATCGGGCTTAAACCTTTGACCTTACCCTCTAAATCAGACCACTTTCTCCCAAAAGAAAAGCCTGATTCCTTTTCAGAACAGGCTTATCATTCTACATATCACGAAGCATTGTATTCAAAGAGCTTAATTCCTCTTCAATCGCCGCAAGTCTCTTCTCCAGCGGATGCAGGTTCCCTTTTACAGATTCCAATTTTTCGAGATTATGCTGCAGCTGCAAATACTCGTCCTTCAGTTCGACGATTTTATATTCAATTTCTCTTTTATCCATTGCTTGATCCCCCTGTTTTGACGATATCTTCTTTAGAATAGCTATATTGGTAATTTTATTCAAGAAGCATGGCACACAAAAGGCGTACAGACCATTCTGTACGCCTTCCATGCCTATTTATTCACTTTTGATAAAAGCGTGATGCTGTAAATGGCTGCAAGACCTACAAGGATGTAGACCACTTTAGCGATTGGACTGTCCATACCGCCGAATAGCCCGCCGACCAAATCCCATTCAAATAATCCAACCAATAGCCAATTTAAACCGCCGACAATAAGCAATACTAATGATACCAAATTCAAAGTTTTCATTTTGACACCACCCCTTGTATAATTTTTGTATAACCTTTCGAGTTTTATTATACAAAACCTATACAAAATAAGCAAACATTTTATATAATTTTATTAAAATGTTGATTTAACAGCATTAAAGTTGTGTAATTTTTGTATAACTTATCTATAATGATGGAGTGGAGGTGACAAGTTTGTATAGCATCAAGCAGGTATCAGAACGATTGGATATCCCCGCCGTCACGATCAGGGCCTGGGAAAATCGCTACAATGTCGTTACTCCGACCAGGACTGAGGGCGGCCATCGTTTATATAGTGAAAAAGATGTTGAAACACTTAAGTGGATCAAGGCACAAGTACACGACCAGAATATGAAAATCAGTGACGCGGTCAGAATGCTGAAGGAATCCCCTCCGGTTTCGGCCCCAGCTCCTTCACAGAATAACAAGTATGGTCAGCTAAAAGACCAGCTTTACGGAGCGCTGGTCAACCTTGATACTCAAGAAGCAAATCAGATTGCTGACCTCGCGTTTTCCTTGTATGACTATGAAGAGGTGTTTCACCATATATTAGTCCAGGTTTTGTATAAGGTTGGGGATGAATGGGAGAATGGCACCATCTCGGTTGCCCAGGAGCATTTTTCTTCGCAGTTCATCATCAACCGCTGCACCCAGTTCCTGAGGGTTCTGCCTGTGAATCCTGCCCTCCCGAAAGTGCTGGCGTTCTGTCCAGAAGGAGAGCAGCATCAAATCGGGTTGATGGTCTTCAGCTTATTTTTAAAAAAGAAAGGCCATGATGTCATCTATTTAGGCCCGAATACACCGCTTGAGGGATTAACAGATTTGATAAAAATGAAAGACATCAGAGTTGTCACAATTTCCATGACAAATCCTAATCCCATTAGTAAGGTGGAGGATTGGATTCAAACCTGCCTCAAAATGGATTCATCCCTGAAGTTCATTGTGGGCGGCAGCTGTGTCAAGGATTGTCCGCAGCTGGAGTCCAAGTCTGTCACCTACTCCCTGGGTTCGGATTGGGATAGATGGTATGACTCATTTATGCGTTAACAAAAACTCTATAAATCCCTTGATTTTATAAATGAGAGAAATGATAAGATTAAGATGGAATCTTATTAGGGAGGTTTACTAGTGAAAAAGCTGTTATATCCAATTACAGATTGGGTTTCAACGAAGCGTGGAATGTGGATCACGATCATTGCCTGGCTCGTCCTCATGGTTGGTTTAAGTGCAGGACCAATGCTTAGTGAGTATAAAACGACCAACTTCCAATCGCTTCCTGATGAAGCACAATCAATGATTGCAGAGAAAAAGACTGAAGAGCTCTTTCCAAATGAACAAGGAACACCGGGAATCCTGGTTTTCCACAATAAAAATGGCGACATCAATCTGGATGAAGTCAAACAAATTCTGAACGGAATTATTGCTGAGGATATAGAAGGTATTGAAACAATCGTTGATATCAGTGCACTCCCTCCTCAAGCTTTGGGAGGCTTTACCTCTGAAGATGGGTCAACGATGATCGTCCCAATGGAACTGGAAAAAGGGCTCGGGAACAGCCAGTATTCCGAAATCAATGACAAGGCCTTGGAAACCGGCAACAAGATTGCTGAAGACCTTGAAAGCACGGAATTTTATATCACCGGTCCTGCCGGTATTGCTGGGGATACGGTCAAGCTGTTTGAACAAGCTGACTTCGTACTGCTAATTGCAACGGTGTTGATTATTTTGATCTTATTGATTGTCATTTACCGTTCACCATTGCTCGCGATCATTCCGCTGCTTGCGACCGTTATTGTCTATCAGGTCGTGAATCAAAGTGTTGCCTTGATGGGAGCTGGCGGCCTGGAAGTCAGCAGCCAAACTTCATCAATCATGAGTATCTTGCTTTTTGCAGCGGTCATTGACTATTCATTATTTGTCTTCTCACGTTACCGCGAGGAACTGAACAAATATGAAAGCAAATACGAAGCAATGAAATACGCGATGCGCGCTACCGGTGAACCTGTGTTCTTCGCAGGAGGCACTGTCTTAGCTGCAATGCTGATTTTATTCTTTGCCGATTTCCGCGATTACCTGAACTTCGCACCTGTATTCGGGATCGCGATGTTCTATATTATGATTTCTTCTGTCACATTACTGCCGGCTTTATTTACCTTATTCGGACGTAAAGCATTCTGGCCGAAGGTTCCGAAGTACGGTCAGGAAACCGAAATAAAGCATGGAATCTGGGGACCGATTGCCAGGTTCGTCGTTAACAAGCCTGGAATCTCAGGTGGAATTGTTGCTTTATTCCTGGTCATCACAGCATTCAATGTCTTCAATCTGGACTTTGAATTTGATACGGTAAAAAAATTCCCCGAAGACCTGCCTTCCCGTGTCGGTTATGAAATCGTCGAGGCAAGGTTTGACAAAGGGGAACTGGCACCGACAACACTAGTGATTGAAAGCGACGAAGCTTTTACTCAGGAAGATACAAGTGCCATTATTGAAAAATGGCAAAGCTATGATGAGATTGCTTCCGTTCGGATGTCCGCACAAACCGAGGATGCAAAAGCCATGAAGTTAAACGTTGCTTTATCAATGAATCCATACTCGACAGAAGCAATTGATTTTTTCGAGGATTTAAGAGAGGAAACTCCAGAATTATTAGAGGATCTTTCAATTGATGGAGAGGCATATTATAGCGGAGTCACTGCAAAGATTGTTGATGAACGTGAAATTAACAATCGTGACATTGTGAAAATCGTCATCCTGGAAACAGTGTTGATTCTAGTTCTTTTATACGCTCTCACTCGTTCGATCAAGATGTCCATCTACATGATGGGAACCATCCTATTATCCTACTTATCTGCGCTGGGACTTGGAATCTTCCTCGTCGACGTCTTATTCGGCTTCGAAGCGTTAAGCTCGCGCGTTCCAGTCTACGCCTTCATCTTCCTGGTGGCATTGGGAATCGATTATAACATCATCCTGGCCTCCCGATTCATTGAAGAGCGTAAAGCACACAAAGTCAAGGATGCCCTTGAAATTTCGATCCGCAACACAGGTGGGGTCATTTCCTCAGCAGGTGTCATCCTGGCTGCAACCTTTGCAGCACTGACAACAATGCCAATCGCCGACCTATTCGTCTTCGGCTTCATCGTCGCAGTCGGAATCCTGATTGACACATTCCTGGTGCGCGGCATGCTGCTGCCAGCATTGATTCTTTTCTTTGAAAAAGATAAGGAAACAGTTGCAGTGCAAGGTAAATAAGAGAAAAGGCAGCCCTTGGAGCGAATAGCTCAGGGACTGCCTTTTTTGATGGTGAAAAATCTAGTTGTTCTGGGATGGGTGTTACTGATACATCTGATGATGATGGACACTTTTTTATGATTCTCACGAGGTTTTGTCCGTCATGACCTTAATGACGGACACTTTTTCACGATTCCCTCGAGGTTTTGTCCGTCATAGCCTTGATGACGCACACTTTTTCACGATTCCCTCGAGGTTTTGTCCGTCACGACCATAATGACGGACACTTTTTCATGATTTCCACGAGTTTTTGTCCGTCATAGCCTTGATGACGGACACTTTTTCTTGATTCCCTCGAGTTTTTGTCCGTCATGACCTTGATGACAGACACTTTTTCTTGATTCCCTCGAGGTTTTGTCCGTCATGACCTTGATGATGGACACTTTTTCACGATTCCCTCGAGGTTTTGTCCGTCATAGCTTTGATGACGGACACTTTTTCTTGATTCCCTCGAGGTTTTGTCCGTCATGACCTTAATGACGGTTACTTCATCACGTTTTTACGCTTACATATCACGTCCCGCAAAATGTCCGATAAGGTCTTGCAGTTGGCGGAGCTGGCTTGCAGTATTCGGCCTGTTCAGGAGAATGCTCGTATGGGTTGGCAAGAACTTCGAGCAATTTCACCATGACGCTCAAGTCTCCATTCACAGCAGCCTCCAGTGCTTCCTCCACCCTATGGTTGCGAGGAATTACGCCCGGATTGTTGTCGCGCATCAACTCCTGTGTGTCTTCCTTCGATTGCTCCTGGCGTTCTAGTCGTTCCTGCCATTTTCCATGCCACTTCGTGAACTCTTCAGCCTGGAACAACTCCGAATCTTCTAACTGGTCAAAGGTCAATGCTTTAAACGTATTTGTAAAGTCAGCCTTATGCTCATTCATTAAGTTTAGAAGGTCGGAGATAAGGCTTTTGTCTTCTTTTTCCTCATTAAAGATACCCAGTTTCAACCTCATTCCGGAAATGAATTCTGCTTCAAATATTTCCGGGAACCCAGAGAGGGCTTCCTCTGCCAGCTTTACCGCTTCGTCTTCATCTTCATGCAGCAAAGGCAATAAGGCTTCAGCGAAACGCGAAAGATTCCAGCCACCGATATACGGCTGATTTCCATAGGCGTAGCGGCCATCCCGGTCAATTGAACTGAAGACAGTCGCCGGGTCGTACGTGTCCATGAAAGCACATGGACCATAATCGATTGACTCGCCGCTGATCGTCATGTTGTCAGTGTTCATGACACCGTGGATAAAACCAACATGCTGCCATTTCGCAATCAATGCTGCCTGACGCTTGATCACTTTTTTCAAAAAGGAAAGATAGCGGTTTTCCTGCCCATCGATTTCTGGATAATGGCGCTCTATCGCATAATCAGCCAATGCCCGCAAATCCTCCTTTTTACCCCAGTTCGCAGCAAATTGGAATGTTCCCACTCTTAGGTGGCTTGCTGCCACACGGGTTAGGATTGCTCCAGTCTGCATCGTCTCGCGGATGATCTGCTCCCCAGTTGTTGCAACAGCCAGGCTCCTGGTAGTCGGGATTCCCAATCCTACCATCGCTTCACTGATGATAAACTCCCTGAGCATTGGTCCCAGCCCTGCACGGCCGTCTCCGCCACGGGAATACGGTGTACGCCCTGAGCCTTTCAGCTGGATGTCAAATCGCTCGCCATCAGGGGTGACCTGCTCGCCAAGCAGAACCGCCCTGCCATCTCCGAGCATAGTAAAATGTCCGAATTGATGTCCTGCATATGCCTGGGCAAGCGGAGTTCCACCTTCAGGTACCTCGTTTCCGCCAAAGATCAAAGCCTCTTCGCCATCTTGCAGCGCTTCAGGATTCAAACCGAGTTCTTCCGCCAGCGACTCGTTGAAAATCACCACTTCTGGTGCTTCCACAGGAGTCGGTTTCTGCAGGCTATAAAATATTTTAGGAAGGCTCGAATAACTATTTTCGATATTCCAGCCGGGTTGCTTGTTCGTCATTTGGATGGCCTCCTTTACTTTCACTATTTCTTCGTGTGCTTTTTATATCCATTAATGTATTCTTCCTGTTACTTAATATACCCTCCCGAATGTTTGGTAAAGCTGCCATTTGTTTTGTTTCCAGGCTAAGAAAAATACTTTTTAAGAATAATAAATGAGGGTAAATAAACATTGTAGAAAGGAGAATTGCCATGAATTATAAAAACATTACTGTCGCCGGAAGCGGCGTTTTGGGAAGCCAGATTGCTTTTCAAACCGCATATAGTGGTTTCAATGTTTCAGTTTACGATATCAACGATGAAGCGATCGAACGCGCCAAGGAACGTATCTCGAAGCTTAAGCCGCGTTACCAGGAGGATCTTGGAGCATCCCAGCAGGAGCTTGATGCAGCTTACAACCGCCTTTCTTTTTACAGTGATCTCTCACAGGCGGTAACTGATGCTGACCTCGTCATTGAGGCTGTACCAGAGGTCGTCGACATCAAGATAGATTTTTACCAGAAACTAGGACAGGTCGCACCCGAGAAGACAGTATTCGCAACGAACACTTCTACGTTGCTGCCAAGCCAGTTTGCAGAAGCAACAGGCCGTCCTGAAAAATTCCTCGCCCTTCACTTTGCGAATGAAATCTGGAAAAATAACACCGCCGAAGTCATGATGCATCCTGGCACAGACAAGAAAGTGTTTGATGATCTGTTGGAATTCGCAAAAGCCATCGGCATGGTCGCGCTGCCATTGTACAAAGAGCAGCCTGGCTATATCCTGAACTCGTTATTGGTGCCGTTTTTAGAGGCAGGCCAAATGCTGCTCATGAAGGAAGTTGCCGACCCTGAAACCATTGACAAGACATGGATGATCGCAACCGGCGCTCCAAAAGGACCGTTCGCGATTTTAGACATCGTCGGAATCACCACAGCATATAATATCGCCAATGCCAAGGGCGAAGCTGGAGTTCCACAATTTAAAGAGCTCGCGAATCTATTGAAAACTGAGTACATTGACAAAGGAAAACTCGGTGTAGCAACCGGTGAAGGATTTTATAAATATCCTAACCCTAGCTATGAACAGCCAGGTTTTCTAAAAGAATAATATTATATGCATATGCCCAATCCTTGTATGGATTGGGCATTTTGTTTTGGCCGGTATCAAGCTTTTATCAAAATCAGAGACAAAGTTTTAGGACATTTCCCCGAGATTCCGTCTTCCGTTTGTCCGATAGACCTCTTCTATCGGACACTTCTCCGGGTTCTCTTATTCAAAATGTCCATTAAACAAATCCTATTAGACATTTCAACACTCCTCCTCATTCAAAATGTCCATTAAACATTTCGCACCATACCTACTACTACCTATTCCAGACAGCAAAAGAGCCTAACTCCCTGAGGGAATTAGGCTCTTTAATCATACCTTATTGATTACCGTTTTTAACCCATCCTGCAACTGTCACTGTGCGCTTCGCCTGGTATTTTACCGCAGCTTCAACGTCTTCAATCATGTTGCCGTCTTGGTCGACGGTTACGCTTGTTCCGTATGGGTTGCCGCCTGCACCGAATGTCACTGGGTCACTGTAGCCAGGCGCAGCAACGATTGCACCCCAATGGTACATCGTAGTATAAAGTGACAAGATTGTAGCTTCCTGCCCGCCATGCGGGTTTTGTGCGGAGGACATGGCGCTCACGACTTTATTCACGAGCTTGCCCTGCGCCCAAAGGCCGCCTGTTGTATCAAGGAATTGCTTCATTTGTGATGGCATGTTTCCGAATCGTGTAGGAACGCTGAAAATGATTGCGTCTGCCCATTCAAGATCGTCTGGAGTCACTTCAGGGATATCTTTTGTGTTTTCAACAGTTGCTTTCCACGCTTCATTGCCTTCAATCGCTGATTCAGGCGCTAATTCCTTCACTTTGAAAACCTTCACTTCTGCTCCAGCTTCTTTTGCGCCTTCTGCAGCCCATTTCGAAAGCTGTACATTCGTTCCGCCCATGCTGTAAAAAATCACTGCTAATTTGACCATATTGATAGCCTCCCTTTTTTAATGCTACATTAAGGTATTTCCACTAATCTCCTATGACAAACTCGCTTACAGATACTCTTTTTCAATATCACGCGTGCTTCGCACTGTATCAATCGGCCGCACAAAGTCCTCGATTTGTTCACGCTTCGATTCGAGGAACGGCGGCAGGGACAATTTTTCACCAAGTGTTTCGTATGGTTCGTCACCCATGAAACCTGGTCCGTCTGTTGCCCATTCGAACAAAATCCCTGGCGCCACACGTGCATATAAGGATTCAAAGAAGAATCGGTCTACATAACCAGATGTGCCGAATCCTGAAGCCTTCATATGATCGATCCACTCATAAAGAACCGAAGTGTCGGCAACACGGAATGCTGTATGGTGCACAGTTCCGAATCCCTGGCGTCCTGCCGGCAGCACTTTATTGTCCTCTACTATGACCTGCGCGCCGTTCCCGCCTTCTCCCATTTCAAAAAGATGCAAGGAACCTTCCTGCCCAACTTCACGCATATGCATGACTTTTTCCAATACCTCTTTAAAATAATCAAAGCGTGAGATCCGAATATGGATCGGCCCAAGGCCTGTGATTGCGTACTCCAACGGAACCGGACCGTTTTGCCATGGAGTCCCTGATGCTACACCCTCATTGAACTCGTCTGATACCAGCATATATTGCTGATCATCAAAATCGACGAATGAAATCGTCTTTTTACCGAACAATTCCTTGATGCCTGTATGCTTGACGTCGTATTTATCCAAACGCTTCACCCAGTATTCCAGCGCAGCATCAGTCGGCACCCGGAATCCGGTTTTGTAAATCTCGTCCGTTCCATGAGAACCTTTGGGAATACCAGGAAAGTCAAAGAATGTCATATCCGTGCCTGCCGACCCTTTATCATCCGCGAAAAATAAGTGATACGTTCGGATATCATCCTGGTTGACGGTCTTTTTTACAAGACGCATCCCCAAAACATATGTGAAAAACTCATAGTTCTTTTCTGCGCTGCTTGTAATGGCCGTAACATGGTGTATTCCTTTTAATTCGTTCAAGTTGTCTCCCCCTTTATCTCGAAACCGAGATATTATTACAAAAAAACATCTATTCTTACTTTAACCTTAATGACTTCGAAAAAAACATAATATCTTGAATTCGAGATAATTTTATCATGTGGGATTTTTCATGTCAACCTGGACAAAAGCCTTTGAGCTGTCTCAAAGGCTTTCTCCAGCTATTACTTTAGAACTTCTTTATATTCATCTTTCCTCTCGAATTCCTTTTGCGCAAAGGAACAAACCGGCTCCACCTTCAGGCCTTCATTTTTTGCCTTCTCAACAACCTGGCGTACCAATTCCTCCGCCACGCCCTGGCCACGGTTCGCCGGATCGACACCGGTATGGTTAATGACAAGAAACTTATCTCCATCCCGAGTATAGGTTACTTCGCCTACCTCGAGCCCATCTGAATCCTTCGCGACAAAACGTCCGTCTTCTTCTTCATATTTAAACGACATAACAACACCTCCTGATCTAGTTATAAATGTCTTCCTCTTATTCCCGCTTCAAAACGCTTCTACTCACTTTTGTAAAACATTTTCAAACGAGCCTTATACGATGCATACGAGATTATTGACCATGACATTCTATAAATATGTATGCAAAACCGGCTTCTAAAAGGAATGATTAATTTGGAAGATGTTCGTATATCGCGTTTTGATCAGATTGTCGAGATGGGTAAGGAAGGGCAAAAAGCTTTAAATGAGTATTGGTGGGAGTTTTCTCTATATACCTCTTTTGAATATTGGCTGATGGTCTTATTCCTTGTGGTCCCGCTCGTCTTTCTGCTTTTTAAAATCAATAAAAATAAGTTATTCCAGATTCTCTTTTACGGCTACAGTATCCATATGTCCTTTGGATATCATGATTTGTATGGGAGAAATATGGGTTACTGGAATTATCCTTTTCCTGTCATCCCGGTTTTACCCGGTATTTCCCTAGACTCCAGCCTAATACCAATAATTTTCATGTTTGTTTACCAATCTACGTTGAACAGTAATAAAAAATATTATTTGTATGCAACTGTTACATCGGTAATCCTGTCATTTGTTTTCAAGCCTATGCTTGTCGGATTGGGATTATTTAAAATGTATGGGTCGATTAACTATTTTCACCTATTTCTAAGCTATGTATCTGTATTTATTTTCGCGAAAGTAGTTACTGACTTTTTTCTTTGGATTAAAAAAAGGTACAGCTCAAACAAATAATTTATTTTCATTTAAGCATCCATACCATAAAAATGGCCTGATACCAGGCCTATTTTTTATAAGTTATGAAGAAAATCTTCTATCGAAAAACACTCGAGGGTACTTCAAAGGTATTCCATAAGAAAACAATAAAAACGGCCGAGAGGATCCAGGCGAATACCGGCCTATGAAAATGGATTTTCAATATGAGGAACATTACCGCATTAAATAGGATGGACCACCCGAAATTCCAGCCATTGTAATATTTTATTAGGTGGAAATGCAAGTCGATCATCTCATTTATGATGTAAATTAGCATCCACCCTAAATAATAAATAAACTTAATGATGGCGCCTTGTTGTGGAAAATGAGACAAATAGGCAAGACATGTCGCAGGATATTTTAATACCATGATGGAAAACGAAATATGTGCATTGGTTATTCCTACTTCCTTGTCACCAGGCGAGGGTACATACCTCCACATTGGGTAATGATCGGACAATAAATAAAGGTAAATAAAATCACCAAGCATAAAGAAAAGGATTGTCGGATAGTACCTTCTCCAGTTCCTCCAATCCCCCAATATTATTAAGATTCCCAACCAAAATATCGCATAAATTGCATTCGTCATAGTCTGCCTCACCAAAGTTATTTACAAATAAAGGAAACCTCTTCCGTAGTATACCCACTCCCCTATTAATTATTTCTTAATCGCTACTATCTTCTAAAGATTAAACCTACCTTAAGGAGGTATGATTCAAATTTATTCAAGTTATTTTTGTTTACCATTCCATCTACGGTCGTTGAAAATCGGCTTGAGAGAAATATGAAATTGATCCGCTCCAAAAAGAATCGGACCTCCCTGCACAGCTTTTTCTCGCTTGCAGCCATCTTTCTTGCAGTAAATTTTCTTAAAAAATTAGCGCAAAAATAAGAATTGAAGCTTTTACTTTTTTTCTTTCTGAAACAAAAAGGAAGTATGAGAACATGCCTCATACTTCTTTTTGGTTTATTTCAATTCCTCTAGTTCTGCTAATGTCGCCTGGATATCTTCGTCTGTCAGTGGTGCGAATCCTGTTTCTGCAGCAATATCCTGTGCGTTTTGCATTGTGTAGATTGCATAGTCAAGTACTTGTGCCTTTTCTTTGGCATTGTTTACGTTCAGATATGTGAACACCGGGCGTGTGAACGGGCCGTATTCGCCATCTTCCTTGATTGTTTCCAGCGAAGGTTCAACTGGTCCATTACCGAAATCCACACCCACTGCAGCCAATTTGTCTTTGTTGTTCGCATAGTAGCCATATCCAAAAAAGCCGATTGCATTTTTGTCTTTTGAAACCAGGTCAACCAATGTAGAGTAGTCCTGCTGCAGGTTAATGCCTTCTACAAGATCTTTTTCATCAAGAATGTTTTCAAACATGAACTCGTAAGTTCCATGATTTTCGTTCGGACCATATGTGTTAATTGCTTCAGCCGGGAAGTCAGGGCGTACATCAGACCATTTCTTCTTTCCGCCTTCAGCAAGGAAAATATCAATGACTTCTTCTTTTGTCAGTTCCTTTGCCCAGTCATTGTCCTTATTGATGACAATCGTCAGGCCATCCAGTGCGACTTTCATTTCTTTTACATCGATTCCAAGCTCTTCAGCTTTTGCTTTTTCTTCATCTTTGATCTGGCGTGATGCATCATTGTAGTCTGTACCTTCTTCAACCAGGAATTTCTTGAATCCAGCTGAAGTTCCGGAGCGGCTAACCTCTACAGATACATCTTCTTGGGTGGACATATAGTTCTCTGCCATTTTTGCCATGAACGGGTAGACAGTGCCAGAGCCATCGATCACGACGCTGCCTTCAAGTTGAGTTTCAGTTTCATTAGAACCATTCGTCGCTTCTGCGTTACTTTCTCCATCAGAGCAAGCCGTTCCAAAAGCCATTACCGAGGCAAGCATAGTAAACATCGCTAACTTCTTAAAACTCTTCATTCCTTAATTCCCCCTAATATTATGTCCGTTGCTACAAGAACAAGATTACTAGACAGTTATTAATGTGGTTTTAAGGAGTTGTAAATTAATTGAAAAGGTTTGTTAAGGAATGTTAATTCTTTCATTGGAGGAAGAAGTTAATATATAGTGAGGAAAAGGAGGTTTTAAGATGGAGTATGTATTGGAAACAACCGATCCTGAAAAATCACTAACCTTGGGAACAGCCATTCAAGGGAAGCCGTCGATGGTCGTATTTGTCCGCCACCTTGGCTGACCAGTCTGCCGAGCATATCTTGCGCAGTTGCGCGAGCGAATAACTGAAGTTGAAGCAACAGGATACCAGGTCATTGCTGTCGCCCCTTCAAAAGGGTCTTTTATCAAGCAATTCGTTGACCAGTTCGGGCCATTTCCTTTTCCGATTTTAGGAGACCCTTCGCGGCAAGCGTATCGAGGCATGGGCCATAAAACGATGCCTAAGTGGAAGCTGCTGGCGAAAGCCGGTTTCGGTTTTGTCACTGGCCAGGTCAAAGACTTCATTCCTAAAAACGACAAACAGAAGGAATTCGTCATGAAATCGATGAAGACACAGGACGTCTACATCCAGGGAGGAACCTGGCTCTATTCGGCGGAAGGCAAACTCTTGTGGAAGCATATCGATGAATCACCTGAGGATCACGCAAAAATTGATGAGGTTTTGGAGCAAATGAAAAAACGCTGATCAGCTTAACCCGCGATCAGCGTTTTTCCTTGTCATTTTTATCGGAAACTTGCTCAAATAACTGTGAAATATAACCTTTTAATTCAAAACCCTCTTCATTCATGAATTCCTTGATTTGTTTCATCTTAATCTACCTCCGTTTTTAATATGTTGTTGATTATAGTATTCCCGCTCTAGCAAACTTTTATTCAACCAATTTTTAGAAGGATTGGTAGTCTATTAGTTTAGACGGAGGATAGATTGGAAAAGTTGCTAATTCAGTAAAAGTTTTACAATTTATCTTTATTCAATTCCCACATGCTGTAGTTAAGCTGAAGCGCATAAGCAACCCAGGCAATATACGGCAACATCAGCCGGCCGGCAATTTTATCTTTTTGATAGTATTGATAAGTTGTCAACGTAATCATGCCCAGCAGCAGTCCGATCTCTGCAAACGCAGTTCCCCGAAGATTCCATTTGAAAAATAAGAACGACCAGAGAAAGTTCAATCCAAGCTGGATATCATAAAGCCCCTCTGCTGTGGCGGTCGGTTTCTTTTTCATCGAAACCCGGTAATTCGCCAGTCCCATCGCCGCATACAAACCTGTCCACATGACCGGAAACACCCAAGAAGGCGGCGCATAATCTGGCTTTTCCAGCTTGCTGTACTTCTCCTTCGCCTGCCTCGTCGCAATCATCCCAGTCACCATTCCGCCGACAACCGGAATCAGCAATTCCTTGGCGAGCTTGCCCTTATCTATTTTTCCATTCACTCTTAAAGCATTCATCCTGATCACCTGCCTTTTTCATACTATTACCTAGTTTTCGTGAAAAAAACATATGCGATTACGAAACAAACTTGTGATGGTCATCTATTTTGACAACTTTGATTCTGGTTGTGTAAAACCTGGATGTATTCCTGCTGGATTTTGACAACTATGCCTTGTTCGCCGCCAAACCTGTCTTAATTCCTTCGTTTTCTTGACAGCTTTTGGCCCGGCGACCTCAAACCTGTCATGATTCCTTCGTTTTCTTGACAGCTTTTAGCCTCTTGATCCCAAACCTGTCATGATTCCTTCGTTTTCTTGACAGCTTTTGGCCTGGTGAACTCAAACCTGTCATGATTCCTTCGTTTTCTTGACAGCTTTTGGTCTCATGACCTCAAACCTGTCATGATTCCTTCGTTTTCTGGACAGCTTTTGGCCCGGTGACCTCAAACCTGTCATGATTCCTTCATTTTCTTGACAGCTTTTGGCCCGGTGACCTCAAACCTGTCATGATTCCTTCGTTTTCTTGACAGCTTTTGGCCTGGTGACCACAAACCTGTCATGATTCCTTCGTTTTCTTGACAGCTTTTGGACTGATGACCTCAAACCTGTCATGATTCCTCTGTTTTCTTGACAACTTTTGGTCTCATGACCTCAAACCTGTCATGATTCCTTCGTTTTCTTGACAGCTTTTGGCCTGGTGACCACAAACCTGTCATGATTCCTTCGTTTTCTTGACAGCTTTTGGCC
>NZ_JBIQOE010000204.1:0-10220 GCF_047739415.1 Mesobacillus sp. | reverse complement strand
GCCATCGTGTACTTTTGGCCCGCCAAGGCAGGAATCCAGAAGCTTTGCATCGTACCTGCTGAAGTCAGCCTGAAATCAATCGGACGGTCTTCAGGTATATTCACATAGTTGACTGTTTCAATTCCTTGTTCTGGATAGCTGAAAATCCATTTCCAGTCAGCAGATGTCACGTTAATAACAAGAGGTTCTTTATTCTCATAACCTTTGGGACTTCATCTATAGCGTAAATCGTTTTAACCGTAGGGATCGTTAAAGCAACGATAATCAAAATCGGAATCACTGTCCAAATAATTTCAAGTACAGTGCTGCCGTGTTCTTCAGGTGGTTCGTAATCCAAATTGTCTTTGCGTTCACGGTACTTCCAGACGATGAATCCAAATAGCCCGAATACAACGACTGTTACAAGTAACATCAGAGCAATCGAAAAGTTGATTAACTCAAGAATTTGCCTTGCGATTGGTCCCTCTGGATTGAATACCACCATATTGTTTTCACAGCCGCTAAGCAACAGCACAGCCATGATCGAGGTGAGGGAGACCAAAAAAAGTTTAGATTTCTTCATCACTGAAGCTCCTTTCAAAAATCAACATTTGTTCATTTTATCTCAAACTTATGTTCATTTGTTCACAAAGTATTCGAAAATGAACCAAAATTGAACGGTTTGCGGCAAAAGGTGTGATAAAAATCACACTTCGTTATTTGTAATCATTCTAACATGGAAATTGTTACGGTTTTGAAGATAAAAGTGAACAAATTATGAAAACAATAATGTCATCATAGTGAATTAAAAATATAATCTATTGACAAAAAAGCAGGGCCCTCAAATGGAGGCCCTGCTTCGTAAAGTTATGATACTTTAATTTTTTCTATATATGTTTCCAATGCTGGGTGAAATTCTTTTTCATAGTGGCCGGCTGGGCAAGCTTTAATTACGATCGCCTTACATGAAGGATTGTCTTTTAATTCCAGCGCTGCTCTACAACGTGGGCATTTTTCAACAAAAAGATTCATTTAAATATCCCTCCAATAATTCCTATGAGTTTAGTATGAATTAAATTCAATATAATTTCAATGGTTAATAAGACCAATTGTGTTACCATTGAAAATATTGAAGGTATCGAAAGGAGTTGTACAAATGCAGGAAGCAGTTTCGCTTTTACATAACAACCAGGTGATGAGAGGGATGGCACATATCCCCTTGGCAGACGAGAAGGAAGCTCCTGCAGTCATTCTTCTGCATGGCTTTACCGGCAGCAAGCTAGAGCCACATCGTTTCTTTTTGAAAATTTCAAGGAGGCTCGAAGCTCTTGGAATTGCTAGTTTCCGATTCGATTTTTTAGGAAGCGGTGAAAGTGATGGGGATTTTGAAGATATGACTGTTTTGAATGAATTAGCAGAGGCAGAAACAATTCTTGATTATGTCCGTTCACATCCCAATATTGATAACGAAAAAGTGATTGTCCTCGGTTTTAGCATGGGAGGATTCGTTGCCAGTCTCCTTGCTGGAGATCATCCACAGAAAATCGAGAAACTTATTTTACTGGCACCAGCTGGCAGTATGGCAGCTGAAGCGAAGGTTATGGTGAAAAATTCTACATATATAAAGGAAGAGAGCGCCTTCGACATTGGCGGGAATTTAATAGGAAAAGGATTTATTGAAGAATTAAGTACCATTGATGTGTGGGAAAGGGCGAAAAAATTCAAACGCGAAGTTCTGCTGATCCATGGGTCAAATGATCAAGCTGTTCCGATTGAGGATTCCAAGAAATATCAGGAGAAATGCTACCAGGAGCACGCGACGCTCCACATTGTGACTGGGGCAGATCATACCTTTAATTCTTATCATTGGGAAAAGGAAGTCATTGAGAACATTTGTAATTTTGTAAACTAAAACAATCTGAGGAGCATCAACATGTTGAAGGATAACTTATCTGGAAAGACAGTCATTATTACAGGAGCAAATAGCGGCATCGGATTTGAGGCTGCAAAGAAACTTGCAGAAAAGGGAGCACACGTCATTCTTGCTGTTAGAAATATGGAAAAAGGCAAGAATGCGTTAGAGTCCATCGTTCAAGGAAATAGGGAAGCATCAGTTGAATTAATGAAGCTTGATTTGGCAGATCTCGCAAGTATCCGTAATTTCACATCAGCTTTTCATGAAAAATACAATACTCTGGACATATTGATCAATAACGCCGGAGTGATGATTCCTCCATATGGCAAGACAAAGGATGGATTCGAGCTTCAATTCGGAAGCAATCACCTAGGCCATTTTGCATTGACAGGCCTTTTGCTCCCTCTTCTGAAAAAAACACCAGGTTCGCGGGTCGTTACTTTAAGCAGTATCGCTCACCGAGGTGCTTCGATTGATTTTGATAATCTGGACGGCTCAAAAGGATACAAAGCAATGAAGTTTTACGGGCAGAGTAAGATTGCCAACCTGTTATTTGCAAAAGAACTTGATAATCGCTTTAAAAAGCATGGAATCGAAACAATCAGCATCGCTTGCCACCCGGGAATTTCCAATACGAATTTATTCAACTTAGGGAAAGGGGAAACTCCTAAATATTTGAAAGGATTGATGAAATTCTTTTCCCAGCCCGCAGAGATGGGGGCTCTTCCAACCCTCTATGCTGCAGCGGATGACAGCCTGACCGGCGGAGAGTACATAGGTCCGGACGGAAGGGGAAATAGAAAAGGATATCCTGCGATTGAAATCCCCGCACCAGGAGTTTTTAATGAAGAAACAATGACAAGGTTATGGACCGTATCAGAGGAATTAACAGGGGTTTACTTTGATTTTTAGAGACTCTTTCCTAGAGTCTCTTTCTTCTTATATAACTATATTAAAATAATGTTATATTGTAAGCGATTTCATACCTTTGTTCTTCACTCTTTTAAAAGATAATAAATAATAGTTCATACATTGTTCAACATTTCACAAACTATTATTCTTTTTATGTGATAATCTTTAATTAGAAAAGAAAAAGGAGTGATCAAAATGATGTATTGCGAATTTAAACCCTTCTCAACCGATACTGAGACATATACTCAGGAAATGCTCGAGGAAGTTATTGGTGATGAATTTGAGGCAATGATGTATAAAGATGATAAAGAAATTCCAGCATACATCTGGACAGTAAACTTTGTCGTCATAGTTAAAAGAAGTACGAAGTTTGTAACAGACATCAGCTTTGAAAAAATACCTAGAAATCCAGTTTGCGAGTAATGTATTTTTTTGAACAATCATGTGAAAACATTCACAAATTAAAATTAACAACATATGAACTACATAAATGCAGCAGTCAACACTAAAACAATAAGGAGGTCCTTAAGATGGGGACAGTGGAAAAAGTGGTAAAAGAGCAATCATCCGTTACAAAAATGGTTGATAGTCTATTAGATAAAGGGTTAAAAGCATTAGCACAAATGCGTGAGCTGGATCAAGAAGCGGTAAATAAAATCGTAAAAGAAATGGCCCTGGCAGGACTTGATCAACATATGCCACTCGCAAAGATGGCGGTTGAAGAAACGAAACGCGGTGTTTATGAAGATAAGATCATCAAGAATATGTTTGCGACGGAGTATGTATACCACAATATCAAATATGACAAAACCGCTGGCATCATCGACGAAAATGAACACGAAGGCATGATCACGATTGCTGAGCCCGTTGGTGTGATCGCCGGCGTAACACCGGTGACGAATCCAACCTCGACAACCATGTTCAAAGCGTTGATTTCCATCAAGACTAGAAACCCAATCATATTCGCTTTCCATCCTTCTGCGCAAAAATGCAGCAGTGAGGCGGCGAGAATTCTCCGCGACGCAGCTGTTAGAGCAGGAGCACCAGAAGATTGTATTCAGTGGATTGAAAAACCATCTCTTGAAGCAACACAAGCTTTAATGAACCACTCGAAAATATCGATGATTTTAGCTACTGGCGGTGCCGGTATGGTGAAATCCGCCTACAGTTCAGGAAAGCCGGCACTAGGTGTTGGACCTGGTAATGTGCCTTGCTATATTGAACGCACAGCGAATGTAAAAAGGGCAGTCAATGACCTGATTTTATCCAAAACATTCGATAACGGTATGATCTGCGCTTCTGAACAGGCAGTCATCATCGATAAGGAAATTTACCATGAAGTAAAAACAGAAATGATCGCGAATAGCTGCTACTTCTTAAATGAAGAAGAAAGGTCTAAGGTCGAGAAGCTTGTTATCAATGAACAATCATGCGCAGTTAATGCAGATATAGTGGGGATGCCAGCTCATAAAATTGCTGAAATGGCAGGTGTGACTGTGCCTGAAGAGACGAAAATCCTTGTTGCTGAGCTAAAAGGCGTGGGTGCTCAATATCCGCTTTCCCGTGAAAAGCTAAGCCCTGTGTTGGCTTGCTATAAAGTGAATGGAACCGAAGAAGGATTTAAGCGGGCAGAAGAGATGCTTGAATTCGGCGGGCTCGGCCACTCTGCTGTCATCCATTCATCAACTGATGAAGTGATTAAAGCGTACGGATTGAGAATGAAAGCAGGACGTGTCATCGTAAACGCACCATCTTCTCAGGGCGCAATTGGTGATATCTACAATGCCTACCTGCCATCCTTGACTCTCGGTTGCGGTACTTACGGCGGGAACTCCGTTTCAACCAACGTAGGTGCGATTAACTTGATCAATGTAAAAAAAGTTGCGAGAAGGAATGTGAATATGCAGTGGTTTAAGGTGCCATCAAAAATTTACTTCGAAAAGAATTCAACGCAGTATCTTGCAAAAATGCCAAAAATCTCGAAGGCATTCATTGTTACTGACCCTGGTATGGTGAAGCTGGGTTATGTTGATAGAGTTCTTTATCACTTAAGGAAGCGTCCCGATTACGTACACTGTGAAATCTTCTCTGATGTAGAACCAGATCCATCAATTGAGACCGTGATGAAAGGAGCAGAAATGATGGCGAGCTTCCAGCCGGATGTCATCATTGCCCTCGGAGGCGGATCTGCGATGGACGCAGCCAAAGGTATGTGGCTGTTCTACGAATATCCGGATGCAGATTTCCATGGCTTGAAGCAGAAGTTCCTTGATATTCGCAAGCGGATTGTCAAATATCCGCAGCTTGGCCGCAAAGCTCAATTCGTAGCAATTCCGACAACATCCGGTACAGGATCAGAGGTTACATCCTTCTCGGTCATTACCGATAAAAAAGCGAACATCAAATATCCGCTCGCAGACTATGAGTTGACACCAGATGTTGCTATTGTCGATCCGCAGTTTGTCATGACGGTGCCAAAACATATTACTGCTGATACAGGAATGGACGTATTGACGCATGCCATTGAAGCGTATGTCAGCTGTATGGCCAATGACTATACAGATGGTCTTGCCATCAAAGCCATCCAGCTCGTATTTGAATATCTGCCAAGAGCATATCGAAATGGCCAGGATGAGGTGGCTCGCGAAAAGGTGCATAATGCTTCCACGATTGCCGGCATGGCGTTTGCCAATGCATTCCTTGGAATCAACCATAGTTTGGCGCATAAGCTTGGTGCGGAATTCCATATCGCTCACGGCCGCTCCAATACCATTTTGATGCCGCATGTCATCCGTTATAACGCGACAAAACCGAAGAAATTTACGGCATTCCCTAAGTATGAAAGTTTCGTCGCCGACCAGCGCTATGCAGAAATTGCGCGCATACTCGGCTTGCCGTGCCGCACAACTGAGGAAGGTGTTGAAAGCCTTGTCCAGGCAATCATTAAATTGGCGAGGGAAATGGATATACCAATGAGCATCGAAGCAAACGGTGTTGATAAAGCCGAATTTGAAGCAAAGGTTGAGCAGCTTGCCGACCGGGCATTCGAAGACCAGTGCACAACAGCAAATCCTAAACTTCCATTAGTATCAGAACTGGCTGAAATCTATCGCTTGGCATATAAGGGAGTTTAATAGTCAAAAGGGGATGCATTCATCAGGCTTCATTCCTTCAAATTTATATTAAATACACCAGGTTAGCCTAACATATCTTATTTACGAAGAGGTCCTTCGCTATATTAGCGGGACCTCTATTTTAATGCAAAATATCATCTCTTTTATCCACGTAAAGCGTACCGTCTGGCTGGATTTCCGCGTAAAATATTTCATCCAACGAGTCCGCTCCTGCCAATTGAAGCTGACTTTCAAGCCAGCTCTGGTCCTTATGCATTTTAGATAGGTTGTTAACATTGACAAGGCCATCTGATACTAGCTCAGTAGCCACCGGAACAAATCTATTCTGTGATACAGCAATATTAAAGTCCCCCTTTGTAACGTTTTGCTTATCTTCCTTTTTAAGTACTGAAAGCGTTCCATCTGTTTCGAAAATCGCATAATCTACATCGCTCAATGAAAAAACGTTCTTTTTCCGCAACAAGCCCTTTAATGCATCAGTATCCAGGCGAGACTCTCTTAACGCACCCTCCATAATATTTCCTTCTTTAATGACGATGATAGGGTCGCCCATTAAAATTTTTCTCGCTTTTTTTGATTTCAGGTGGATTATATCAGTCAATACTGTAAATGCTGACCAGCCGACAAGAGCAATGATGCCATTTATGATACTCACGTTCGAGTTGAGGACCAAGGTTGCTGCTAAGGACCCAAATGCAATAGCTGATACAAGGTTGAAGAACGTCATTTGGCTGATCTCTTTTCGGCCTGCCCATCGTGCCATCGCTAGTAAAACAATGAATGCAATGGCAATTCTAATAATTAGTTCAAACTGACTCAAAAATATCACTCCCTTTATGTATATTGACCATTTTTTATTATGTCTCTATCATGTTTGAAAAATGTCAATATTAAAGAACTTATACACAAAATCCCTTATTTCTTAAATATCCAAAGGATAAATGGGGGACGGGAGCTAAAGGACATAAATACTTGTAGTCACTATTTCAATATTTACAAAAAGATCATCGGTGGAATAGGAAACTATGTATACTTGTTTTTGGTGATTTCCACTATACAGGGGGTATATGGAATGTAGCCAATTAATGTAAAAGAGGGAATGAAACAACTATAAAATAAACTGATCATACTTCATTTCATGAAAAATAACATCCTAAAACGCAAATCTGATTTTATGACCAATTCATAAGTGCCTTTCATTTTAGGGAAAAAATAAAAAGAAGGTCCCATAGGAACCTTCTTCTTTAAGCAAAACTAATATTATAGTTTTGATACGTTAGCAGCTTGTGGTCCGCGAGCGCCTTGCTCAACGTCGAAAGATACTTTTTGACCTTCGTCTAATGATTTGAAACCTTCAGATTGGATAGCAGAGAAGTGTACGAATACGTCGTCTCCACCTTCGCGCTCGATGAATCCAAAACCTTTTTCTGCGTTAAACCATTTTACTGTACCTTGTTCCATTTCTTGTTACCTCCCAGTGCGTTAGCACATTATGTTACTATCCTTGCCCAAAGTGATCATTAAGACGAAATAATTTCTATCCTTTACACCGAACAAAAATAATTCTACTTCATCATAACAGATACTGGAATCAATAGCAAACAATATTAGAAGTTTTGATGCTATCGGCCTATTTAAGAGGCTGCACACTCCAATTGTCATTGCATGAGGCCTCGATTTTTCCGCGTTTTTGGATATAATCAGCTAGTAACTCTGTCATGTCTGTCTGGATTTCTTTTATTACGGGCTTATTTTTGAACATATTAAAGTTCCCGCCGCCGCCGGCACGATAATTATTGACCACTATATTGAATGGATCCCTAAGTTTTAGTGTTTCTCCTTTATATTTCAGGAGTGTAACCCTGTTGCCGAGGGGCTTAGAAATATCAAGATGATATTCTATTCCTTCCCACATATCATAGTTATAATGCTGAGGTTTAGGAGACTCAAAGGACGGATTAACCTGGATTTCTCCTTCACCATCCAAAATAAAGTATTCTGCCGATTTTTCAAGCGCGTCTTTAATATCCAGCCCAGAAACGGTGATCACTTTTAAAGTATTGGGGTAAACATAGTTGGATACGATGTCCCTCATGGTTACTTTATTCGGGAACCCTGGGACACCATTATGGAAAAGAGCTGTTGCAGATACATCCACTCCGGCAGCATCCATCTGCACCTTATTAATAAACTCGATAAGCGGATGGTCTTTTTTTCGAACCTCCAGGGGTGAATGGACGCGCATATCCCCGACGATTTCTCCCAGTGGCTCATCCAGCCACTTTTGTGTCGAGTCTTCATATACTCTGGCCAACTCCACAATCTTTCTATCTGGCTTCGTGTTTTCATTTATGGCTATAACATCTGATGCCTTTTCAACAATAGTCCAGCTGCCATTCAACTTTTCAAATTTGATCGATACTTTCGAAAAAGCATGTCCCATATGACCTGGCTGTGCAACCAGGACACCGTTTAGTTGAGTGGAAAGCTGACGATGCTGGTGACCGGTCAGAAGAATATCGATTCCGGCTATTTCCGTACATATCCGATAGGCCTGATTTTCGCCAGTAAGCTGTTCAGTCGGATCTCCAGTCTCAAGGTCTCTCTCAAAACCGCCATGATAGGAAACGATAAGAAGATCATACTGCTCGTTTTCTTGTAAATACTCAACCCACGTGTTTAGCGTTTCAAAAGCATCAAGGAATTCAAGCCCCGCTATATGATCAGGGTTTTCCCAGTTTGGTATGTAATGTGTTGTCACACCAAGCACTGCGATTCGCAAACCATTAGGGAAGGTTTTGATAAAATAAGGCTTACCGAAAGCTGGTTCTTTAGTATTCTTGATCACTATATTAGCAGATAGCCATGGGAATGTTGATTCCGTGATGGCGTTCTTTAATAAACCCTGTCCAAAATTGAATTCATGATTGCCTATGACCGCCCCATCATAACCGAGATCATTCATCACACTGACAACAGGGTTACTTAACTCGTTCATATGTTTCGCGAAATGATATGTAAGGGGAGTGCCCTGGATAACATCGCCGTTATCGATCAGTATGGTGCAGTCGCTAATTTTTAAAATATTTTTGAAGACAGTTGCAAGTTGGGCCAATCCCGAATTTGTCTGTTTATTATTTCCGTAATTAATAGGTAAAATATTTCCATGAATGTCGCTTGTTTGCAGAACAACAAGCTCGCACTTTTCCATCAAATCACCTCCGTTCTCAATTAAAATTACATATTCAATCCTTCCCATTTATATTAAAAATTTAAAAAGCGCTAAAAAATCAAGCGCTTCTGTTACTTTCTTTTAACATTGCTAAAAACAATACCGCTCTCCGGTAGCGTAGGCATTCTGACCAGGCTGTAGCTCAGGTCCTGATTCGGAATTTCATAGTCAATATCGTTAACGAGGTAAGATAGACTTGCCTTCATTACTTCTACGGTAATACCCTCCCCAGGACATCTGTGTCCTGTTGCAGAATCTCCACCACCCTGAGGGATGAAATCGAACAAGCTTCCGCGCCAGTCCCTGAACCTTTCAGGCATGAATGATTCTGGGTCATTCCATAGCCGTGCATCATGGTTAGTGCCGTACATATCAAGTAATACAAGCTGAGCTTCTTTAAAATGGGCATCATTCCAGATGAACTCTTTTTTAACTCTAGCACCGAGGAAAGGTCCGAAAGGGAAGAATCGGCGGACTTCCTGCACGAACATTTCTAGATAACGTTCATCATTATCATCTTTTAATTTTTCCTTCGTTGCGGGAAATTTATGAAGGGCGAGCGCTGAGAAAGCAATAAAAGTAGCGATTGCAACAATGGGCCTTAATACATTGATTAATTCCACAGCGGCCATCTTTGAATTCAGTAACTTACCGTTCAGATCCTTATGAAACGCCAATTCATTAAGTGCAGAACCCTGCGCCGCGGCTATTTTGCCGGAACGGACTTCTTCTATTATATTAACAATCCAATCTTCAGCCCTCGATCTAGCGCGCCTTCCTTTCCAGTGTCTGGGGCCAACTGCACCAAAAGCATCAACCATAACACTAAAATCATCAGCCCGTTCTTTAACTTCAGCTTCTTCAAGCGGGACGCCAGCCCAGGTACAGGCAGCCTGGCATAGAACTAGTTTTGCCTCCTCAAACAGGATGATTTGGTCTGCTTCTTCCCATTTCTCTATTGATGCCCTCCACAAGTCAGTAACCAAACGAGAAAGTCTTAATTGATTTGGAGGGGTCATAAGCGATAAGAAAAGCAATTTCCTATGTA
>NZ_JBIQOE010000203.1:0-10441 GCF_047739415.1 Mesobacillus sp. | reverse complement strand
TATATTCTAGTAGTATTGCACACTGCATTTTTTCTCTTCTTTTTTAGATTAGGTAGTTATAATTGGGTACAAAAGCCTTTTTTAGTAACCGTAACAGTTATTTTCATGCTGCAATGGGCTGTTTTTATTCGAAGCGTCTACCAAAGCAAAAATAGAAGGAAAATAGAATAGAGTTCTATTGGGGATAATTGGGTATAACGTGCTTTGCGATTGATCAAACTTTATTTATAAATCAGAGCGTTATTGCGAGCATCTTGAAAAATATGCATTTTATATGCAGTTTATTTACTTAATGCATGGGTAACCTATCAAATGAAAGGAAAAAAACAGAAAGGGAGATTACATGTATAACCAAACTTATGAACAGTGTATTCAGGCTTGCCTTGAATGTATGGAGGCTTGTAATGTTTGCTATGATGCGTGTTTCCATGAAGAAGACTTAAAAATGATGGCAGAATGTATAAGAATGGATCGGGAATGCGCAGACATTTGTGCTTTCGCTGCCAAATCTATGCAATCAAACAGTCCCTTTGTAAAACAGATCTGCCAGTTATGTGCTGATATTTGCGAGGCTTGTGGAAACGAATGCAAGAAGCATTCACATGAACACTGTCAAAAATGTGCTGAGGCTTGCTTTAAATGTGCAGAAGCATGCCGGCAAATGGTATAGTAACCCAAAAAACAGACACTTGGTGTCTGTTTTTTTGTCTTCAAGATGTCTGAATTCCGACATGCCGGCAAAGCCCTTACCCTAAAAGTCTACATGGAAATCTAGTCTATTATTCTATTTCCGGTCATATAAATCGTGTAAGTTGATAGTTATAGAACGGAGTGAGCGAATGAACAAAAGACATCAAAATACTATATTTTTAATAAGAGTTCACAAGATTTATTTCGCGTTTTTTTTCTTAATTATTAGTATTATATTTTTCATTAATTTTCTTGATTTTAAAGAAAAAATAAATTCTTCCTTTATTACAGCTACTAGCGAAAACGTACATACTAATATCATCCTAAGTCTCATGGCAACTGAAATAGGATCGCTTAGCTCAGTTATTAATGAACAAGAAACACCCTCTATCTCCCGAGCAGTATTTCTCTCTTTTACAAATATTTGGCCAGAAGACACTAGAACATTTCTCGGTCGAGAAATTCCAGGTTTTTTCAACTTTAATACCGAAATTGCTATCGCAGGAATTGGGACAGATCTTACCACAATGCCAATGGAATCTGCTCCTCCGTTAGAAGTGCTTTTGAAAGAGAAAGAAATGGCAGAACAGGAGCTAGGCGAAAAAAATGTTTCAAAAGAAAAAAGGATTTCGCCTATCCTTAAAACCGGAAAGGATGTGGCATATATTTATCATTCCCACAGCTGGGAAGCTTTTTTGCCCTCATTGCCTGGAAAGAAGACCGCAAATGAAGCTGTAAGTTTAAATGAAAGTAAAAACATAATAGCAGTGGGGAAAAAGCTAAGAGACGAATTAATGAAAAAAGGCATTGGAGCAAGCCACAGCACGTCCAATGTTACAGAGGAATTAAAAAAGAAAAATTGGAATTACAATGATTCATATACGCTTTCAAGAGAGTCAGTAAAAGAGGTAATGGCACAAGAATCATCTATTGGTTATCTTATTGATATTCACAGGGATTCCCAACCTAAAAAGCTTACAACTACAATGATCAACGGAAAACCGTTTGCAAGATTATTTTTTATAGTAGGGAGGGAAAATAAAAACTATGAAAGTAATCTTGCCTTAGCCAAAGAATTGAATAAAATGCTAGAAGAGAAATTCCCAGGAATCAGCAGAGGTGTTTTTGTAAAGTCAAAAGATGATGGAAATGGAGTATATAATCAGGACCTTTCCAGCCAATCGATGCTGCTTGAGTTTGGAGGAATAGAGAATAATAGCATTGAATTGGATCATTCTATTAAAGCATTTGCGGAAGTTTTCAGTGAATATTATTGGGAAGCTGAGGAAGTAAACGGAAATTGATAGTTTTGAGATTGTGATAGAGTCTATAACTCTATCCACCTGCGGAACTTTTGACAGAAGATCGAAACCCAATTCTTCAAAGTTTGCCCATCTCCATCTTGTTAAATCAGAACCGTTTGTCAATATCGGTGCTTCATAAAAAATGCACAGCTTTATGGGATATTAGTAACAAAAGCAAAGGAATAATAAATTTCAGGAGGAAACGATGACTAAAAAGAAGAAACAAAACAAAGAGCAAAAGTTTGGCTTAGGGTGGCTCTTTCTAGTAGTAATGGGTTTATTCGTGATTATAATTCTTCTTCCTAATAACGGAGGAAATAAAATGACATTTTCTGACTTGCATGGTCTGAGCTTTTCAGAAGATGGAGAAAAGTTAATTGCTGCAGTCCATGATGGTTTAAAGGTATACTCTAATGGATCATGGTCAATACCAGAAGGACCAAAAAATGATTATATGGGGTATTCACCCGTTAAGGATGGATTTTACAGCAGTGGACACCCAGCACCTGGTTCGAACCTTCAAAATCCCTTAGGAATTGTAAAAAGCAAGGACAATGGACAGACGGTTGATGTAGTTGATTTGCATGGGGAGGCAGATTTCCATGCATTGTCCGTAGGGTACGAAACAGAAGAAATCTATGTCTTTGCATCTGAACCTAATTCCAAAATGAAAGAACAAGGATTTTACTACTCAAATAATCAGGGAGAAACCTGGAATTTAATGAATTTGCAAGGGATTTCCGGCTCTCCTTTAGTAATGGCGGCACATCCTTCCAAAAATGGAACATTCGCAATTGGAACAGATCAGGGTCTCTATCTTTCTGAGAACTATGGGGATTCGTTTGAACAGATAGTAACGGATTTAAGTGTGAGTGCTGCTGTATTTTCAGATGATGATACAATAATTGCAGGAACAAATAATGGTGACAAGCGAATCTTACAAATTAATATCAGTGATAGTAGTTTCAGTAATTTAAATATGCCCCAAAACTTTGAGGGAAATATCTCTTATATTGCCGTAAACCGTGAAAACAAAAAAGAGCTCGCATTTGCAACCGATTTACTAAATGTATATACAAGTAGTGATAGTGGCAAAACATGGGATGAAATTGTTGAAGAAGGTACAGGTAGGAAGTCAGCAGAAAAGTAATCTCTTAAATAGAAATGCAACCTGATAGTGAAAATTATATAGAATTGTATGAAGTTTACTGTCAAAAGAGTGAAGGATAAGCTAAAAGCCATCCCAGTATAAATAATAGAGGATGGCTTTTCCTAAATTCTCCGTAATAGTGCCAATCATTCAATTTTTTTTATGTCCCCGAATAGAACAATAAACCCGGTTCTGCAGGTCTTTAGAAGACATTCCAAGGTTTTAGATGGCAACCATGCTTGGGAAATGGGTTCGCGGGATCGAGTATTCAACTTGCTAAATATCTTTATGACACTCAAATGATAAACCCTTTTTATGTGCAAAAAGATACACAGGTAGTAGGCAGGCAATACCAAAAAAGCAAACTGGAAATCAAGTACAATGCTTATCTTGTTTTGCGTTCACATTAATTACATATTTTTTTAAAAATTAATTTAATTATATTTACATAGGGTACAGGGGTATGGTATATTGGTTATAGAAGGGGGGAAGCTAAATGCAACCTGAAATAAAAACGAATACTTTAATTGCTGATGAAGTAAATTGTTACGAGCTCGAAAGGAAAAGTCATCACTCGGATAAAGTGAAAAACTCACTTTTGATTCGACTAAACCGGATAGAAGGTCAAATACGTGGCATAAAAGGTTTAATCGAAAGAGACACTTATTGTGATGATGTCATTACACAAATATCAGCAACCCAATCTGCTTTGAACAGCGTGGCAAAAGTTCTTTTAGAAGGACATTTAAAGGGATGCGTAGTGGACCGCCTGGAGCAAGGAGATTTCGATGTATTAGATGAAGTACTCGTTACTATTCATAAGTTAATAAAAAAGTAAAGGAGCTGTTAGAAATGGAAAAGGTAACATTAAATGTACTTGGTATGTCGTGTGGACATTGTGTTAAAGCGATTGAAGGTAGTGTAGGAGAATTACCTGGAGTTTCAAATGTTAAAGTTTATCTTGAAAGCGGAAAAGTCGATGTTGAATACAGTCCAACGGAAGTTTCCCTGGATAAGATTAAGGAAACTATTGATGATCAAGGTTATGATGTGAATTAATTATGAAGAAGGGTGTGCTTAATGGGACACCCTTTCTTTTAATAACATGTATACCCTGTATGTGTTTATAACCAATCTTGAAAATATAGTATTTATCCTCATTTCCAGCTAAAAAGGAGGAAGAAAAATGGGTGAGAAATCAATAGCAAAGACTCAAACTGATCTTTCAGAAGAAAACGTTACATTGAGTATCACTGGAATGACATGTGCTGCGTGTGCGACACGCATCGAGAAAAACATTGCCAAAGTTCCAGGTGTACAAAAGGCTAATGTGAACCTCGCTACTGAGAAAGCTTCTGTTATATATGATCCTGCTGTTGCTTCTGTTAATGATGTCATTGCGAAAATAAAAAAGACGGGCTATGGAGTTCAGGAGGAAAAAGTCCAACTCGATATCATTGGAATGACATGTGCATCATGTTCAACTCGTGTTGAAAAAGGCTTGAAAAAGGTTGAAGGAGTTACTAGCGCAGCTGTCAATTTAGCAACTGAAAAAGCAATTATCGAATATATTCCTGGCAACACAAATATCGAGCAAATAATGGCGGCTGTAAAAAAAGTCGGCTACGATGCCAGGGTAGTAGGCGATAGTAATGATGATTATGAGCGTAGCGCAAGGGAAAAGGAATACAAAACGCAGGTCAGAAAATTCACTGTAGGGGCAATCCTATCTGTGTTTTTCTTAATTCAAATGATATCGGATTTTGCGATGGAATATGGAAATGGGATGTTTTTTCATATGAGTCCATGGGTTCAATTCCTTCTTGCTACTCCAGTTCAATTCTATGTAGGAGGCCATTATTACCGTGATGCCTTCAACGCGGTTCGTGGGGGCAGTGCAAACATGGCAGTTTTAGTTGTACTGGGAACTTCAGCCGCATATTTTTACAGTTTAATTGTCACGATATTAGGAACAGGGCAATTTTTGTATTATGAAGCAGCTGCCATTGTTATGACCTTAATTGTTTTGGGGAAATTGCTTGAAACAAGGGCAAAAGGGCAAACATCTGAAGCAATTAAAACGCTCATGGGACTTCAAGCAAAAACAGCAAAGGTCCTACGAAATGGAGAAGAACTTGATATTCCACTAGAAGAGGTTCAAACAGGTGACTTGATTTTTGTTCGAGCAGGAGAAAAGGTTCCAGTAGATGGAGAAATAATCGAGGGAAATACTACAGTTGATGAATCCATGCTTACCGGTGAAAGTATGCCTGTTACAAAAGGAAAAGGCGACACAGTTATTGGAGCAACTGTAAATAAACACGGGGCGTTTACCTTTAAAGCGACCAAAGTTGGAAAGGATACTGCGTTAGCTCAAATTATCAAACTTGTCGAAGAAGCTCAGGGCTCAAAAGCCCCTATTCAGAAACTTGCCGATAAAATATCTGGAATCTTTGTCCCGATTGTCATACTAATTGCATTAGGTACTTTTGCTATAACTTATTTCCTGGCAGGATTTACGCCTGCCCTTGTCAGCACTATTGCTGTGCTGGTTATTGCATGTCCTTGTGCATTAGGCCTGGCTACACCAACTGCAGTAATGGTTGGTACTGGAAAAGGTGCTGAAAATGGCCTCCTTATTAAAGGAGCTGAACATCTTCAAACAGCACAGCGGGTAACTACCGTTGTACTGGATAAGACTGGTACTATAACTAAAGGAGAACCAGATGTAACAGATATCATCACATTTGGGGAATACAGTGAAGATGAATTATTGCAATTAGCTGCTTCTGCCGAAAAAGGATCAGAGCATCCACTTGGAGAAGCAATTATTAATGGAGCAAAAGGGAAGGATCTTCAGCTCAAGGATGCTCAAAACTTTAATGCCATCCCAGGGCATGGAATTCAAGTGGACATAAATGATCAAAAGGTATTTATAGGCAATAAAAAGTTAATGCACAAAAATAGTATCGTTATTGATTCTGCATTAAATCGAATGGAAAAACTTGAAGGTGAAGGGAAAACTGCTATGTTAATAGCAGTTAATGACAACCTTGCCGGTATAATCGCAGTTGCTGATACAGTAAAGGAAACATCTGCGAAAGCAATTAAACACCTTAAAAACATGGGCATAGAAGTTATTATGATAACTGGTGATAATAAATTGACAGCCGAGGCTATTGCCAATCAGGTGGGGGTTGATCGGGTACTTGCCGAAGTTCTCCCAGAAGACAAATCAGCCGAGGTAGAAAAATTGAAGCAGGAAGGGAAAATTGTAGCCATGGTCGGAGATGGTATCAATGATGCACCAGCACTAGCTGCTGCGCATGTTGGTATTGCCATTGGAACAGGTACAGATGTTGCTATGGAAGCTGCGGATATCACCTTAATGCGAGGTGATTTGATGGGAATAGTTGATACAATTAGCTTATCAAAATCTACAATGAGAAAAATCAAACAAAATCTTTTCTGGGCATTTGCGTATAATGTCATATTGATACCGGTTGCAGCAATTGGCCTTTTAAACCCAATTCTCGCTGGAGGAGCTATGGCTTTCAGTTCTGTTTCAGTAGTTGGCAATACACTGTTTTTACGAAAATGGAAACCTATACGCTAGAAATGGTCTATAAAAAGTTCAAGAAGTGGGAGTGACTCACTGAGTCATTCTCGTTTCTTCCTTTTCCAATTAAGAGACCATAATTTTTAAAGTATTCCCTTCTATGCGGTTTGATAGTAATAATTTTAAGTTTTCGATGAATGTTTACAGATGGGGAATAAAACATTAGGGAACTATTGTGTATAATACACAATCTAGGGTAATATAATATAAAATGTCAAAGGAGGAGGTTGTTGAATGTTAAGAATTAGTACAAGAAGATTTATGCTATTTGTATTGCTGACCTCTCTTATATCACTACTAGGGGCATGTGCAAGTACTAATGAAGAAAAAGATGGAAGTACGGGGACCAACAATACAGAAGAGACCCAAGATAATATGGATGAGGATCATGGCAATATGGACATGTCCGGCTCGGGAGAAGTTCCAGAAGGTTTAAAAGACGCTGCTTCACCAACTTATAAAGTTGGGAGCAAAGCAATCATTGAATCCGATCATATGCCTGGTATGAAAGGTGCGGAAGCAACTATTGCAGGGGCATATGACACAACAGTTTATACAGTTTCTTATACTCCGACTACCGGGGGAGAAAAAGTGGAAGACCATAAATGGGTGATTCATGAAGAGTTAGAGGGAGTCGGAGAAGAAGCACTTAAACCTGGATCAGAAGTGACTATAAATGCTGAACATATGGAAGGCATGGACGGGGTAACTGCTGAAATTGATTCTGCTGAACAAACAACCGTGTACATGGTTGATTTCACGCTGACTACAAATGGTGAAGAAGTGAAAAATCATAAATGGGTAACAGAGGATGAACTATCACCGGTTGAATAACAATAACTTAAAAATAACAGGGTGTCAGATAAGTCAATTTTAGACTTTCTGAACACCTTTTTTTGTGATTATTTTCGAGTGTGCCTTTCTGCATAAAAGGCTGTTATATAAGATATTAAGATGTTCTATTTTTACTATGTAGTTCTTCTAAGTACTTCCTCAATTAATTCTTCCTCATTAGATGCTTTTAAACTAAAGATTATATAAACGGAAACTGGTAGGAGAAAATGAAATAATTGATTACCAGCTGCTAAATCATTAGAATGCTTATGCCAAGAAACTTTCGAATTGCTGAAATTATGTTATGGGATTTGTCTAGGATAACTCTTGATTTCACTAAAATAGGAACGACATCCGAGGATAATGTAACTGCTAGACTAAAGTGAACAGTTTTTGCTAGATAAAAATGAACACTTTTTCATCCATAATTACCTCAGTTACGCTATGATGATATTTTCAACATAGTGTTAGCTGGAGGAATGGAAAGGTGGAAAAACTAGCATTGTATTTAGAAGTAAATCAACTTAGGGGAAGAGGTTTTAAGATAGCAGCTATCTCCAAGAAATTAGGAATATCGAGAAATACAGTTTATAAGTATTTGGATATGTCATTCGATGAAGCAACAGATTGGGTCTCAACATTGAAGACTAGAAGTAAAAAGTTAGATCCCTATCGGGATATAATTCTAATCTGGCTAAAAGAGCATCCTGATCTTTCTTCAGCACAAATTGAAGACTGGTTAAAGGAAAAGATCCCAGCAATCAAAGTTGGTAGCAGTACACTAAGAAGTTATGTCAGGGAATTGAGGGATACTTACCATATACCAAAAGTGATTCGTATCCGTGATTATGAAGCTGTAGAAGAGCTCCCAATGGGGATGCAGGTGCAGGTGGACTGGGGAGAAATGAAAGTTAAAACATCGCTGAACAAAGAAGTAAAACTATACTTCATCTCGTTTGTTCTTTCGCATTCTAGATATAAGTATGTTGAATGGCAAGATAGACCGTTTACCACAAGAGACACTATCCGATGCCATGAAAGTGCCTTTCAGTACTTTGGAGGAATGCCAGAAGAAATCGTATATGATCAAGACCACTTAATTACAGTGAACGAAAATGCTGGGGATATCATCCTTACAGGAGACTTTCAGGCATATAAACAGGAACGGAGTTTCAGGGTTTACTTGTGTCGGAAAGCAGACCCTCAAAGTAAAGGAAAAATTGAAAATGTAGTCAAGTTTATCAAAGGCAATTTTGCCAAGAACAGAGTATTCTTTAACTTGGAAAGCTGGAATGAGAAATGTCTTGCCTGGCTAGAAAGAACAGGTAATAAAAATGTACATAATACTACAAAAAAAAGACCGGCAGAAGTGCACGCCCTGGAAAAGCAACACTTAAGACCAGTCTCATCTCTACTCTCTTTCGAGAGCGACCTAAGTAACAGTATAACAAGGTCTGTCAATCAGGACAATGTAATTAAATACAAATCAAATCGATACTCCCTACCGCTAGGAACCTACCGGCCCAAGGGAAACAATACAGTTTATGTTGAAGTAAAAGAAAGCCAGCTGATTATCAGAGCAACTCCGCAAGGAGATATTCTTGCCCGTCATCGCTTATGTCTTGGAAAAGGAGAATTAATCAAGAACCGAAACCATGGAAGAGATCGGTCAAAAGGGATCGAAGCTTTCAAAGAAACAGTTATACGGCAATTGTCCAATTCTGAACAAGCAAAGCAATTCATCCAAGAGGTTGGTGCTAGATATCCAAGATACATGAGAGACCAACTTCAAGTTATTCAACATACGATTAACCAATATAGACAAGTCATTGATGAAGCCCTTTCCCACTGCGTTAGAAACCATCTTTGGAGTGCAAATGACCTTCGTGATGTCGCTCAACACCTTCATAGATTAACAGAAAACGAATTATTCCCATCCCCTTCATTTCAAAAAGTGAAGACGACTACCTCCGCAAGAAAAACCACTGCACAATCAAGGGATCTGACAACTTATGTAGAGATTATGGGAGGACTCAAATAATGACAGGAACGGTGAAGTATCTTCAAGAAAACCTCCGCCATCTTCGGATGGCGGAAACAGCAAATGAGTTACCAACATTACTTCGAAATGCAGAAAAACATTCGTGGACTTATCTTGAATTTGTACAAGAAATACTATCATATGAACTGAAGCGCCGGGAGGAGAAAAACAGGGAAAAGAGGTTGAAAAAGGCTAAGTTCCCTTATTATAAAACACTCGATGAATTTAAGATTGCCGAACAGCAATCTTTGAGTACCCGTCAAATCGAGCAGCTTAAAGAGCTGACTTGGCTTGAACAGCAATACAATATGATCCTTCTAGGTCCACCAGGAGTTGGCAAAACTCATATTGCAATCGGGCTAGGACTGGAAGCGATACAAAACGGATATAGAGTCTCCTTTTATACCATGGGAGAACTAATAAATATCCTCAAATCCCAGGAGTACCTCCGTAAATCCCAACTCCAGCTTAAGGCTATTAAAGAAGCAGACCTAATCATCATTGATGACCTGATGTATATGGCAATGGACCAACGGGAGGCCAATTTATTCTTTCACCTAATCAATGACCTATATGAACGAAGTTCAATCATCCTTACATCTAACAAAGGGCCTGAACAATGGGGAGAATTGATGGGAGACAAAGGAATAACAACGGCCATTTTGGACCGGTTGCTTCATAAAGTTGAAGTCATTCACTTAAACGGAGAGAGTTATAGAATTAAAAATAGAAGAACAATTTTTGAAGCAAAAAGTGTTCAAACTTAATGAGCAAAAACTGTTCAAAACTACTTGACGGTTACA
>NZ_JBIQOE010000202.1:0-2052 GCF_047739415.1 Mesobacillus sp. | reverse complement strand
GCTGCTTGCTTTACTTAATGAAGGCTATGAAGATCAAATATTACTAGCACATGACACCGTGAATATCTGGCTAGGCCGACCTCCGGTTATGCCGGAACAAGCTGCGAAAATCATGGAGAACTGGCAGCCAGGCCATATTTTCACCAATATCCTTCCACAGCTTAGAGAATATGGTGTGTCTGAAACGCAAATTGATAAGATGCTAGGCGTTAATTCAGTTGGACTCTTCACTGGAGCCCCGGCAAAGGTGATTTCGTAGAATAGTAATATTGGAGCTGAAGCACTTTCAGCTCCTGATTCTAATAGAAAGGGGCGACGACCTATCCAAAAAATTATACCTCTTACGCTGGATTCGCCTTTTTCTGAAGGGATCGTGGTAGTGTATGCCGTTCTTGGTGAAACAGCAACACTTATAGATACAGGCAATCCAGGCGAGAAATCCTTTTACCAGCTTAAATCTCTATTATATGACCATAATCTCAATTTTAAGGACTTTGATCATATCATTGTTACACATATGCATACGGACCATTGTGGTGGAGTGAGCCTGATTCAACAGGAAGCCGGCCTTCCTGTGTATGTACATGAGCTTGCAAGGCCAGTGATCACTGGAGGAGAACCAGAGTTTAATAGAATCAATCAATTTTTTAATGATTTTCTGAGGGAATGTGGTGCTGACCGTTCCGTTCACCAGCATGCGCGGAAATACAAAGAAGAAACCTGGCGAGATGTCCATTTTGTGAGCGAAGGTGATGATGTATACATAGGTGGAAGACCGTACAGTGTAATGCATGTTCCCGGCCATAGCCAAACGGATATTCTTCTGATAGATGAACAAAAGGGAATCACATTTGTTGGTGACCATATAATACCTGAGCTGGCCGTAAACGCCTTTATCGAACCTCCTCTACCAGGGAATAACCATCGTCCGGCTCCATTGATCCAATACAGGGAATCACTGATCCGCTCAAAAGGCAGACACTTTGGAACATGTTATTCAGGACATGGAAAACCCTTCACACAGCACATTGAGCTCATTAATAAAAGATTGACTCAGCAGGATGCACGCTGCCAGCAAATACGGCTGGTTTTAAAGGAACGTGACAAAAACGTTTACGAGATTTGCCAGGAGGTCTACCCGCACTTGAAGGGTGGAATTGTTTTTCTTGGTCTCTCCCAAATACAGGGCCATCTTGATTTGATGGAAGCCCGAAACGAGGTGATGAAAGAGGAACAAGATTCAATTGTTTATTATAAGCTGATCGGATAGTTGCCAAAGCTTCTTAAACTTTTAATAGGAGAGGATTAAATGAAGCTGAAAGAGCTGCTTGAAAATAATATCAGTAAATACGGGGAATATCCATTTATTTATTATAAAGACCAGCAGTATACAAACATTGAAACGAGACAGTATGCTGACCGGATTGCGAATGGTCTCCATAAGCTCGGAGTGGGAAAAGGCGATCGGATTGTCGTCTGCATGCCCAATAACCCTGAAGTGGTATTTTGCTATCAGGGCATTACCAGGAGCGGTGCCGTCATTGTTCCAATCATGTTCACCCTGCATCCAAAAGAAATTCAGTACATCATCAAAAATTGCGAAGCCAAAGTTGTCATTGCCTCTTCCTATACAGCAGAAAATATGAAAAAGGCGATAGAAGGCCTGGAAGTCAAACCAATCCTGGTCGTTACAGATCTTCCTGGCAGTGATGATTTGGTAAACCTCTATGATCTCATGTCTTCGGAATCAGCTGACACCGAGGATGATTCTAATGAAAACGAAACCGCCGTGATTTTATACACCTCAGGAACGACTGGAAATCCGAAAGGCGTTCTATTGACCCACAAAAATCTCTACACCAATGCTGCTAACTCCGCAGCCCATAATGAAACCGAAAGAGGCGTTACGATTGGCGTCCTTCCGTTAGCGCATGTTTATGGTCTTACCATATCGAATACGTGCTATATAACGGGAAGTTCAGTTGTTGTTTTCGCCCGGTTTGACCCTGAAGAAATTTTCAAAGCTATTGAGACTTATAAAGTAAAAGCTTT
>NZ_JBIQOE010000201.1:0-63727 GCF_047739415.1 Mesobacillus sp. | reverse complement strand
TTCTGAAACTACATATCATTTTATCAATTATAAGCCACAGAGCAAATGAAAATAATATTTACAGTCATTTTTCACCCAATATTATGTAATCGACACATTCAAAAAGCAGCGCCATTGACGCTGCTTTTACTCTTTACCTGTAATATAGTATGGTGGTACCCTTAGCCAGCCCTTTTCCTGCATAAGCGTTTTAAGTGTCAAGGAAAAGGTGATTTTCATCATATGGTATTTTGCAAATAAGTAACCAACATCCGATCGGACAGATTCAGTAATTCCCCTTGTTGCTGAAGTGATTCCTACTACGAGATTGTATGCGATCAAATTGGCGATTTCCTCATCATTCATCCTTGCCCCTTCAGGAAGTGCCTTGAATTCACCTACGACTTTTTCTGCTCCGACATCAGGGAGTGGAATTCCTTCATCCTTGAAAAACTGTGTCAATTCCTTGATCATTGGTCTGTGTACATTTTCGATGATATCTACGATCTTTTCTTTGAGTTCAGGGTCCTGGGCTAAATTGTATGCGTGTTGATCGTATCTAAGGGTTTGTTCAGTACCATGTAGATAAAACCATAGATTCATTACTTCTCCGACATGCAATGGCTTTTTGTCCCCGTCCATAAAAGGACCGAAAGCATCCTTCATCACTTCAAAAAGATTCAAAGCAGGACACCTTCCTTTCTCCAACAGAATTTGGGGTTATTATTAGATTTATAAAGCTATTCTATTCATCACCATTATTGGATAACCCTAGTCTTTGCTTGACCAATCCAATGAAATTCCTTGCCGGTCTGGAAAGGTGATGCTGCTTTAACCAGATTAACCCAACAGATGATACCATCTCGGCATCTGAAATATTCCGCGTGAAAAGATTTGAGTGTCCGTATGATTGAAAAACAGATTCAGGAACTATTGTTGAACCAATCCCTGAGGAAACCATTTGCATCAGCACATTCATATCTGAGCATTCACATATGACCTGAAGCGGAAGCTGTGCTTTTGTAAAAGCCTCATGGATTATATTGTAGCTTCCAAGTCCCTCTGTTGATGGTAGAATTAACGGATATTTGCTTATTTCTTCTATTGATATCTCGTCTTTCCCATTTTGCCTGCAAACGAAAACAAATGATTCATTGTATAAAGGAAGGTAGTTAAGATCTTGATTAGCTAATGGCAGCCTGACCAGTCCCAGTTCAATTGTTCGATTTTTTACCAGTTCAGCCAAGTAGGCAGAATCATTTTGGACAATCCGTAAATAGACAAGCGGAAAGGATGAGTGAAATGCTTCCAGCCATTCGGGAAATTCGGGCACAGATAGTGTGTTGATGCCAACTGATAAATTCCCCTTCCTCCCTTCATCCGTCTCTTGAAGTTCATTTTTCACTTCCTCAAATGCGTGGACAATGTTTAGCGCATGTCTATATAGCAGCTGACCCTTATCAGTCAATTCAAGCTTTTTTCCATGCCGTTCAACCAGCATCACTCCTAGTTCTTCTTCCATTTGTTTTAATTGAAGGCTTAACGGCGGCTGTGACATATGAAGTCTATGTGCTGCAGATGTTATATTCTTTTCTTCGGCAATTGCGATGAAATATCGCATCTGTCTAATATCCATAAAAACTCCTTCTATTTAAAAAAGATATGATTTTAATATAAATTATATATTTTAAATATAGCTACAGTCTATGGTACGATATTTTCATTCGTTTCAAAACGGAAAAAATTTATCTGTAAAAGAGAGAGGAGAACAAATGGATAAATTATTTCAATTACAGGCACATGGTACAACGTTTGGAAGAGAGTTATCTGCAGGTCTTATTTCCTATATAACAGTTGTATACATCATCATTGTCAACGCAACAATATTAGCAGCAGCAGGCATCCCACTCGAAGCAGGAATCATCGCTACAATCCTCACAGTGTTTGCGGGCTGTTTGCTCATGGGATTTTGGAGTAACACCCCGATTCTAGTGATTCCGGGTATGGGATTAAATGCGATGTTTACCTATACAATCGTGCAGTCCGGCGGTTTCACATGGCAAGAAGCTCTTGCAATGGTTTTTGTATCGGGAATCCTGTTCATGGTTTTAGCCTTCACCCCGCTGGCAAAAACAATCATTGCATCCATTCCTGACTCATTGAAGGAAGCAATTACAGTCGGTATAGGAATACTATTGATTTTAATTGGGTTCGATAATAGCGGGATTATTACAAGCTCAGAGCATACCCTGTTAGAAATCGGGGATCTAAGCAGCTCAACAGCACTTATCACATTGAATGGTCTAATCGTCACAGTTGTGTTATTTATTAAAAACATTCCAGGCAATCTATTGCTGAGCATAGTGTTTACTTCTGTACTTTCCCTTCTTTTCGGTGACTTCGGAAGTGGCGGAATTTCGTGGAGCATGCCGGCAATTGGTGAGTATACATCTGTCTTTGGTCAGTTGTCATTTGCCCAGGCAGGTAATTTTATTTTCTGGCTGACAGCCTTTTCTCTGGCAATGGTCGTCATTTTTGAAAACATCGGTTTGATCCATGGCCATACAAAAATGCTTAACCAGACTCAAAAAAGTAAGAAGGCACTTCAAGCTAATTCGATTTCGGTTGCCACTGCTGGTATTTTCGGCACGAGCCCAACAGTATCATCTGTAGAAAGTGCTGCTGGGATAGCGGCTGGCGGCAGAACTGGTTTAACAAGTATTACTACAGGTGTCCTGTTCCTGGCTTCCATCGTTTTAATTCCTGTTATAAAAATAGTTCCAGAAAGTGCAGTTTCACCGGTATTGATCTTAATAGGAATATTGATGCTTCAGAATATCACAAACATTAAGCTTGATGATTTACTAGAAAGCTTTCCAGCACTTCTGATTATTGTATTGATTCCATTAACCTACAGCATTGCGGATGGCATGGCGATTGGTTTTATCCTTTACCCACTCTTAAAGCTGCTGATGGGAAAAGGACGAGAAATCCAGCCAGCACTTTATATGATTGCATTGCTGTTCCTTGGTAATTTCGTGCTTCAGTATGCCCTTTAATACATTCAAAAGCCTAGAAAAATCTCAAAGCTATTTAGTTTTGGGTGGGCATACGGCAAAAATGCCATAGAGAATGGGCGTGGAAATTGTCCACGCCATTTTTCTTTTATTGTGCCAGCCTTTATCTATTCGAGTGGATAAGCTTACTTAGTCGGACTGCTTCACACTAAGAACAGTGATCGTAACCAAGATGACCATCATGCCGATAAGTTGAATGGATGTTAAATGATCTCCGATAATCAGTACGCCAAATAATGAAGCTGTCACCGGCTCTACCATAGCAACCATTGAAGCAGTTGTAGGGGCAGTCCTGCGAATGCCAATTACATAAAATATAAATGAAATTCCTGCACCCACGATCCCTAATAAAAGAAACCATCCTATGTCGCTTGACGTCACCACAGCAACTGCTTCTGTTTTATCTGCAAAAAGAAAAAGGATGAGACATAATGAAAAAAATGCAATCGTTTACGTTGTCTGGGGCTTTCCTATAGAAGAGGTATTTTTAAACCCAAATATAAACAATTTTAAAAAATGATATTAACGATAATTCCCTTGTTTTCCTAACCAAAACCTGCTGAAATCGTTAAGGCTGGTGAATGAGATTGTTTTTATTTGGGTACGCAAAAAAAATAAAACATAAAAATGGCGTGTCAAAACTGATTGTCAGTTGACACGCCATTTTTATGTCATAGATAAGGCACTCTAAAACAGGGGCGGTTTTAATTTGCTTTTTTTAGAATATATGAGGATGCGTTTGTATGAACGTTTGGAATGAACTTTGAAGCTTCCTGCAACAGATGGATTTGTGCAGCCTGGGCCTGGTCAACTGTTCCCATGCCATACATCTTCAAGGACTTCTCAAGTACAAGCATCGATTCATGACCGTTTACATAGTAGAGACTCTCACCAGTACGAGGGTAATAGGATTCTAGAGGCTTTATATTCGAGATGACATGATACTGAGCTTCTCCGCTTTGAGAGTATCCTGCGACCACTGCTTCAAAGGGCTGTCTATCTACCATGAGCATGGGATTATTGATTGATGACTGGATTGATTCAGCCAGTTCTTTAAGACTGCATCCCTGATTAACGAGAGTTTCAGCTGTGCTTGCGACCATCATGGCATATTCCTCATCACTAGAGAAAGCAATGAAGGCTGTATCTGGTATTAATTCTTTAAACCTAATTTCATCGATCACCTGATGAATACCCAAATCAGTAACCAATGAAATGAAATCCTCTCTTGCAACTATTGATACTAGGCCCATAGATAACACTCCTTATGTTCCATCTATCTTAAACATACCTTTTTGCCAGCAAATATCAATAGGAGAAGTTGTCGATACATTGGAAGTTTTCGCGAATTTTGTAAGACTTGTGAACAAAGAGAGTGAACAAGGTTAAAAAGTGAAAGACTAAGAGGATTGAGCCAGCATTCATGCGGATTTAGCGATACCCTTATGCAAGCACTTCCCTCCTCATAAGGGTACCGTTCAGGCAGTATCTTACCTTATGCAAGTCATTCCTCCCTCATAAGGATACCGTTCACGCAGTTTCATACCCTTATGCAAGCACTTCCTCCCTCATAAGGGTACCCTTCAGGCAGTATCGTACCCTTATGCAAGCAGTCCCTCCCTCATAAGGGTACCGTTCATGTAGTTTCATACCCTTATGCAAGCACTTCCCTCCTCATAAGGGTACCGTTCACGCAGTATCTTACCCTTATGCAAGTCATTCCTCCCTCATAAGGGTACCGTTCACGCAGTTTCATACCCTTATGCAAGCACTTCCTCCCTCATAAGGGTACCATTCAGGCAGTTTCATACCCTTATGCAAGCACTTCCTCCCTCATAAGGGTACCGTTCACGCAGTTTCATACCCTTATGCAAGCACTTCCCTCCTCATAAGGGTACCGTTCAGGCTTTATCATACCCTTATGCAAGCACTTCCTCCCTCATAAGTGTACCGTTCAGACAGTATCATACCCTTATGCATGCCTTTCCTCCCTCATAAGGGTACCGTTCACGCAGTATCTTACCCTTATGCAAGTCATTCCTCCCTCATAAGGGTACCGTTCACGCAGTTTCATACCCTTATGCAAGCACTTCCCTCCTCATAAGGGTACCGTTCACGCAGAAAGATACCCTTATGCAAGCTATCTCTTCCTCATAAGGGTACCATTTACGCAGAAAGATCCCCTTATGGAAGCCATTCTCTCCACCAACCGAAAAACAGTTCAAATTAAACTGGAATTACCACAGGTTTTATCCCGAAAAAAATAAAAACCCCCTGGTCCACATAAATGACCAGAGGGTTCCGTGTATTATATTACGCTTTTAACTTATCACGAAGAACCATTTGCAGGATTCCGCCGTGACGGTAGTAGTCGATTTCGACTTCTGAATCGAAACGTACAAGAGCTTCGAAAGTCTTCTTGTTGCCATCTTCATCAGTAGCTGTCACAGTGATGATGTCGCGTGGGCGAACTTTCTCATCAATTTGGACATCGAAAGATTCTCTTCCTGTCAGGCCAAGAGTTTCTGCGTTTTCACCAGCTTTGAATTGAAGTGGCAGTACGCCCATCAATACAAGGTTTGAACGGTGAATACGCTCGAAGCTTTCAGCGATAACAGTCTTGATTCCTAATAGGTTGGTACCCTTTGCAGCCCAGTCACGGGAAGATCCCATTCCGTAATCTTTGCCTGCGATAACCATTAGACCAGTGCCCTGCTCTTTGTACTTCATGCAAGCATCAAAGATAGACATGACTTCGTTCGTTGGCCAGTAAGTTGTGAAGCCGCCTTCTGTGCCAGGAGCGATTTGGTTCTTGATACGGATGTTTGCGAATGTTCCGCGCATCATGACTTCGTGGTTACCACGGCGTGAACCGTATGAGTTGAAGTCGCGAGGTTCTACACCCTTTTCACGCAGGTATTTCCCAGCTGGTGTATCTTTGCCGATCGCACCTGCAGGCGAAATATGGTCAGTTGTAACAGAATCACCGAACTTGCCGACAATACGAAGGCTGTTCAATGGAGCAACTTCCCCAGCCTCTGGAGTTAAACCTTCAAAGAATGGTGGGTTTGCGATATAAGTTGAATCTTCATCAAATGTATAAAGTGGATCACTGTTTGTTTGAATTTCGTTCCACTTCTCATTATCAGTAAATACTGTTTCGTATTCTCTGCGGAAAAGCTCTGGTGTAACTACGCGGTGAACAACTTCGTTCACTTCTGCAGTTGATGGCCAGATATCCTTGAAGAATACATCGTTGCCGTCTTTGTCTTTGCCGATTGGATCGTTTTGCAGGTCGATATCCACAGTTCCTGCCAGAGCATAAGCAACAACCAATGGCGGTGAAGCCAGGTAGTTTGCTTTTACAAGCGGGTGAATACGTCCTTCAAAGTTACGGTTACCGGAAAGAACAGAAGTAACAAGAAGGTCGCTTTCAGCAACAGACTTTTCAATTTCAGGCTTTAATGGACCTGAGTTACCGATACATGTCGTACATCCATAACCTACAAGGTTGAAACCAAGAGTTTCAAGGTAAGGAAGCAATTCAGAATCACGAAGGTATCCAGTTACAACCTTTGATCCTGGTGCCAATGAAGTCTTAACGAACTTAGGAACTTCCATTCCAAGCTCAACTGCTTTCTTAGCAACAAGACCTGCACCTACTAGTACGTATGGGTTAGATGTATTTGTACAGCTAGTGATCGCCGCAATGGCAATTGCACCAGTCTTCATTGTTGTTTTGTCGCCATTAGCAAACTCAACAACAGCTTCTTTTTCGATTTCTTTCTTGTCTAAGCCGAATCCCTGATTTCCTGCTGGAGCAGTCAATGCTTCCTTGAAGGACTTCTGCATTTCTGAAAGCGGAATCAAGTCCTGTGGACGCTTAGGGCCGGAAAGGTTAGCTTCAATTTCTGAAAGGTTGATTTCTACAACATCAGTATAAACTGGCTCTAATGCAGGATCGAAGAATAGTCCGTTCTCCTTGCAGTATGCCTCAACCACTTTAATGTGATCTTCTGTACGTCCAGTTAAACGCATGTAATCCAATGCTTCTCCGTCAACTGGGAAGAATCCGCAAGTTGCGCCGTATTCTGGTGCCATGTTGGCAACTGTCGCACGGTCAGCAAGTGGAAGTGTGACTACGCCAGGTCCGAAGAACTCGACGAATTTACCAACAACGCCTTTGCTGCGAAGAACCTGAGTCACTTTAAGTGCAAGGTCAGTTGCAGTAGCGCCGTTCGGCATATCTCCTACTAATTTAACACCTACTACTTCTGGTACTGGGAAGTATGAAGGCTGGCCAAGCATTCCAGCTTCTGCTTCGATACCGCCTACGCCCCATCCAAGAACACCAATACCGTTGATCATTGTAGTATGAGAGTCAGTTCCTACCAATGAATCCGGGAAAGTTTCAAATTCACCATCTGCATTTTTGACAGCGTGGACAACGCTTGCAAGGTACTCAAGGTTAACCTGGTGTACGATGCCCGTTGCCGGTGGAACAGCACGGTAGTTATCGAATGCTTTCTGTGCCCAGCTCAAGAACTGGTAACGTTCAGCATTACGTTCGAATTCAAGTTCCATATTTACATTAAGTGCGTCCGGAGTTCCGTATTTATCAACCTGTACAGAGTGGTCAATTACTAGATCAACCGGCTTTTCAGGATTGATTTTTTGCGGGTCTCCACCCATGTCAGCCATTGCTTTTCTAAGTGAAGCAAGGTCAACGACTGCTGGTACACCAGTGAAGTCCTGGAGAATTACACGTGAAGGCTTGAAAGGCACATCCACTTCTTTAACTTCGCTAGTTCCCCATTTAGCTAGATTTTCAACGTGCTCTTTTGTGATTACAAAGCCATCATGCTGGCGAAGAACGGATTCAAGCAATACCTTCACTGAGTAAGGCAGTTTTGATACATTGCCGATTCCAGCCTTTTCTAATGCTGCCAGGCTATAGTAATGATAGCGTTTCCCGTCAACTTCAAATGAACTGCGGGCGTTAAAAACATCTTGGTTTGACATATGTTTACCCCCTTCTTTTACGTAAACATCATAAACTAATTATAGGTAATTGTCGAAAAGTTTGAATTTTGTTGGTCATCCTAACTTTTCTCACAATTTCATATTAATATAACCTTGTATATAAGTAAATAACAAGAAAGTTATTGTGCTTGATAAGTTTTTCTTATTATAAAAATTTTAAACATGATTTAAAACCATCTTAATGAGATTTTATTAAAGAAAAATTTCTTCCCATTTCTAAGCTGATAAGAACAAAAACTATTTCACAAAAATGATAAAGCTGGATTGTGTAATACGTTGTGGGAAAAAATATGGCAGATGGAGGTGAATTCTGTGGTAAAAAGAAAAGCAAATCATGTCATCCCTGGAGCGAATGCTGCAAAAGCCCAAGGCAATGGTGCAGGCTATAACGAGGAAATGGCAAACGAGCCATTATCCGAAATGGAAAAGCAAAACAATAAAAAACGGAAAAAGAATCAGTAAGAAACAAAAAGCGGAAGGCCTCCCTTCCGCTTTTCCTGTTATTCCATATTTACCTCAGTTACAATGCTACGCAAATCCTGCTGGAACCTTTCAAGCTGCGCCCGTTGGTGTTCAGATGCGTTTTCAAGGGCATTTTCGATTTGCTGGAATGCTTCATTCACCTCATTTTTGAGATGTTTTAGCTGGTGTCCGTAGCTCGCGCTGTCCCGAACAATTTCCGAATACAATCCTTGTGCGTCTTCGAATCCTTGCTGTGCTGCCTGAAAAGCTTGCTGTTTATCTTTATGATAAGGCATATGTGATTTCCTCCTGGTGTATTAAATCTATACCGTTAAATTGCTCAGTTATAAGTAATTTATTCAGTATAAATTCGGTGGAAAATCTAATCCTAAAGTCAGGAGGGATGAGCAATGAACAAAAATGATTCCAAAGATATGCGCAAGAATGCTCCAAAGGGCGATCAAGACAGCCAGCCTGCTCCATTAAGCGGATCAAAAAAAGTAAAAAACCGTAACCATACTCGCCAAAAACATAACTCACATCACGATATGTAAAAAAGTTCAAAGCGCCATGGCGCAGGTAAACCGCAAAAAATGTAAGGGCAGCCATGTATAGGCAGCCCTTACGTTTAAATTTGTTCAAAAGCATTCAAAAGAGATTTTTCTTCCTCTGCTGTAACGGTCCGAAGATCAACATTAACCTCTTCCTTTTGTATCCTGACAACGATTGCCGGGGAATATTCCGTTCGGAGCTTTCTGGCTATATGTTCAGCGCTGACCTCCTGATGACTTATTGAGACAAGATAAGTTGGAAGCTGGACATCTGGCATCGTCCCTCCGCCTACTTGGCTAGTTCCTTCAGTCACAACCGCATTAAGACCACTTTCTAAAGAATTGATCTCCTGGGCAAAACGTTCGGTCCTGGCTCTCAGTTCCTCAAGAGGAACAAGCAAGTCCCTTATTGTCGGGATATGGAGTAAGCCCTGCTCACCCCTTAGATAATCCATCAAAGTACCTTCTAACGCCGCGAGTGTCATTTTATCTACTCGAACAACTCTTGCCAGCTGGTGTTTTTTCAGCTTATCAATAAGAGCTTTCTTCCCTGCAATGATGCCAGCCTGTGGTCCGCCAAGAAGCTTGTCCCCACTGAATGAAACGATATCTGCTCCCATTTTCAGTACTTCTCCTACAACTGGTTCGTCTCCGATTCCATGGCGAGTAAAATCATATAGAACACCGCTCCCAAGATCCTCGTAAAAAATAACCTGGTCGTGCTTAGTTGATAGTTGGGCCAATTCCTCTGTATCGACAGTTTTCGAGAATCCATATATTTTGAAATTACTCGTATGGACCTTCAAGATCATCCCAGTATCGTCAGTAATTGCATTCTCATAGTCATATAAATGCGTTTTATTTGTTGTTCCAACTTCCACTAAATGAGCTCCGCTTTCTTCCATAATGGAAGAAATCCGGAATGAGCCCCCGATTTCAACAAGCTGCCCGCGTGAAACAATGACCTCCTTGTTTTTTGCAAGTGCACTCATGATTAAATAGACAGCTGCAGCATTATTATTAACGACCATCGCTGCTTCAGCGCCGGTGACTTCTTTAACAAGAGATTCAACATGGCTGTGCCGGGACCCTCGCTCACCTTCCTTCAGCTTATATTCAAGATTTGAATAATTCCTCGCGGTTTCTACCACATGCTTCACTGCATTCTCGCTCAATCTTGACCTTCCAAGATTCGTATGTAAAATGGTCCCTGTAGCGTTAATGACCCTTTTCAGTGTGTAGTCAAATCTTTCTGTTGCGGATGAATCAAGCAAATTAAATAGCTTGTCAACAAACAGTTGCGTACCAGGCTCAGGCCCATTCCATTTTTCGTTAACAATTTCTTTCCTTATATCATTTAACACATCTTTGATTATGTCTGTAAAACGATCAGCGTCCGCATCATGCTTCTTGAGCAAATCAAGAAACCTGGAGTCTTTCTGTAGTTCATGTACAGCAGGTAGCTGTCTTAAAAACTGTTTCAAACTGTATCTCCCCCACAACATTAGTGCATTCATTAATTATATCATTATTGCCCAATTAAAAGTTTTTTCAAAACGGTGAACTTAAGGATAAACGAAAAGCACTTAAAACGTGAAGTATCCAGATAGACAATAAAAAAAGCCCGGCTAATTGCCAGGGCATTAATTCATTGCTTCCATTTGTTTGATCATTTCGTCTGAATCAGGGAAAACACCTGTATCCAGTTTCGAATATATTGTCTGGCCATTTATTGTTACCTCAAAAGCTCCTTTGGAAGCTGGGATCAGCTCCATCTTCTCAATTTGGCTTCGGAAATGAGTGAATAATTCTTCCGCGAAACTCGCGGCTTTTGGTGCATAATTTCACTGCATGCAAAATTGGATGGTTACTTGAAAATTCTTCATTGCAAAATCCCCCTGTAATACTTTTTTATATGTTTTTACTGTCATTTTAGTGTAAAGCCATTGTCAGTGCAAATAATAATAGCTTAAGGATGATTTTAAAAACAAGAAAGAGTATACTTTTTTGTGGAGGTGATCAGGTTGAGTGAACACGAGAAAATCCGTTTGACATCACTATCAACAAAGGCTGGCTGAGGATGCAAAATCAGTCCCGAGGACTTGACGCAAGTTTTGCGTCTATTGCCAGAGCAGGATTATGTTCCTGAATTGCTTGTCGGACATGAGACTTCCGATGATGCAGGTGTATATAAACTTACTGACGATATAGCCCTGATCCAAACGATTGATTATTTCACCCCTGTAGTGGATGATCCATATATGTTTGGCCAGATTGCAGCTGCGAATGCCCTAAGCGATGTTTATGCCATGGGCGGGGAACCTAAAACAGTTCTTAATATGGTAGGATATCCTATCAAAAAGCTTGGTCCAGATATGCTTGCAGAAATATTAAGAGGAGCCAGTGACAAAGTGAAGGAAGCTGGCGCAGTGACCATCGGCGGGCATTCAATCGATGACCAGGAACCTAAATTCGGTTTATCTGTAACTGGGCTTGCCCACCCTGGTGCCATCTGGAAAAACGTCGGCGCAGAACCAGGTGACCTGCTTGTTCTGTCAAAACCTATTGGTGTCGGGATCTTGACAACAGGAATCAAGCGCAGCGCAGTAACTGCGGAGCAGGAGCAGGCAGTAACCGATACAATGGCATTACTGAACAAATCTGCCGCAGATGCGCTGAAAGACTTCACACCACATGCGGTAACGGATGTTACAGGGTTCGGCCTGCTTGGGCATGGCAGTGAGATTGCACGTGGCAGCAATGTCAGTTTTGAAATTTCGTTATCGGATGTACCTGTGTTAGATGGTACATATGAATTGGCTGCAAAAGGAATTGTGCCTGGAGGATCTAAATCCAACCATAAATGGCTGGATAACGATGTGGAGTATCAGGACATATCTACAGAAGAGCAATTAGTACTCTGTGATGCAATTACTTCAGGAGGACTCCTTGTTTCACTTCCTGAAAGTGAAGCGGGACATTACGTGGAAGCCTTGAAAAAGAAAGGGCTCGTTCACGCGGCTATAGTTGGGAAGGTCGTAGAAAAGAAAAATAAATTAATCTATGTAAAAAGGTGAAATCAATGGAGATTTCACCTTTTCCTTTTATCTATAGTTTTGCTTTAATTTTTCCAGCATGTCAGCTGTCATACTTGAGAGGTCATACTTCGCCTTGAAGCCCCACTCTTCAGCCGCAGCGGATGCATCAATGGAGTTCGGCCAGCTGTCCGCGATCGCCTGTCGTACAGGATCGACATTATAGGATATTTCAAATCCAGGAATATGCTTCTTAATTTCTGCTGTCAGTTCCTCTGGATCAAAGGTCATCGCAGTTACGTTGAAAGCATTTCTGTGAATCAGCTTTGAAGGATCAGCTTCCATAAGGTCAATGATCGCTCCTAGCGCATCTGGCATATACATCATGTCCATGTAAGTGCCTTTATCAATATATGAACTGTATTTCCCATTCTTGATTGCTTCATAATAAATTTCAACCGCATAATCAGTTGTACCTCCGCCTGGAGGGGTCACATAAGAAATCAATCCTGGGAATCTTACTCCCCTTGTGTCTACCCCGAAACGGTGGAAATAGTAATCCGCAAGCAACTCACCCGCAACTTTGTTAACACCATACATTGTAGTTGGACGCTGGATGGTGTCCTGAGGGGTATTGTCCTTAGGCGTATTAGGCCCGAATGCACCAATGGAGCTTGGTGTGAAAAATTGCAAATCTAGTTCTCTTGCTGTTTCAAGCGCGTTCATTAATCCGCCCATGTTAAGGTTCCAGGCAAATACCGGCTTCGTTTCAGCAGTGGCAGATAGCAATGCTGCCATATGCATGATGGTATCGACTTCATATTTTTTGGCCAATTCGACCATTTTGTTTGTGTCCATAACATCAAGTATTTCAAATGGACCGTTGTTAGCGGCTTCAGAATCAGTTTTCCTGATGTCCGTCGCAATGACATTTTCCTGTCCGTAAATGTCACGAAGTTTAACTGTTAGTTCAGAACCAATCTGGCCAAGCGCGCCAGTTATTAAAATTTTCTTCATTCTATGTACTCCTCCTGTTATCCCTGAAAAAAATAGGCCGGCTTGTCGACAAACCGGCATATCCAATTAAATAATCTCTAATTCCTTGCCTACTTTTTCATAAATAGCCAGTGCCTCATCCAGCATTTCCTTAGTGTGTGCCGCTGAAGGCATATTCCTTACACGGCCAGTTCCACGAGGTACGGTAGGAAATACGATGGATTTTGCGTATACTCCCTCTTCGTAAAGCCTTTTGCTAAACTGCTGTGTCTTGACTTCATCGCCAATGATACATGGAGTGATTGGCGTCTCAGAATGGCCAATGTCGAAGCCAAGTTTTTGCAAACCGTCTTTCAGATAATTTGCATTCTCCCATAAACGCTCGTTCAATTCTGTGCTTTCCATCAAAATTTCGATTGCCTTTTTGCTGGCAGCAACATCAGCCGGTGTGAGCGAAGTCGAGAATAGGAATGGACGGCTTCTTACTTTCAGCCAGTCGATCAGATTTTGTTTGCCAGCAACGTATCCTCCGACTACACCAATAGCCTTTGATAGTGTCCCGATTTGGAAATCGACTTTATCTGAAAGGCCGAAATGCTTAACAGTCCCAGCGCCTTCACCCAGTACTCCAGAACCGTGCGCATCATCGACGTATGTAATGAGGTCGAATTCTTCTGCGATTTCGACAATTTCCGGAAGTTTTGCAATGTCTCCATCCATAGAGAACACGCCGTCGGTGATGACCATGATTTTATTGTACTGGCCTGACTCCTTAGCTTCTTTCGCTTTTGCGCGAAGATCTTCCATATCCGAGTGGTTGAAGCGGATGATCTTCGCTCTGGATAAACGGCAGCCATCGATTATGGATGCATGGTTCAGCTCATCAGACAGGATGGCATCATTTTTATCCATAACAGCTGAAATGGCCGCCATATTGCACATGAATCCCGACTGGTAGGCAATCGCAGCTTCAGTCTTTTTGAATTTCGCCAGTATTTCCTCTAGTTCAAGGTGCAGTTTGAGTGTACCGTTAATTGTACGTACTGCTCCGGCACCAACGCCAAATTTTTCAATAGCTTCATCTGCAGTCTTTTTCAATCTCTCATCAGTAGCAAGTCCAAGATAGTTATTAGAGGAAAGGTTTACCATGTCTTTCCCATTGATGGTTATGATTGGTCCATTAGGGCTTTCTAATGGGTCGATCACATTATATAAACCCTTCCCTTTTAAATCCTCAAGGTTCTCATTTAAAAATTGATCTAATGTTTTACTAGACATCGTAAATCCCCTTTCTGCCGTCAAATTGGGCATGTCATTATAATGGATACATCTGTCTTTATGGAGTGGACAATGAATTCGTCCCTTTTTCCATATCTAGTGTGTGTTCACAAAATATACTTTATCATATTTATTTGATTTGTACATCTATGAAGGACAGAAAACGCTTTCTTTTTTATCTGTTTATTTTCCCCTATTTTCTGGCACAATGCATGACATTTTATAAAAAGCGTCATAGAACACGTAGATTTCCTATCACCATGCAAAAAAGACTTGAGGAGCTCTGTAATAATAGGTTTGAAAATTTTTATTAGGGTATAGAAAAGAGAGCCAGTCTGCAGACAAGCAGTTTGGCGGGGGCAGTGAAATTTTGAGTTATACATAATGATCACTTCCTCCTTATTTCATATATAAATAGATACTGAATATGGAGGCTGCTTTTATGAAATACCCTTTGAATGTAACATCTGAAATTGGTGAATTAAAATCCGTAGTACTTCACCGGCCAGGAAAGGAAGTTGAAAACCTGACTCCTAAATACCTGGAACGGCTTCTTTTTGATGATATCCCCTATTTACCGGCAGTGCAGAAAGAACACGATTATTTCGCGGATGTATTAAGAAACCGCGGGGTTGAAGTTCTTTATTTGGAAAAATTAATGGAAGAAGCATTAAAAACTGATGAATTACATCAACAGTTCATCGATCAAGTATTAAATGAAAGCAAGAGCAACTTGAATGGCTCAAGGCAAACAGTCGAAGAGTATCTTCATTCTCTTTCAACTGATGAAATGATCCGAAAAGTCATGTCTGGAGTTCTTAAATCAGAAATCGAGCCAGAGAAAAAAGTTCATTTACATGAGCTGCTCGATGATTACTACCCATTCTTTCTTGATCCAATGCCAAATCTTTATTTTACAAGGGATCCGGCAGCTGTAATCGGAAATGGTGTCTCTCTTAACAGAATGTGCGAAGGTGCAAGAAAAAGAGAATCATTGTTCATGGACTTTATCATTAGACACCATCCAAGGTTCTCTGAACATGATATTCCGCATTGGTATGACCGTGATGAATATTATCCATTAGAAGGCGGAGACGAATTGGTCCTCAGTCCTGAGGTGATTGCGATTGGGGTTAGCGCACGTACGTCTGCACAGGCGATTGAAAAATTGGCGAAACGGATTTTTGCCAGGAACGGCACTATCAAAAAAGTAGTTGCAGTTGAAATTCCTAAATTAAGAGCCTATATGCATCTTGATACTGTATTTACAATGGTTGATCATGAGAAATTCACAATCCATCATGGAATTGAAGGCCCTAATGGTAATATGAAAATCTATATTCTCGAAAAAGGCACGGACCCAGACACGCTTAACATTTCCGAGCGCTCAAATCTGACACAAACACTAAAGGAAGTCCTTGGTCTACAGGAGCTCGTACTGATTCCTTGTGGTGGTGGGCATGAAATTGCGGCGGCCCGCGAACAATGGAATGATGGCTCTAATACTCTTGCGATTGCACCAGGTGTGGTCGTTACCTATGACCGTAACTATGTTTCGAATGACTTGTTGCGTAAAAATGGTGTAGAAGTCATTGAAATTCCGAGTTCGGAGCTATCAAGAGGACGGGGTGGCCCGCGTTGCATGAGCATGCCGATTTACCGAAAAAATCTATAATATGAAGTTTAGAAAAGCAGTCCCAAAAATATGAGGACTGCTTTTAAATTTACTTTAATATGAAGTATTTATTGTACTTAGATGAGTGTCTAGCTGGTTGCCAGGTAGCTTTGCAATTCTTTGATCAAGTGCTCGGCTCCTTCTTTGCTTAAGACGATTCTTCCATCTGCTAGTGACATATTATCATTGCTGATTGTACCGGTTATGAGGCAAGTCAGGTCTGGCTGGTATTTCTTGAGGATAATCATATCCTCATCAACGAATATTTCGAGCGGATCACTTTCACCAATGCTCAGTTTTTTCCTAAGTTCCATCGGAATGACCACCCTGCCAAGTTGATCTGTTTTCCTCACAATTCCTGTAGCCTTCATATAGCATCCTTCCCTTCAAAAAATTTTGGGATGTGGATGTCAATTCTTTGAATAAATTCTAGCCCAATACAATTATAGCAAAACAAGGCATAATTTTACATTATTAATGTATCAGTTTAAGCAATCAGTGATCGACCGTGCCTATGATAAATAGCTTCATCTAAACATCAAAGGTTCTATAATAATCGAATTTATCAAAAAAGGCTAAATTCTAGTATTAGAATTTAGCCCCAAGTCTATTTATGATGAAAAGGACATTTCCCTTCTATTGGTTTGCTGTCGTCTCCGATAAAATACATTTTCCATTCTCGATGATCCGGGTCGGCATAATGGCTTACATTCGGGTGCTTTGGCAGGTTGTCCCATTTCTCAACGCGCTCCCTTACCTTTTCCCGTGACATAATTCCGCCCTTTGACGTTCCTTCAAGACCCTCAAAAATTCGACGCGGCTGAAAACCAAGAACAAGACTATTGCCCAGGTCCCTCGTTTTCCGCTGTTTATAGGCAGGTGCATTTCCGAAGGCAAAAAATGGTTCACCAGCAAACGAAAATGCCCATAAGTGATGTTCAGGATCTTTTGGATAATCAGCAGGCCATGGCTGCGTATCATTTTCATGTAGAAACTGAAGTACATTCCAGAAGTATTCACGATAGTAATCAATTGTTTTTTCTTCCATTTCAGGCTCAACGAATACAAACAATCCATGTCTTATAAGAGGTTTGGAATCATCAAACAATGCAATGAACTCTTCAATAGCGCCGGGCAATTGATCCCAATTCTCCCTGCTGATATATGAATAGCGGAGCTCCCCTTTTTTTTCGGCAGACATTCCAAAATAGCAAGGAAACTCTCGATTTGTAACAACTTCCCTGAAATTTTTGTATTCATTTATCACCCATTCAGGCACAAGATCGGGGTTGACCATATCTTCCTTTGTAAACAAATAACTATTGGTAACTGCCATGTTTTACACCTCAACTTAGTTAGTTAGCTTGTTATCATTTACCCTTTCTATCTATCAGCAAACTTACTTTCTCAAACTAAAAACCCAGGGTGTCTATGGGTCGATACCAATGATCTTGTTATCAAAAGTTTGGTTTTATTTCCAATATTAAGGTACCTTGGTGTAGACAGATGACCATTGAACGATGTTTTTCAATATGTACCAACCTAGAAAACTCTAGTCTAACAGCTGAGATTTTAGTATTATTAAGAAATGTGATTGTTAAATATTTGATTCTTAAAATAGATTAAAGCGAGGATTTTATCATGAGTTTATTGAATGTAGAAATTTTAAGCCACACATTTGGGGACCGTACCCTTTTTAAAGACGTTTCCTTTCGTTTGCTGGCAGAAGACCATGTTGGTCTTGTAGGAGCGAATGGTGTCGGAAAGTCGACATTGATGAATATCATTACTGGGCAGTTAATACACGATTCCGGTAAAGTTGAGTGGACTCCAGGTGTTGAGTATGGATATCTTGACCAGCATACAGTTTTGACACCTGGAAAAACAATCCGCGATGTATTGCGTGATGCGTTTCTTCCTCTTTTTAAGAAAGAAGAAGAATTAAATGAAGTTACGGGAAAAATGGCAGATGCCTCACCTGAAGAACTTGAAAAATTACTTGAACAAATGGCCGAAATCCAGGATGCCTTAGATGCAGGAGGTTTCTACTCCCTTGATATGGAGGTCGAAGAAGCTGCACGAGGTCTTGGTTTGGATGCAATCGGTATAGACCGCGATGTTTCTGCGTTGAGCGGCGGTCAGCGTACAAAAGTTCTGCTTGCAAAGCTATTGCTTGAAAAACCAAAGGTTCTCCTGCTTGATGAGCCAACCAACTACCTTGATGTCGAGCATATCCAGTGGCTGAGTAGATATCTGAAGGACTATCCTTATGCTTTTATCCTGATTTCACATGACACTGAATTCATGAACCAGGTTTCAAATGTCATTTTCCAGCTGGAATTTTCTAAGTTGACACGTTATACTGCTACCTATGAAAAATTCCTGGAGTTGGCTGAGATTAACAAGAATCAGCATATTAACGCTTATGAAAAGCAAAAGGAATTCATCAAGAAACAAGAAGATTTCATTGCTAAAAATAAGGCTCGCTACTCGACAACAGGGCGTGCAAAAAGCCGCCAGAAGCAGCTTGACCGCATGGAACGGATCGACAGACCTGAAACAGCCATCAAACCTACTTTTGAGTTTAAGGAATCACGCGCGAGCAGCCGTTATGTATTTGAAGGTACTGACTTTGAAATCGGATATACTCACCCACTTCTTCCTAAAATGTCTGTTACGATCGAGCGCGGCGAGAAGATTGCGATTGTCGGAATGAATGGTGTCGGTAAATCGACCTTGTTGAAAACGATGCTTGGAAAAATACCTGCGTTGAGCGGTAAAATCGAACGCGGAGACTTCCTCTTCCCTTCTTACTTTGAACAGGAAGTCAAAGCAGGAAGCATCACTCCGATAGAGGATGTCTGGAGCGAGTTCCCAGGCATGGATCAGCATCAAGTCCGTGCTGCTTTAGCACGAGGCGGGTTAAAGAATGAACATATTTCCCGTCCGTTGAACCAGCTGAGCGGTGGAGAGCAGGCGAAAGTCCGCTTGACTAAATTGCTTATGCACGAGAGCAATTGGCTGCTGTTCGACGAGCCTACCAACCACCTTGACATCACTGCAAAAGCGGAGTTAAAGCGTGCGTTGAAGGCATATAAAGGCACGATTGTGCTTGTCAGCCACGAACCAGATTTCTACGAAGATTGGGTAACAAAAGTCTGGAATGTTGAAGAATGGATTGAAAAATCAAAATAGGATTCAAAGGAACCTGACGGCTATTCCGTCAGGTTTTTTAAATTGAGTTCTGACAACTCCTTAAAGATCTTGTTGAGAACAGGATTTGATTAAGATTTTCGAACTGCTTGGACACTGAATTCTCCTAATCTCCCATAATATTCATATTAAATTTCATCAAAATGTATTGAGTTATCCACTTGTTATTGATAAATTTTATAGGGTGCATAAAATTTATTTATAAAGGTGATAAACAAATGAAAAAATTGATTACTTTATTAAGCTTATTAATGATTATTGCCCTTGCGGCTTGTTCTGACAATGGTACAACCGAAGGACAAAAAGACACAAGAACAGAAACAATCAAAATCGGTGCCATTCCCGATCAGAATGCGGCTGACTTGAACAGGGGCATGGAGGACTTTGCGATGGATCTGGAAGAGAAAACGGGATTAAATGTTGAGTATGTCCCCTCTGTTGATTATTCAGCGCTTGTTACTGCATTCGAGCGAGGCGAGATCCACCTTGCGTGGTTTGGTGGTCTTACTGGTGTACAGGCAAGAAACTTAGTTCCGGAAGCTGAGGCATTTGCACAAAGGCCAATCGATGAAAAGTTTAAATCCGTTTTTATTGCCCACAGTGATGTTAAGATTAATAACCTGAAAGATTTAAAAGGAAAGTCATTTACTTTCGGCAGTGAAAGCTCGACTTCCGGCCATTTAATGCCGCGCTACTTTATGATGGAAGCTGGCATAGACCCGGATCAGGAACTTGATGGAAAGCCTAACTACTCCGGTTCACATGATAAAACATATAAGCTTGTGGAATCAGGTGCATTCCAGATTGGCGCATTAAATATTTCTGTATGGGAAGCAGCTATAAAAGAAGGCAAAGTAGATGAATCAAAGGTAAAAGTATTTTATACAACTCCTGAGTACTATGACTACAACTGGACATTAAATGAGATGGATGCAGATACCAAAGCTAAACTCAAAGAGGCTATACTTTCAATGACTTCAGAAGATAATGAAATCATGGAATTATTGCAGACTGATAAATTTATAGAAACGAAGAATGAAAATTACGAAGCCATAGAAAAGGTCGCAAAGCAACTCAAGATCATCAAGTAGGTGGAATTCATGCAGGAAGCAATAAGCCTTAAGCAAATATCAAAAATCTATGAGCGGAAGATAGCCTTATCTTCCCTCTCTTTTACTGTTAATAAAGGAGAACTAGTTGCCCTTATTGGTCCAAGCGGAGCAGGCAAGACTACATTATTGAACTTGCTGGCAGCCATTCTTCCACCAAGTCAGGGTGAAATCCTGATAGACGGCCACCCTCTCTCTGGGCTAATTGACCATAAGAAGAGAGCAAAAAAAATCGGTATCATTCGCCAACAGTTTGACCTTGTTGGTGAGCTTCCGGTCATCCATAATGTTCTTGCTGGAAGACTGTCTGAATGGGGTATTATTAAATCTCTTCTTTCCATGCTGATCCCTCAGGATAAGGAATATGCTGTCCAGGCACTGAATCGGGTGGGATTGACAGATAAATTGTATGAAAAAACTTCTTCCCTCTCCGGCGGAGAACAACAACGGGTAGCGCTTGCAAGGCTTCTTGTCCAAAGTCCTGAAATTGTCCTCGCTGATGAGCCGGTTGCCTCGCTGGATCCCGCGCGTGCGGAAGACGTCCTGGATTTATTGGTTAAAATCGCTTTAGAAGAGAACCAAACACTGATCGCCAGCTTGCATTCCGTCGATTACGCAAGGAAATACTTCGATAGATTGATAGCCCTTAAAAATGGTGAACTCTTCTTTGATCTCCCCGCCTCCTCCGTAACTGATGACCATATTAACAGCCTTTACAGACTAAAGGAGCTGTCTTGATATGGATAAAAGATGGTTGAGTTTTGAGCTCCATAAGCGAAAGATCCTTACACTGATCCTATTGCTTGCATTCATGTTGAGTCTCTTCTCTCTTGAATGGAATAGTAACTTGATTCATAGCGGAGGATTCAAAACAGCAAAACAAATTGCGGCAGCATTTTTCACTCCTGATTTATCGGGTGACATCCTTCTTCTGGCCCTGGAGTCAAGCTGGACTACTCTTTCTTATGCTGCTGCCGGCATGAGTCTGGCAATTATCATTGCCTTTTTCTATGGCATTCTCGCCGCAGGAATTGTCGTATCAGAAAGTAACATCAAAAGGTATATACGGCCTTTTTTTAGAGGGCAGCTTGGCTTCATGAGAGCCATTCATGAACTCGTTTGGGCCTGGTTATTCGTCGCCTCGATCGGCCTCTCTCCTTTTGCTGCGATTTTCGCCCTGGCTATACCATACGGTGGCATCCTGGGAAGGATTTTTGCAGATATGCTGGAGGACATACCGAGGGAACCGATTAAAGCTTTGGAAGCAGCAGGCGCTTCTAAATTGCAGGCTTTATGGTATGGTTATTTGCCCATGGTTAGGGCGAGCATTACCAGTTATGCGATGTACCGTTTTGAGTGTGCAGTTCGTTCATCTGCGATTATGAGCTTTGTCGGTATCGGCGGCCTGGGGTATCAAATTCAGTTGAGTCTTGATGACCTTCATTATGATGAAGTTTGGACTTTCGTGTTCTTTTTAATCGCCCTAGTAATCATGATCGATCTCTGGAGCAATCAACTAAGAAAGAGGCTGGTACAATGAAGAAACATAAAATCAGCTTTGTAACTGCTTCTGTTTATGCTTTATTACTCCTTGTGGTTGGATCCTGGGTATCCATATTTATTGTTGAAAAGGCAAGCTTGTCCTTACTGTTTTCAGAAAAGAACCTTTTTTACGCTAGCAAATTTTTTAGAGGGCTTTTGGGTATCGATGAAGAAAGTCCGGCCTATCTTAATGCTGAAAGCTGGAAAAATGCACTGGATCTTACGATCGAAACCTTGGTAATGAGTGTGATGGCTGCTGGATTCGCGACAATTGCCGCACTCCTGACAGTTGTGCCAGCAGCAAGGAATGTTGCAGATGGGTCCCTCACGCTGGTTAAAAAATGGCATGGTTGGCTTTCATTTGGTGCTGTTCGCGGAGGCTATATTTTTTCTCGGGCAGTCCCGGAGCTTGTTTGGGCAATGATCATCATCTTTATCTTCAAACCTGGGATATTGCCAGGAGCAATCGCACTTGCTCTTCATAATTTTGGGATACTTGGAAAGCTATTTGCAGAGGTTATTGAAGATTTAGACTCAAGGCCGGTTCGGAACCTTTCTTCATCCGGGGCTGGACGTTTTCAGCTCTTTTTGTATGGAGTACTGCCGGCTGCTCTTCCCCGATTCCTAACGTATATACTTTACCGTTGGGAAGTCATCATGCGGACGACGATTGTCGTTGGTTTTGTTGGCGCAGGAGGCCTGGGCCAGCAATTTAAGCTGAGCATGAGCTTCTTCCATTACACGGATATTACACTCTTGCTATTTTTCTATCTTGTCCTGGTATTCGCAGCCGATTACATTTCAGAAAAAGCGAGAATCTTTATAAAATAAATCCGGCCACGCCTGGCCGGATTTTTCCTTAAAAAATATCAATCTTGTCCAGCCCATTTTCCAGGAAGTATTTTTCGTAACGTGCTTTCAGTTGGAAAAGTCGATTGATTTTTTGTTCAATTGAAGCTTCGATGTTGACTTCACGCTTCAAATCAATCGTTGCAAGCTTATGGGTAAGCTGATCCCAAAAGACATCTTCCTCGTACTCATCAATAATCGCTTCCACCGTATCCCTGAGGTCTTCGGAAAGATAGTAGTATTCTTCTTCCTCGTCATAGTAAATCCCATCACGAGCTTCAAAGTCCCTTGATAGAGAGAAAATATATTGTTCAAGATCCTCCGCTTTACTCACCAGTTCCTGATTTGCTTCTGTCAATCCTAGAGGCCAGTTTCCAAGCTGCAATAATTTTACTAGTGTTAAATATTGTTCCCTTGAAAGGTCAATTCTCATATAACCCTCCCCTTTCATATGCTTGTTTCATATATATGAAAGAACAATGGCCGGCTTTCCTAAATATAACTCAAGATAGGCCCTTTTTTTGTTACCAGCTCTTTCTCATAATCAAAATATTAGTGCTCCACAAAATAAAAACGGCAAGCCGCTGTTCAAGGACCTGCCGTAATCTATTTGAACCTAGTTACTGATATTGATCGCTTCACCTAATAGTTGAATATCTTTATAAATCTCATTTTTCAATTCCTTATCCTCGCATTGCGCATACTCATCGAATAAACGGCCAAGTTCTTTGATAAATAACAGATGTTCTTCGACTGCAACCATACAGAGACCCCTTTACACAGAAGATGACCAGTGGCTATTGCTGAGATTCTATTTCTGTTGACCAGAATATTTACCCGTTAACATTAGTATCAAACTACCAATTTTTATAATTATATGAGGGTACTGTCCACTTTATGACAACCAGTTTGTTTAGTGTCCAATTCTTTAAGGTAATTAATAGGAAGAGACAAAAATATTCAGGGGGTTAAAGACATGTGGATTCAACGACCTTTTTTTAAATACGCAACTGGAACCATTCTCCTGCTTCTTATCATCCTCCTTTTTGGTAAGATAGACTACTTTGTTTGGCCGCTGCAAAACTTTATTATCGCCATTTTCTTTCCTGTTTTGATCGCAGGCCTTGTCTATTATATATTAAGGAAACCAGTTCATTGGTTTGATCGATACATGCCAAAAATAGTGAGCATTGTGATTGTCTTTGTTCTGGTAGCTGGATTATTTTCGGGATTTGTTTATTTTGCAGGTTCTCAATTAGGAGAACAGATCAGCGAAATAAAGGAAAACTTCCCTCAAAAAGTAGATGAAATTACGGAAGAGTCGAAAAAAGTCATCAATGATAACCAACTGGGATTTATTAATGCAGATCAAATCAAGCAAAGGGCACTAAACTATATGAGCAAGATTTTACAAGGTTTGGGAGAAAATCTCATGACGGTATTTTCGGTGATTACAAGTGTCGCAACTGTTCTTGTGGTAGTACCGTTTCTTGCGTTCTTCTTTTTAAAGGATGATGAAAAATTAAGGCCTTATATTTTGAAATTAATTCCCGAAGAACATGTGCAGGAAGGGAATAAAATTTTAACAGATATAGATAAAACACTATTCACCTATGTAACTGGCCAATTCATCATCGCGCTTGTTGATGGGACACTGATGTATATTGGATATAAGATCATTGGACTTGAATACGCCCTTATCCTTGCGATTTTCACGATGTTTTTAACAGTCGTTCCATTTCTTGGCCCGATGATAGGTGTTATTCCAGCATTATTCGTTGCCCTCACAAACAGTCCAATGATGATGTTGAAGGTACTGATTGTCCTGGTAATCGTGCAGCAGCTTGAAGGGAATCTTGTCACTCCTCAGGTAATGGGGAAAAAGCTCAGCATCCACCCGATTACCGTCATCCTTCTGTTAATCGCGGCCGGCTCCTTATACGGCTTCGTGGGGATCCTGATCGCCATCCCCCTTTATTCTGTAGTGAAGATTGTCATAAAGGATGTGTGGAAATTTTATAAACTAAGGGAAAAGAGGAACCTGATCACCCCTGATAACTAAAAAAATCACAAAAGGCCAGCATAGAAGCTGGCCTTTTGTCTGCTTAATTTGTATTCTTTCCTCCATCCTCCAAGCCCGTCTGAATAAGTGGCCGTACTGATGAATCTGTCAACAGGCCGCTATGGCTCACACCACTTATTTCAACATTTTCTGCTCCATCAATAATTGAACTCGTATAAGGGTTGATGACTGTATCGGCACTGCTGTAGATTGATGTGTATTGAATGGCCGATGTAGTGTCACTGCCATTTGGTGTTTCGTCAACACTGTTTAAGTCGTTTAGGAAAGCACTTCCGGGAACCATTTCTCTTGCTCCTTCTGTCCACAACCCAAAATATGAAGAAGTGGTCCCGTGATGAGGGGAACCTAATGTGACTACATCATCGACTTTCTGAGCACCTTCCAGGTATTTTACATAGTAGCGAGTACTTAGCCCACCCATACTGTGTGCGACTATATCTACTTTTGATGCTTTTGTCTGGCGTAAAACGTTTTTCACGAATGATTGCAGTTCGTACGCATTGTCTATACTGCTTCCTGTAGTATCTGAATATTGAATGGCATACAGGTAATTTGATGCCCATCCCTGGCTAACAAGCCATTGTTTCATGTTATCAAAGCTGGAAGACGAACCCGTAAAACCGTGGACAAACACGACGGGATCCTTCTCAGAAGCAACAGGCACTCTTTTGGCCGCTTCGGCTGTTGAAAAGACGGAAAGAAGAAAGACAATTGTAATAGCGATACTCATCAAACCTCTAATCTTGTTCATTAAAAACCTCCTAAAATTTTTATCTATTAATCTTATGGCAGCGCTTTCATAAAATTCCTCCATCTTGACAAATATTCACATTGCCATATAATCCAGTACCCGATTGGCCAGAAAAATAATAGTTTTTCTTCACTTTGATAAGTTGGGAAAAATCTCGAATAAAACTCCAAGTATTTGGACATTCTATTTGCGATTCAAAATTTAGGAGGATTTGCCAATGAAACGAATTAGCGTACAGATGCTTATCCTAATTATGACCGTCCTTTTGTTCACTGGGTGCAATACATATACGGATGAGGGAGCAGAAAATTATCAGATAAATAATGATGGTGCACAAATCCAGAATATCAACGACGAATACACCTCCAATTCATATAATCAAACATACAGGATGCATGTGGATGAAAACGGGGAGGAACAGGTAGAAATGCTGAATGAAGTTCAAAGCGCAACCGTCATTACCGTGCATCGAAATGCGTATGTTGCCGTAGTACTTGAAAATGGTGTTACAGAAGCTGTTCCAGATGATATAAAATCCAAAATTGCTCAACAGATCAAAGTCTCCGATGAGTCCATTGCTGATGTTTATGTATCATCCAATGCAGACTTTGTTGTCAGTATGACAGACTATAGGGAGCAGCTTCAGAGCAGGAGACCGATCGTGGGGCTAACTGAAGATTTCAATGATACAATCGAAAGGGTTTTCCCTGAGAATCGTTAAAAAATAACCAGCAAAGGGCATCGAAAAGATCGATGCCCTTTTTTCATTTAAGATGGCAATTCCGTTCCTCCAATCCCCTCATCATTCATAAGCTCTTCATCAATCATCTTATCAAGCCTGATAATGCTTTGTTTTGCGCGCTCATGTTCTATTTTCCTATAATGGTGGTTTCCGCCTTCTTCTTCATCTTTTTCATCTGCCCATTTCACTACCTGCTGAAGCGGCGTACGGACAATATCATTTGTAGGCAAAAAGGAATCTGTATGGAATAGGATTGCAAGTGAAGTGGCTTTCGCCTGCACGGGGTTCTCACCCAATCGGATCAAGAGTTTATGAGCTCTCTCCGCTCCCTTAATTGGGTGGATGTCATTTTTTCTGTATAGATCGTAGTCCCATTTGCCGTTCCTGTACCAGGTGAAATGGCCTATATCATGAAGGAAACCCGCTTTCGCTGCAATATCTACATCCACCTTATGCTGCCTGGCAAGATGGAATGCGTGGTAAGCAACAGCAATTGCGTGGGCCATGCCTGAACGCTTCAAGTATTTCTGGGCAATATGGTGTTCAAATATGTCCAAAAGAGTTACATCCCTCATTTCATACCCTCCTTAGCTGATGTGATACCCTCATTTTTATGAATGTTAACAGAAATCATAAAGAAATGCACATAAAATAAAGCTGGCAAAGGATCAAAACAATTCCCCTTTTACCAGCTTCTATTAGTTCCAGTTTTTCATTTTCAAGAGTAAGCTTTCTTTTAACTTTGCAAGGAGCGTTTTCTCCCTTCTAGCTCCTTTTTGTTTATTCCACTCATTGAAGCTGGCAACCCCGATCAGGATTGAACCCGCTATCAAGAGGTATCCCCACCAAGGGAGATTTCCCCAGAATGGGCGGGTTTGCAGGAGCACATTAAGAAGTAAAACTCCCGCCCCAACAAAGAAATAGGCTTTTACTCTCAGCCACATTCCGGCCAGCATTGAAATAAGCGACAGCGATCCAAGAATCAAGGCATCATAAACCGTATTACTTTCCAGGCCATCCTGAATGAGCCAAAGCGAGACCATAATCAATACTGCCCATTGGATATAGCTGGTGATTTGACTGCTTCTCTCTTTGAAAATAAACCGTACAAAAATCGCAAGAGCCACGAACGGAAGGACATATACCTCCCTTTCCAATAAGGCAGGGAATGTAAGCTGCTCTACGGCTGCATAATAAGGAACCAGCAGGTACGCACCTGCGATAAAAAGAATTACACTTACTCCTTTACCATGAACCCTGCTCCTCTGCATGTATAACCCTGCAGGCATAAGGAGTCCATGGATAATGAGCGCCCAGAAGGTTTCACCATTCATCAGTGCCACGGAAACAATGAACAAGAATCCAACCAATGAATAAGCATCCAGGCTTTTCAGTCCAAAAACTCCTCCCTTTTCCCAGAGATTCCTATAATTCCTTCTCCCTGAAAAAATAAGCAAAACTCCAGATCCTGAAAGAATAGCCATATCCAAATACACATGAAGCTGTGCCAGGAACAGGATTTGGATTGTACCGTAAAAAATCATGAATAATGGGAACATTGCAGCTATATCCCATTTCACACTATGGAGCAAAACCAATATCGCCGCTGCGTATCCTATAGTGATTCCAAAGAGCAGCCAGCTGAATGGATATGCTGCCAGGAAGCTTGCTACCCCTAACAGCGAAATCGGAATAAGGTAATATAAAGTTCTTTGTTTGTAATTTGCTGATGACAATAGCCAGAATACAGTCAACAAAATACTTGTCACCAGGAAGGCATAGTGGCCTGATTCTGTTTCCGTAAAATAACTGATACCTGTCTTGATTGCTAAGAACAACGTAGTGAATGCAGCGTATAATAGTGATTTCACTTTCCATTCCCTTTTGACAAAGAAAATTGTCGCAGCATAGACTCCAGTTGCAATCAAGTAGCTTAAGATCGCTTCTTCCCCGTAGATGATAAACTCAACTGCCATTATTGGAGCGAGATAAACATGGGCTATCCATGAATAAGCGACTGCGATCCCTCTCTGCTTTTGAATAAGCAAAGCGGCTGCCCCCAGCAATAACCATCCGCCTCCTGGGATGATTAAAGACTCAATTGTTGTACTAAAATCAAATATTTTTTGATTAATCGAGTCCATTGTGATCAGGTACCAGGCGAGGCTGATTACACCGGATAAAAATGCGATCAGTGACTCTTTTGTCACTCTATAAAGCAGGAGAGACATCAAGATCCCGCCAAACCAAATGAATGATTCTCCATAAATATTTGTTACCGGTGATGTGAATGTGTAAAACAGGCTTGCTGCATAGAAGCCATGCGAACTGAAAAATACTTTTTGCGAAAGGATGCTTTCCTTTGTTTTGCCTAGGACAAAACTGGCACCTAATAAAAGAACTCCCGCAAACGCGAAATTTCCGGGCATTCCAATAAGATCGCTATACAAGCTGGAATGTAACCGTATTTCTTCCCCGATTGCTGCGGCAGATAAACCGAGTGAGATGGGTGCTGCCCATTGAGCAATCAATGGCAATATCGGTCTGCTATCTATTTTCATCATGACATACAAAGCATAGCTGGTCAGAGAGAACATCAGTGCCAGCTTCCACCAATCGAGCATGGAAAAAGTAACAAGTATCGTGAAAAGCATGATCACCATTCCGACATCCCGCGAGCTAGTTTTAATCGCTTGAAGATAATTTATCTTGACCAGCCAACCTGCAAGAATGAAGAGAATGAAACCAATGAAATAAATTGGCAAAACAAGGTTTTCGAAACCGATCCATTTTCCAATCTGCAAGACGGCTTCAAACATAGCGGTGGCAAGAAAAACCGGACTTAAATATTTGAAAATGATATTTTCATTGGTATTCGTAAGATAAATGAAGTTAGCTGAAATGATCAGGTAAGCTGCCATAAGAATAAATGATGGATTTTCTGTATGAATCATCATCCCTTCAGCCGTGATGAATAAAAAAGCAAGACCTGACACAACAGCACTAGTTATTTGGAAAGCTCTTTTCAAGGCGTGTTTATCATCAATGAACCTCGGAACGAACAAAAACACAAAACCAAGAAGTGCATAACCTATCTCACTTACCTCTGTAAATCGCCAATTTTCAAGAATTTGATAGGCACCATAACTGAACATGGCACTAAAGACAAAATGATACTCTTTATGGCCATTAACGAAGATCATTGATAGATAGACTATAGCTGTCAAAATCAAATTGAACCCATTGAAAACATGATTTTCATAAAAGAAAAGCATTAATAAGGTAGACAGGACTAAGTTTGCCTGTGAATAAAGTGCAAGTTCCTTTGTGAACAGCGGCATTTGATCTTTCTTTTTAAGCTGGTGATAGGCTGCAATCAGAAGAGTATTAAAAATAATCAGCCCAAGGTAAAATCCGTCTGCTTGCAATCCAATCGCGCTCAACAGGTATGCTGCTGAAATGGATGTCGTAATGAACGTAAACCACACAAATAACCTGGAAGATAGCCTTTTGGCCAGAAACGCATATATCGGGATCAAAACCGAACTGCTTATTGCCCCTAAAATGAAGCGGCCTTCTCCATAGAATGATAAATAAGGGCCAAGCAATTCAAACCAGCCTAGTGATAAGGTGAAGATTGGCAGAAAAAGGCTGCCAAGGACAACGAACGCAAAGGCTGTCTTATCGATTTTTATGATTTTGTAGCTCATATAGGCAATTCCATAAAATAAAGCTGAAACAAGCGCGATTAATCCAGCCTTCATCCACGGAGTCATACTTTCCCAGTTACTTGTTGCTACGAACAAACCGCCAATCAATAGCATGATCACCCCAATATTCAAAGACCAGGAAATATTACGTTCACGAATCTCTTCTGCTGATTTCCTTGGTTTGACTTTTGCTGGGCGTGGTTTAGGCTGTTGTATTTGATTCTCCTTCACTGCAATATTGGCTGATGACTGAACTTTTTTGTTCTCAAGTTCAAATGCTATAGAAGTATTCTCCTTGTTCCTAGTTGCCAACTCTTTCTCCTGCCGTTCATTTGCCAGCAAATCAAGAAAATAGGCATTATGAGCTTCTGATACACTTTTGTATTCCTCTGGTGAAACATAACCTAATTCTTTTAAATTATAGAGCTCATTACGGAAAATCCTGCGTCTTTCCTCTTTAGGAGCATGTTCCATTTTTATCCCCCTATTCCTCTTAAACCCAAAACGAATTATTTAGTGTAATTTTACACCTTTTATAAAATAATTCAACATTATAATTTAAAAAACCAAAAATGATTTTTCGACAATTTTCTATTCCAACATTGCGCATGCACCTTTATAATAGGATAAGTGTTTACAGGTTGTTTTATTTGGACAAAGTGTTTTTCCTCCGCCATTCTGTTTCGATTTATAAGTTTCAGAATCGGAATGCTAAAACCACCCTGGTAAGAAACTAATTAAAAGATTACGAGGTAAGAAGATGATTGATTTTTTATGGTTAATGTATTTAGGGTTTATGGGCACGACGGCAATTTGGTTTTTGATCAAAGGGAAATATAAAAACAATGTCACCAGGCTGGATTTTGTCATTTCAATAATAACTTGGCTTGGTTTATTCGGATATGTGACCGAAACAGAAATGCTAACTCCTTTAGTATGGAAAATCGTCTTCGTTTTCGGTCTCCTTTGGGATGTGTCTTTCACCATATTCTTTGCGGAGCGGTTTGCAGGGGATTTTGGCCTGGAAGAAGAGAAAGAACCCATGCCGCTTGCAGCTAAACTTAGCGGATTGATATTTGTACTGCCCCTTTATTATGGGATATTCCAATATGCTTTTTAAAACGGCTAAGGCCGTTTTTTTTTGCTTTTCTTATGTTATACCAAAATAATAGTGTCGTTTTTTGATATAATAACCGACGATTCAGGGGATGAAACAGCATGTATTAGAGATATCCTTCTTCGTAATTAGTACCAGGTACTATTAGTGATCATCAGTGTATTTCTCAGAAAGACACTTTAATTTTGTTTGGATTTGCCGGAAAATAAAAAAGAGGATAAAACCTTTATTGGTTCTATCCTCGGAATGATTATGGATTTGTAGACCACATTCCAGCAGTCTTGATGAAAACACGGCGGTTCAATTTTAATTGCGCTACCATTAACTCGGCCAGATCTTCTGGCTGCATGACTTTATCCGGATTGCCATCTGTTAAATTCGTCTCAATGGCCAGGTCAGTAGCTACGGTACTTGGAGTAAGCGCGCTGACACGGATGTTATGTTTTCGAACTTCAAGCATTAGCGATTCAGTCAATCCTAGCACCCCGAACTTTGATGCGCTATATGCACTCGTTACCGGTGCTCCCTTTTGCCCTGCAGTTGACGCAACATTGATTATGTCACCTGTCTTCCGCTCAATCATACCTGGCAGAACCGCACGAGTCACATAGTATGTTCCCATCAAGTTGACCTGGATGATTTTTTCCCACTCCTGCGGCTCCAAATCAAGAAAGCCGCCGAATTTTGCGATTCCCGCATTGTTAATCAGGATATCTATAGGGCCGATTTCTTCTGTTACATGCTCGACAGCGTGCTGTATAGATTCGATGTCAGATACATCAGCGACAGCTCCAGAAACATTTACCCCATATTCCTCAAGTTCAGTTGTAACCTTCTCCAGATTGGCAAGTGTTAGCCCAATCATGCCAATATTTACGCCTTCTTTCGCCAGAGCTATAGCAGCAGCCCGGCCGATGCCTCTTCCAGCACCCGTTATCAGCGCAGTTTTCCCTTTTAAAGATTCCATATGATGACCCCTTTCAATTATGTAGTCAAGGGTTAATTATAGAAAACCTTATCGGTGAAAACAAATCTTGTGACTCATTTTAAAAACGGTAAACGATTTGGCGCACAAAAAGACCAGCAGTAAAGGATAACTGCTGGTTAGCACATTACAATGGCAACAATGCCACAGTTTCTTTATTCTTAAGCTGATCCACCATCCTCTTCCACTTCTCTGGTTTCTTTTCGAGAACGGAATAATAAGTGGTAAGAAAATCTGTAATTAATGCTGCAGGTAGTTCATTAGTATTTTCATCAGTCGGCATGAAACATAAATCAAGTCCTTCCACTGCTTCTCCGTCATTTTCCCATGACGGATGGACGTATTCCATATCAAGACGCTTATACCCAAGGTGAGATAATACTTCGCGTCTCACAAACGGGTCCATCGTTTTTACACCGCCAAAATCATGGTCTGTCTTACGGTACGGATCATAAATTTCTGCGAACATCCCAAACAATTCTACCCCTTGATCACCAGCGAGGTTCTGCAGGTCTTCCATCCTTTTATTTGCAAGGAATCTCCCAAGACTAAGGCCAGGTTTTCCGACGATGGTAAAGTCAGTCATCGCAATATTCCAGTCAGGATAGTACCGGTATTCGGTTACTCCCACCACTTCACCCTCATGAACAGCAACAAAGACTCTGATGCCTGGATCTTCTAGTGGTCCTTTCCATAAATCAAACTCCAATACTTCTTCCGGAGGGAAAACTTCTTTCATTAAATCGTGGAGCTTTGCAAAAAGTGGATCATCTATATTGTTAACGCGGATATATTCCATGAAGAGTGCTCCTTATCATTTTAGATTTTTTCTGCCTTTTCCCAGTCTGGATACAGGTCTGTGCGGCGGTCACGCCATGTAGTGACTGAACCGCGCTCTCGGACTTCGTACAATAGTTCTAAATCTAGATCAGCAGTTACGACCATATCATCATTAAGTTCCCCTTCGACCTGAAGCCCTTTTGGAGGGAACGGAATGTCATTAGGAGTAATCACTGCCGCCTGGCCAAAGTTAGCACGCATAAAGTCCACAGTAGGCAATGCGCCTACTGTTCCTGTCAAAACGACATATACCTGGTTTTCAATGGCCCGCGCATGGCTAGTATAACGGACACGATGGAATCCATGTCGCTCATCCGTACAAGATGGAACGAAAATGACATCTGCACCTTTTGCTTTAGCCATCCTTACGATTTCAGGAAACTCAATATCATAGCAGGTTAGTATCGCGATGCGTCCTTTCTCTGTATCAAATACCCTGAAATCCTCTCCTGCACTCATATTCCACTCATTTACCTCAGTAGGTGTAATATGAAGCTTCGCCTGCTCAACGATTCTGCCATCCGGATAAAACATATGCGCCACATTATACAATTTCCCTTCACGTGCAATGACATGTGTTCCGCCAATGATGTACATCCCTGTTTCCAATGCGAAATTCTGGAACAGGTTTAAATATTGTTCGGTAAAACCGGGGAGTTCATTGATGGTCAGCCTCGTACCCTGCTCACTGCCTATTGATAATAATTGAGTAGTAAAGAACTCAGGAAACAAAACGAACTCTGAACCATACTCCTGCGCTGTTTTTACATAATGCTCACATTGCTGAGCAAACTCTTCGAACGAGCTGATCGTGTGAAGATGGTATTGGACTGCGGAAACTCTTATTTTCACCCATCATTCCCCCTAAATCTATAGATTACATTTTGAAGTCAAATTATTAGAAATACGAAAATCATTATATAGCATTTTGCTTTTTATGAATACATTTTTCATTAAAATTAGGCAAGAAATTGAATTACAGCTTGAGCCACTTACCCTGCCCGCGAAAAAAATATTCCTTTTTAAATACAATTAGATTATAATCTAATTAGATTAAATTCTAATTAGGTCCAACCATGGAGGGCATTATGTTCAAAACATTCAACCTGGAGAAATCCTACCGTAAACTATTCCTCGCTGGGATCATCAATGGAATTGGAGATCGGTTCAGCCAGGTTGCACTTCTGGCTTTAATACTGCAAATGACTGGTTCTGGCCTGTCAGTCGGAATTACAATGGCTCTCAGGATGATTCCTTTTTTATTCTTTAGTCCCTTAAGCAGCAGCCTTGCAAGAAAAGTTGGAAGAAAAACGATTATGATAGTAACAGATCTTGCGAGAGCGGTTATTGCATTATCTTTTCTTGCGGTCAACTCTCCGGCTGATATGTGGATTGTTTATGCCGCTTCCTTCTTGCTGGCCTCAGGAGAAGCTATCTACGCACCGATTAGGAAGTCCAGTATCCCAGCCATCGTTTCCTCAAAGTCACTAAAAGAAATTAACAGTTGGGAACAGGTTTTGATGGGGTTTGTTTTAGTTATAGGAGCGTTAAGTGGTGGGATTGTCTCATACTTTCTAGGGGCAAAAGCAGCATTTCTGATTAATATAGTCTCCTTTCTTGTAGCTGGCTGGATTTTATCGACTTTACCTTCTCTTGATGGTAAGAAAGAAATTGTATTTAAGAGTAAACCAAATCATGAAAAATACAGTGAATTGGTTCCTGTTATTGTGACTTCATCCTTCCTGCTGATGTTGATGATGTTCGAGCTTATTATCCCGCTGATTAATGGGATTGAGAATGTCTTATTAAGCGTGTATGCCGTAGAAACGTTTGAAAAAGCTGACTTGGGAGTGGGCATCTTTTACAGTGTTCTTGGTCTAGGCTTAATTATCAGCCCTTTATTAACGAAGATGGTAAAAAAGAGGTTTTTATTATTTTCATTTATATGTGTCATAGGCGAAGGATTGTTTTTAACGACGATAAGCCAGACCAAAGCTTTCTGGTTGGCCGCTGTTCTATTTGGCATGACCGCAATATTCAGTGGAGTCGGCAACACACTTCTTGACACGGTAGCAATGGAAACAATACCTTCGAAATGGCATGGAATGTACTTTGGCCTAAAAAGCATGTTGTCAAATACCTTTATCGGAATATCTATGTTCTTTACCGGTATAGCCCTGGAATGGTTCAATCCAAGAATGGTGGGCATGTTTGGCGGAATCATGTATATAGTTGCCGGATCCTTTTTCTTATTATGGTCCCTAAAATATAGTCTTCATCTTGAAAAAGCTAAATTAATAAAAAAAGCGATGTAGGAATAGCAAAAGCTCCATCGTAATGGACGATGGAGCTATTTGTTTCAACGAAATCCATTTTATTCAAGAGAATTAATTCCATATTACTCCATTAAGGATATGATATTAGATTGCTAGCATTTGATATCAATTCGATATCGAATGCTATCACATATGGTCAGAATCTGTCGAAACGCCTGTTATAAAGGTGTTTATGTGCTTCCCAATCTGTCGTATTGTCGATTTTCCCGATTCCGACTCTTCAAGACGATCAATCAAAACGACAATATATGCCTGCTTTTCACCATAGGTTATAATACCGCAATCGTGTTCGACACCGGGGAGTTCTCCTGTCTTATTTCCGATTTTCAATAGAGCATCATCCATATAAAATGGCAGCTTTTCCTTGAATTGTTGTTGCAGGAGAAACGAAAGGAACGTGTTTCTCGATTGTTTATTTAAAGATACTCCAGCAACAGCTTCTTTCAGGCATAACGCGAGATCAGCTGCGGATGTAAAGTTATCGTTTCCGAATTGAATGGCATCGAAATCCAACATTTTACGCTGCAATATAGAGTTCTTCATTCCAATCCTGGATATAGTCGAATTGATTGACTTTGTCCCTATCAAATCAATTAATAGATTAGTCGCCGAATTATCCGACACAATGGTCATAAGGGACAACAAATCCTCGACAGGCAGCTGCTTAACTTTCATAGCCTGGAGAACACCCGTGTCTCCGATTTTGTCACTTTCACGAATGGTCACGAGTCTGTCTTTTTGCAGCTTACCTGCTTCAATTTGTCTCAGAGCCTCGATTAATATCGGCAGTTTTATCAAACTGGCAGACTGGTAAACTTCATTGCCGTTAAATTCTATGATTAATCCTTCTATTTCCAAAAACAAACTCGCCCGGCCCTTGCACCCAGCGAGTTCTTTCAATAGTCTATCTCTTAAATCTTCTAATTTCATAGCTATTCTGTTCCTTATCTGAAATTGACAAGCATTTCTTTTTTATCTTTTCCTTCTAAATGTTCATCATATAAATGACAGGCAACATAATGGTCTTTGTCGATTTCCTGCCAAACAGGTTTCTTCTGGGCACAGATATCCATTGCGTGCTGGCATCTGGTTCGGAATACACAACCGCTCGGAGGATCCATCGGGCTTGGCAATTCTCCCTGCAGGATGATACGTTCCCGCTTATCCTCCACATCCGGATCCGGTATCGGGATGGCAGACAGCAATGCCTGAGTATAAGGATGCAGCGGTTTATTGTAAAGCTGGTTACTAGCCGTGAGCTCGACGATATGTCCAAGATACATAACACCAATCCGGTTGCTGATTTGCTTGACCATGGAAAGGTCGTGAGCAATGAATAGATAAGTCAACCCCTTTTCTTTTTGGAGTCGCTTCAACAGATTTACGACCTGTGCCTGTACTGATACATCAAGTGCAGAAATTGGTTCATCCGCTATGATAAAGTCTGGATCAAGCGCAAGTGCCCTTGCAATTCCTATTCTCTGACGCTGCCCTCCACTAAACTCGTGTGGATAACGGTTCGCATGGTCACGATTCAATCCTACATCTTTCAGGAGCTGATAAATTCGTTCCAGACGTTCTTTTTTGTTTGGAAACAATCCATGAACTTCCATCGGTTCAGATATAATTTCCTTTACCGTAGAACGTGGGTTCAGTGAGGCATATGGATCCTGGAAAATCATCTGCATCTGCTTATGGAACTGAAATTTTTCTTTTTCCGAAAGCGAATGCACGTCTTTGCCGTTAAAAACAACTTCTCCATCTGTCCGGTCATAAAGTCCAATCATTGTTCTGCCGGCTGTGGATTTTCCGCATCCAGATTCCCCGACAAGGCCAAAGGTCTCGCCTTTATATATATCGAATGAAATGCCATCTACTGCTTTAAGGATTTCATTTTTACCCATAGTAAAATGCTTCTTTAAATCTCTTACACTTAATAAAACTTCATTTTCCATATTTATTCCTCCGTATCAATCCAGTAGCGTCTCGCTGCACAGAGTTCTTTTTCGTAGATTGTTCCTTCTAAAGAAATGATCTCGATATTCTTTCCAGTATTCGGTGAATGGAGAAGCTTGCCGTCACCATAATAGATACCGACATGATGGATGCTACCTTTTCCTTCCTCATAAGCGAAGAAGAGCAAGTCGCCTGGCAGGATGTCGGACACTGGTACTTCTTTACCCGCAGCAGCCTGTTCATGGGCGTCCCTCGGAATGATATAGCCGTTCGCCAGGCACATATTATAACTGAAACCCGAGCAGTCATAGCCATAGCTGCTCATTCCGCCCCAAAGATATGGCAATCCGAGGAATTGTTCGCCAGCAGCGACGATTGCGGCCCCATTCTTCTTAGGAATTTCCTTATCCGATGGAATAACTGCTACATCCTCAGCTCTTAAGATGCCAATACCAGTTGGTGTTTTAACGCGAATTCGATCGACTATATCCTCCACGATCGGCAATGTGGTCTGATAGCTCAATTCCATCAGCTTTTCGTTCTTTTCGGAATATAGAAGGGCTTTCTTAGCGGTAATGACTGCTGCAGGTCCCTGCTTGATATACCAATCTGATTGTTGAATCAGCTGATCTTTTGGGATCCACCCTGGATATCCGCGACGATCTTTTCCGGATGGCTGGTCAGGGACAATAACATGTGCCCATTCATTCACTTCATCAATGATCAAGACTTCCTGACCAAATAAAACCTGTGATTGAACCAGATTATCATCGCACAATAGTAGTCGTGGCTCATAAGTAAGCTTTTCAAGCCATTTATCTAAATTCAGGTTACCGGAAATTGCGTCACTGTCGATTTCTCTCGCTGAATCGTGGGAAGTCCACAAAGTCGCCACAGGGACATTGACGAGCCAAATATTATTGCTTTCCATTGGAAATTCCTCCTTCTGAAAGGACCTTTTCTATACCAAGACCTGGTTGGTCCGGAAGTGTTATTTTTCTACCATTATACTTTATTCCGCCTGAAATCGCTTCATTTGCCAGCATTAATGGCGCGTCGAAATCAAAACGCGTGATGTTTTTCTTGCTTGCTGCGAAGTGGGCAGCAGCGGTAATTCCCAGCCGTGTTTCAATCATACTGCCAACCATGCATTCAATCCCAGCGGTTTCAGCCATTTGGTTAATCATTTGTGCTTGATAAATTCCGCCAGACTTCATTAATTTAATATTAATAAGGTCTGCACTTCTCCTTCTGATCACCTCAAATGCCTGTTTCGGTGAAAATACACTTTCATCAGCCATTATTAAAGTATCGACTGAATCAGTTACCTGCTTTAAACCATCCAGATCTTCTGCTTTAACTGGCTGTTCAACCAGCTCGATATCAAGTCCAAGGTCCTCCATTTTTCGGATCGCCCTGACTGCATCCTTCGGTTTCCATCCCTGGTTCGCATCGAGCCGAATTTTAATATCATTGCCTATTCTTTTGCGGATTTCCTGGATCCTGGCAATATCGGTTTCGATCTCACCGATTCCTACCTTAACCTTAAGTACATTGAACCCATTGCTGACATAACCAACAGCATCCTCACCCATTTCATCAGGGCTGTTCACACTGACAGTAAAATCGGTTTCAAGCTCGTTTCTGTAGCCTCCAAGGAATTGATAGAGCGGAAGGCTGCAATTTTGCGAGATACAGTCGTACAATGCCATATCAACGGCTGCTTTTGCGCTGGTATTGTTAACAAGGATGGTTTTTAACCCCTGGAAAATGGCTTCAAAGTTCAATAGATTCTTTTTTAATAAAAACGGCTTGATGACGTCATTGATTGCACCCTCGATACTTACGAGACTGTCCCCTGTTATGACCAATGTAGGCGGTGCCTCTCCCCAGCCGATAATTCCATTATCACAGGTTATTTTCATAAAAATGGCTTCAGCTACAGTAACTGTACGGAGTGCGGTTTTAAACGGCTTTTTCAAAGTGACAGCATTACGGTATGTCTCGATTTTTTCAATAATCATAACTCTTATCTCCTTTGATTCTATTTGAGCCCACTCTCAACAAATAATGTTTTCTCTTTGGTATTCATGGATGCAGCCGCCCCGAGTGGCACACCAATGTGAGGAGAGCAATGCCCCATTTTGAATCCTTTGAGAGTTGGTTTACCGGCAAGTTTCATGTAATGGTCTATAACTTCTTCCAGAGTTAAAGAAAGTTCTCTTTCTGGTACGCAGTTATTAAAGTCACCGACAATGATTCCGGCTGATTCCTGGAGCTTGCCAGCCATATACAGCTGGTTCAGCATCCTGTCTACAGCCCGCGGCTCTTCATTTATGTCTTCAATAAGCAGAATCTTACCTTCTGTATCAATTTCAAATGGTGTGCCCATAGAGCTTGAAAGAAGCGAGAGGTTTCCGCCAACTAATGATCCTTCTGCGGATCCTGGGACCAGTTCTTCAATTTGCGAAAGCTCAGTAGAATAATTTAGCTCTGCTGGTGTAAACAATTGCTGGAATGTATCCTTGGAAATTTGATTAGCTTCTTCTTTGCCAATATCCGAAGCAAGCATTGGACCATGGAAAGTTACCAGTCCTGTCTGCTGCCTGATTGCAGTGTGCAAGAATGTAATGTCGCTGTAGCCCCAAAAGATTTTAGGATTATTTTTAATAACATCATAGTCTATCGCTGACGCAATTCGAGCTGTGCCATAACCGCCGCCAGCACAGATGATTCCTTTGACATCATCATCAAGGAACATCTCATGTAAGTCTGCCAGTCTCTCTTCATCATTCCCGGCAAGATAGCCATATTCAGTATAAAGTGATTTTCCTAATTTATAATTGAGCCCTAAATCCTCGACGAATTTTAAGCCGCGCTTAAGGTTTTCTTTATTAGGCGGACTCGCTGGCGCTATGACTGCCACGGTATCCCCTTTTTTTAGACGATCGGGCTTCATTGTCATTTCAACCGACTCCCTTTTATTAACGTTTTTTCGAAGTAGACATAACTATTTTATTGACTACTTTAAGAGCGCACTGGATAAAGTTAGATTCCCTGCTCTGTCTGAAATTTAGTTCCCGGACCATTTTGGGTAAATGCAGCAGGCCTGCCTTGCCCAAAATTCAGTTCTCAGACCCTTTTCGGTAAATGCAACGGAACTGCTTTGCCCCAAATTCAGTTCACCGGCTCGTTTAGGTAAATGCAACGGAACTGCTTTTACCCAAAATTAGTTTCCAGCTCCTTTTCGGTAAATGCATCGGAACTGCTCTGCCCGAAATTCAGTCCCCAGACCATTTTGGGTAAAAGCAGCAGGCCTCCTTTGCCGCAAAAATAAGATTCATATGTATTAAGGATATTTTCAAATAGTATGTACTAGTAAAAAAAGAGGTGTTCCAAGATGAACACCTCTTTCTTAGAATCATTACTTCTTATCTGCCCACTTTAATTCAAGGTATCCTACCGGATGGCGGACAACATCTGTTACTGCTTCATTTTGAAGATATACTTGGTTATAGAAGTGGACAGTAAAGATTGGTGCTTCCTCAAACAAAATCTTCTCTGCCTCATACATTAATTCAAAACGTTTTGCTTCGTCAGATTCATTTTTTGCTTGTTGAATTAGTTCATCATACTTCGGATTGCCCCAGCCAGTACGGTTCATGGAGTGGCCAGTCTGGAAGTTTTCCAGGAAGTTGATTGGATCAGCATAGTCAGCAAGGAATGAACTGCGGGAAAGCTGGTGCTTTAGTGCTTTCTGTTCTTCCGCGAATACATTCCATTCCATGTTCGCAAGCTTGACTTCTACGCCAAGGTTTTCTTTGAACATTTGCTGCAATGCTTCAGCGATTTTTTTATGGACATCACTAGTGCTGTACGTCAGGGTCACTTCAGGAAGTTCAGTGTAGCCTTCTTCTTCCATTCCCTTCTTTAGTAAAGCTTTAGCTTCTTCTACATCAGTTTTATTGAAATCTCCATTTACTTCACGGAAGTCCTTGCCTGATGGATCCTGGAATCCAGGAGAAACAAATCCATATGCAGCTTTTTCTTTGTTCTTTGTAACAAAGTCAACGATTTTTTGCTGGTCAACAGCAAGTGCAAAGGCTTTACGGATATTTACATTCTGGAACGGTTCTTTTGTAACATTGAAGCGGTAGAAATAATCTCCTGCCTGATCTTCAACCTGTACCTTTCCTTCTTCAAACAACTTATCACTTAATTCTGCTGGAACATCTGAAACATCTAGATCCCCAGCTTGATACATTTGATACTCAGTGTTTGTGTCGTCAACGATTGCCCATTCAACACGGTCAAGGTTTACGTTTTCAGCGTCCCAATACTGTTCATTCTTTTCCATGACGAATTTTGTGTCATGCTCCCAGCTTGCAAGGTTAAATGGTCCGTTGCCTACGAATGAGTCAGCTTCGGAGAACCATTCAGGGTTTTCCTTCGCAACTTTTTCATTGATCGGGAAGAATGCCGGGTTGGCAATGACACTTAAGAAATATGCCTGCGGGCTTGTTAAAGTAACTTCAAACGTCTTGTCATCTACTGCTTTTACTTTTACATTGTCAGCAGAACCCTTTCCGCTGTTGAATTCCTCTCCGCCTTCAATGAAATACCCAAGGAAAGCTGCAGCTGATCCAGTTGCAGGATCCAATAGACGCTTCCAGGCGAATTCGAAATCCTTCGCTGTTACATCGTCGCCATTAGACCATTTTGCATCTTTACGGATGTGGAATGTATATGTCTTTCCATCTTCAGATACATCCCACTTTTCTGCAGTTGCTGCTTTTGGCTGGTGGTCTTTACCCAGACGTGTAAGACCTTCCATCAGGTTGTTCAAAGCGTTCCATGAAGCTGAGTCGAAACCGATTGGCGGGTCAAAGGAAGTTGGTTCCTGGCCGTTGTTGAGGTAAAGGACTTTTTCTTCTCCTTTTTCACCATTGTCTTTTCCGTCTGTTTCTTTACCCGTGTTTTCATTTGCGGTACATGCAGCCATCGTGAATACAAGCATTGCTGCCATGAGCATGGTTAAGAACTTTTTCACTCTGTTTCCCCCTTATGTTGATCTAAATTTATATCAAAAAGGCATTAGCCTGTTTGAACCTTATCTGCTTGCAATCAATTTTTGCGCTCGCTCATCCTGGAGCCAGCAGTCCACACCGTGGCTGTCGGAAAGCTTTGTTGCTGAAGGGTAGACTTTATCACAAACCTCCATTGCATATGGGCATCGGGCTGTGAAAGGACATCCAACTGGCGGAGAGAATAAATCAGGCGGAGTCCCGCCGATCGGTATCAGCTCAGCACCATCCACGTCCAAACGCGGAACAGAATTCAATAGTCCTTTCGTATATGGATGTTGTGGATTGTAAAAAATCTCTCTCCTGGTCCCTGTTTCGACGATTTTACCAGCATACATGACTGCGATTCGATCAGCGACTTGTGCAACTACTCCTAAATCATGGGTAATCAGGATAATCGAGACGCCTGTTTTTTTCTGGATATCACGGAACAATTCTAAAATCTGAGCCTGGATTGTCACGTCAAGCGCTGTTGTCGGCTCGTCCGCAATCAAAACCTCCGGCTGGCAGACTAGCGCCATGGCGATAACAATCCTTTGCCTCATACCGCCGCTGAATTGATGAGGGTATTGTTTCAGGCGGACTTGTGGGCTCGGTATTCCCACCAGGTCAAGCATTTGTACTGCCACTTTCTTTGCTTGCTCCTTTGACAGGTTCATGTGCTGGAGAATCCCTTCAGTCAGCTGATCCCCGATTGTCAAAGTCGGATTCAATGCAGTCATCGGATCCTGGAAAATCATCGATATATCAGACCCGCGAATTTTTCGCATCTCAGAATCCTTAAGCTTCGTCAGATCCTTCCCTTTAAAAACGATGGAGCCACCATCAAACCTGCCGGGTGGTTCCGGAATCAATCTCATGATACTTTGTGAAGTCACGCTTTTCCCGCAACCAGACTCCCCTACAATCGCTAAAGTTTCCCCTTTATGTAAATCAAAAGTGACTCCACGGACAGCTTTAACCTCACCGCCGTAAGTCTTGAATGAAACATGAAGGTCTTTTACTTCAAGTGCTTTTTCCATGCTGCCTACCTCCTTAGCTTCGGGTCAAGTGCATCCTGAAGCCCATCACCTAAAACGTTAAACGAAAACATTGTCATTGAAATGAAGAATGCCGGAAAAAACAGCCTCCACCAGTCACCTGATAAAATAACCGGCAAAGCATCACTTGCCATCGATCCCCAGCTCGCAAGCGGTGCCTGGATTCCCAAACCAAGGAAGCTGAGGAATGCTTCAGCAAAGATAGCAGATGGAACGGAAAGTGTTATTTGCACAATGATTGGTCCCATCGTATTTGGCAACAGATTTTTTCGGATGATTCTTGCAGTTTTCGTTCCGAATGTTTTAGATGCTAACACGTATTCGTAGTTCTTGATTTGCAGGACTTGGCCGCGGACAATCCGCGCCATCCCTATCCAGCCAGTAATCGTTAGTGCGAAAATGATCGTAGCAAGGCTAGGCCCCATCACTACGCTGATTAAAATAACTACAAGCAGATATGGAAGCCCGTAAAGAACTTCAATAATCCTCATCATGAAATGGTCTGTTCTGCCGCCTTTATAGCCTGCAATCCCGCCATAAATGACCCCGATAAGAAAATCAATCAATGCTGCAGCAATGCCGACGAATAATGATATACGTGCCCCATACCAAGTCCGGGTAAATACATCCCGCCCCAGCTCATCGGTTCCAAACCAATACTCACTTGACGGCGGAAGATTTTGATTGACCAAATCCTGATGGTCAACAGTGTGAGGCGAAATGATAGGCCCGAAAATAGCCATGAATGTCAAAACAGATAAGAAGAATAACCCCATCATTGCAAGCTTGTTTTTCAGGAGGCGTCTCCATGCATCCTGCCAATACGACAGGCTGGGCCTGACAACAGCTTCTGCTTCCGAGTCATTTTTTTCAATAGGAACAAACCAGTCGTCAGGAATGGACGAGACTGCAGGCGGTTCCTGATGTTTACGCAGAGCCATCATTTTCCCTCCTTTTTATGAAGCTTGATCCTTGGGTCAAGAATGCCGTAGGCGAGGTCTACAAGGAAAAGCATCATGATCAATACTGTACTGTAAAAAATCGTTGTTCCCATTATGACAGGGTAGTCACGTTGGTTGATGCTTTCGACAAAGTACTTGCCCATGCCTGGAATCGCAAAGATCTTTTCGATTACGAAAGTTCCTGTAAGAATACTAGCTGCCAATGAGCCAAGAATCGTGACAACTGGAAGCAATGCATTCTTTAAAGCATGTTTAAACACAATTTTTACAGGTGACAGGCCTTTTGCCTTTGCTGTCCGTATGTAGTCTTGAGTCAAGACCTCAAGCATGCTGGATCTCGTCAAACGGGCGATGATTGCCATAGGTCCGGTAGCAAGTGCCAATGTTGGCAGGATCATATGTTTCGGACTGGTCCAGGTGGCAACCGGAAGGATCTCCCATGTAACGGCCAGCTGCTGGATCAGCAGGGTTGCCATGACAAAGTTTGGAACCGAAATACCGACTACGGCTACTGTCATTGCAAGATAATCAATCAAACCATTATGTCGAAGTGCCGCAATGATTCCCAGGAGGATGCCAGAAAAAATAGCGACGATCAGCGTGATCATTCCCAGCTCGAATGAAACAGGGAATCCCCTGCCAAGCATTTCGTTTACAGTCTGTGAGGACTTTTTAATAGAAGGCCCAAAATCGAAAGTCGCGACCGATTTTAAGTATATAAAGTATTGAACGTATAAAGGCTCATCCAAATGATAGAAACTTTCAAGGTTCTTTTGGACTGCTTCGCTCGTCGTCCGCTCCTCGTTAAAAGGAGAGCCAGGAATTGAGTGCATCAAGAAGAAGGTCAACGTGATGATGACCAACAAGGTGACCGCCATCGAGCCCAGTCGTTTGAGTATGTAATGGAGCATTAACTCACATCCTTATCATTTCTTTATGTCAGTTCTGGAGGTTAATGGAAACCTTCTATGAAAAAGTCGTCCTCATAGCGAGTTCTGTCATCACAAGCATAGCTTGATAGGCTTCTAGAATATTCTTAGCCTGATAGCGGACAATTGTGGTCCCTTCTTCAATTTCTGTTCCAGGCATCAAGTTTGCCCACTCTGCTTGTCCATAATTGGCAAATTCAATTCTTAACACAGGATTCTCAGGAGGAGTAAGCGGTTTCACTTTATCCTTGTTTTTAATAGCCAACTCAGTTTTCTCTGCAAGCAGTTCACCCGCTTTAACTGGTGTTAAAGATTTTGCCGCAGACCTTGAAATTGACTGTTTAACTACAGCAGTTGTAATGTTAGGGATCAATGACTCTGCTTCACGGGCAGCCCCATCGTCTCCTGCCACCATGATAACAGGTACCCCATAATGACCTGCTATGTAAGCGTTGAATCCAAGCTCGCCAATTTGAACATCATTGATCCACATATGGCGAACGCCGAAAATCATCGAATGCGACATCACTCCGCTCATCGATGCCCTGGCATGGTATCCGACAAATACTGCTCCACCAAAGCTGTCATCCAACCCCTGAACCATGGAAAATGGCTTTACATCTCCGGTAATCAACTGTGTTTCCGGATGAAGATCCTCTATTAAAAGGTTGTTCATCTTGGAGTGGCTATCATTGACGATGACTTCCTGGCAGCCAGTCTCAAATGCTTTCTCAATTACATAGTTCGCTTCCTGTGTCATGATTTTCCTGCCTCGATCATAATTGTGCTTTGAAGAGTCAACATGGGTATGGTCGACCAGACCAGTAATCCCTTCCATGTCCACTGATATGTACAGTTTCATTTTTACCCAACTTTCTATGAATAATTATCTTAAAATTATAAATAATAAATCTACCAACCGCAACCTTTTTTCCTATTTATTTCTGTTATTACAAGGAAATAGGAGATTTGTCACTGGTAGTGAAATGCCAATAATATTATGCAATGAATAATATTAGCAAAATGGGAATTTGTTAAAATATGAAGAAATGGGATTTAAAAGTCATTTTCTCGTACCCGCCGGAGTTTTTAAACCGTTTTTTCAAGATAATGGTTTTGGGCAGAAGAAAAGAGCGCAAAAATATGCGCTCCTACTCTTTGAGATTATGTTGCTCCATTAATTCAATAAAATGGGTCAGCACTCTTGCTGTAAGTCCCCAAATCACCTTGCCGTTCGTGCGATAGAAATATTCATCCATCGTTCTTGTCTGCCAGTTGTAGTTCTCGCCGCCAATGATCAAATCGAAAGGAAATCCATCTTCGGGTTCTACTTGAAAGTTTATTTTATAACTGTCCGGCTGGTTCTTTTTAAAGAAAGACAGAGGAACAGTGAATACTTCCCCTACTTCCGCTTCGTTAGGAATGATGTTGTTTAAATTACTTATTCTACCCACAAAAGGGTAGATAATAGTGCCGAATGCAGACACCATGTAATCCAAAGGAAAAACATCGATTATCTCGCTTTCCTTTATTCCGAGTTCTTCCGACGTTTCCCTGACCGCTGCTTTTTGGGGATCCTCTCCCTCTTCTATCTTCCCGCCCGGGAAACAAACCTCACCAGGCTGTCTTCTCATCTTTAGGGAACGTACCTCGAATAAAATATGGGCTTCACCATTAACTTCCACTAACGGCAGCAGCACTGCGAATTTGATGAATTTTTCATGGCCCAAAATTGAGGGTGTCCGCCCCAATAAGGTATTTGCTATCTGATTTATATTCATTATTGGACATCCACTCTCCCTTTAAAAGTATGTACTGTCATTGTATTACGAAAAACCAATGAATATAAAGGAAATGGCACTTATTAAATGATACTTATTGGTGACCTTATTCATTCAGATTTGAATAACAGAATACCACCAAGCTGGATTTGGGTCTAAGATCTCCAGGTTTCTGACAACCTGGCACCAAAAGCCTTTTGGGTGACTTTATAGTCCTTATTTTTAAGAAACACGGCATCAATAATGTCCATTGGGACCTGGAATCCCAGAATGTTCAGAAACAGGGCGCCAATAATGTCCATTGGTGACCTGGAATCCCGGAATGTTCAGAAACAGGGCGCCAATAAGTCCGATTGGTGACCTAAAATCCCGCAATTTTTAAAAACAGGGCGCCAACAAGCCCGATTGGTGACCTAAAATCCTGCAAATTTTAAAAACAGGGCGCCAATAAGCCCGATTTATGCCATGGAATTCCAGATACTAGAAAAGCAGGTCACTAATAAGACAATTCACTTAAAAAACAGTCCAGCCGTATGAATGCAAAGTAAAAGACAGCGACGATTTGCCGCTGCCCTTAAATCTCGTATCAACCAGATGCCCGTCCTTTGATCGCCTTATATGCAATCAAGATAATTCCTATTACTAGGAGGATATGGATGATTCCGCCGGCTATTTCAAAAATCAGTCCGAGCAACCAGAGTACCAGCAATATTCCTGCTATTGTCCATAACATTCGAATCATCTCCTTTCCTGTTGTTTTCTTGGTTAAAGTTTACCCTTTTGTTAATTCTATTAAACAAGGTGCCCCCTCACCTTCCAGCTATTCAAATATTTGATTACTTCATGGTGCTTGTGTAACACTTATACTATCCTTTTGAAGTCAGGAGAAATTGCCATGGGACACTACAAGATTTTATTTCTGGACATAGACGGAACGATTTTAAGACCTGATGATACCATCGAGGACTCTACGAAGACAGCCATCATTGAAATGAAGAGACAAGAAATTGAGGTAGTTTTGGCGACAGGGCGTCCTCTCCATGAGATATCGGAGCTTGCAGAGGAACTTCAGATCGCTTCTTTTATCGGATATAACGGAGCACTGGGAATTTATGAAGGCGAAACGATTTTTGCTGAACCAATGCAACCTGAGGATGTAAAATACATATTGGATGTGGCAGCAGCACATGGCCATGAAGTTGTTTGCTATACGCATGAAAAAAATTACTTGACCAGTTTGGAATCCGAATCGGTACAAGCCTTTCTCAAGCAATTCCATTTACGACAGAATGCAATTTTTACTGAAGGAGTGATTGAAAAAATTCTTGGCATGACAGTCATAACTGCTGGAAAAAATGGTGATTCACTATACGAATTCAAGAATGGAATCCACTTTTCTCAGGTGAACGTCGAGGGTATGCAGCATTGCCACGATGTCATTCGTGATCATGTAAATAAAGGAATCGGTGTCGAATTTCTTCTAAAAAAACTTAGGATCAAACGCGAAGAGTCGATTGCCTTTGGAGACGGAATGAATGATCGGGAAATGCTGGAAAGTGCAGGTGAAGGCTTCGCGATGGGCAATGCGCATCCTGACCTGTTTCAATATGCAAAACATAAGACAACCGCTTTCACAGATTCGGGTATTTACAATGGTTTAAAATCTCTTGGGTTATTATCAAATAAACCCGTGACATAAAAATGGAACCTCTGCCCCAGAGGTTCCATTTTTATTTACCCGCTGCCCGTTTTTTTGCGCTTGCCTTTGAGAATTGGCCCTCAGGTTGTTCAGTTTGTTTTTTGAGGCTATCTTTATAACTCATCCAATAAATCAAAGCTACGAAGACACCACCGCCTACTGCATTGCCTAAATAAACGGGTACAAAATTGGTAAAGTATTCACCCCAGCTGTAGTATCCAGCAAAAATCGCTGCCGGGATGACGAACATGTTTGCGACAACGTGCTGGAATCCGATTGCTACAAAGCCCATAATCGGGAACCAGATGGCCAAAACTTTCCCCGTCATGTCAGATGCCCCATATGAGAGCCAAACTGCTAAACCAACAAGCCAATTACAACCAATCCCCGAGAAAAATGCCGCCCAGAAGCCAGCATCAAGTTTTGCGCCTGCTACTGCGACTGTTTTGTCAAGATAAGGACCCGATTCAGTTAATCCGACAATATGTCCAAAAAAATAGGCTACAAAAAGTGCACCTACAAAGTTACTTAGTGTTATCCAAAACCAATTATTCAATAGCTTCTTAACTGTTACTTTCCTCGCAAGACTGGCTATTGAAATGGCAGTCATATTCCCCGTCAGCAGTTCACCACCGGCTAAAAGGATCAAAATCAGGCCGAGAGGAAAAACAGCGGCACCCAGGAAAGTTCCAAAAGTCCCCCACTCATGCGGGAGATTCGCGATTACCCTGATGTCCAAAAGGTAACCAATTGCGATAAAAGCTCCGCCAAGAAAACCTAGTGCCAACATGTTCTTCACGGGCATTGATGCCTTATTTGCGCCTGAGTCTATGGTCAGCTGTGCAATCTCGTAAGGTTTTCGAAATGCCAAGTTGATTCCTCCTGTTCTTTAGATGCAATTTTGGTTTGGCAACTTGTCGTTTCTTTAATGGCTTAATTCCCCTTTGTCCAGTAAAAAAACAGCTTTTAATTTTTTTTTGACAATTTTTCAGCAATGACATATCATATCGATATATCAAATTGATATATATAAATATTATTATTAAGGAGTAATGAACATGTCAATTGAACATTCGATCCTTGCAGTGATTAGCTTCCGTCCTAGTACCGGTTATGATATTAAGGCGGAGTTTGAGCATAAAGCAGCCGGACTTTTCTGGGGTATGAGTTACGGAAGTTTATACCCAAAACTCAAGAAGCTTGTAGACCAGGGTTATATAACCATAATTGAAGCCGAAACAGAAGGCCGGAAGAAAAAGCTTTACGAACTGACAGGGAAAGGCTGGATTGAGCTGGAAAGTTGGCTGGCAAAAAGACCAGAGCCTCCTTCCATTAAGGATGAGTTATTCATTAAAATGGCAGCCTGGCACGATGAAATGGATTTAAGCATCCTGGCTGGCCATTTACAAGCAAGGGCTAAGGAGTCACAGGAAATTTTAAATTTTGTCAAGGAATGGAAGCAAAACAATACTTCTCATATAAGCAGCCTTGGAATGCTTGCAATGCGATACGCAGAATTAAAGCTCGAGGCCGAAATAAAATGGATTGAAGAGTCCCTTGTTTCCATAAAGAGTGATAACCTGCCTGCCGGGCAGGATCCTAAAAATCTAGGGGAGAAACAGCTTTTACGGCGAGAATCCGCATTGAAAGCTGACCAATAGGAGGCTGTTACATGACGGCAGGGATGTTCAAACCGTTAAGAAATAAGGCTTATCGTTCACTTTTTGGCGCGCAGGTTTTTTCAGACTTAGGGAACTGGCTCGATTTTATCGCAATTCAGGTGATTGTGGCATACCACTGGGGACTGGGCGAGACCGCTATTGCATCCGTCATCATTGTCATGGGTATCCCATGGGTCATAATTGGACCGCTTGGTAGTGTATTTGTTGATAAACTTCCGAAAAAGTTATTCATGATTTCATGCCTATGGTTAAGGATCCTTTTTGTCACCGGATTGTTTTTTGCTCCTAACCTGTACGTCTTGCTGCTGTTTGTATTCCTTAAGGCTGCTGTTGCCGCTTTGTATGATCCTGCCAGACAAAGTGTAATCAGACATATAGTTCCTGAGGAAGAGCTACCTGAGGCTGTTACTTTAAGCCAGCTTTCCGTCAATACAATGAAAATTATTGGTCCTGCTCTAGGTGGTGGAATGATAGCGCTATATGGCGTTAAAAGCCCATTTATCTTTGAAGGTGCCGGATTTTTGATTGCTATACTGCTTTTATTTACATTGCCTAATATTGAAACAGATGATAATCTTCGTGTGTTTCAAAAGGCATCCTATTTTAAAGAACTTTCAGAAGGAATTACTCATATATACTCTGCGAGCATTTTAAAAGCAGCAATCATCCTCTCCTCCATTGCCTTCTTCATTATTTTTCTATACGACGGATTATTTATTTTTATGGCACAGGAACTTGGTTTTGCCCAGGCAGAGTTCGGCTTGCTCGTAAGCTCTGTCGGTTTTGGGAGTGTTGTTGGCGCCCTTCTCCTGGGCAGGTGGACAGACTGGAAACATAAGCCTATTCACCTAATGGCTTCTGCCTCCGTTGTAAGCGGCTTATTGATTCTTGTAATCGGAACAGGTGTCATGGGATTATTTTACTTACCGAAGATTCTTTGGATGTCAGGTGCGTTCCTGCTTGGTATTCTAGGCTCTGCTGGAGGGGTCCCATATGGTTATGTCCTTCAGTCAGAAACACCCAAGCAAATGATGGGAAGAGTTTCAGCAGCGGCAATGTCACTGCAGACATTCTCCATGCTAGTCGCCCCTGCAGCCGGTGCAATGCTCGCAAAATGGATTGGTGTTTCTGGAGTCTTGATTGGTGCAGGAATCGCTACATTTTTCTTGGGGTCAATCGCTTTGGTTATAAGGTTAAAGCAAACAAATAAGGAAGCACAACTTAATACTTTTGGGAGTTAAAATCGTCAAAAGCCGTTGTCCTGGGACAACGGCTTTTTGCAATTAATCTTTATTCAATAGCTCTTCCCCTGCAATCCCAGGGTTTGTCATTTCATATGGATTCAGGATTAAATCAAGCTCTTCTTCTGTCAGGACATCATACGCAAGACACAATTCCCTAACTGACTTCCCTGTCAGGATTGCTTCTCTTGCTATTCTTGAAACAGCTTCATAACCCAGGTGCGGATTGACAGCAGTAATGATGCCTACGCTCCTCTCTACATCTTTCTCGAGTTTCTCTTTGTTCGCTTCAATCCCGACAAGACAATGGTCAGTAAACACCTTAAAACCATTGTTCATGATACTGATCGATTGGATCAAGTTGAAAATAAGCACTGGTTCCATGACATTCAACTCGAGCTGGCCTGCTTCGGAAGCAAGACAGATCGTATGGTCGTTTCCAATAACCTGGAAAGCAACCTGGTTGATGACCTCAGGCATAACCGGATTCACCTTGCCTGGCATAATGGATGAGCCTGGTTGTCTTGAAGGAAGGAAAATCTCGTTGAAGCCCACTCGAGGACCTGAAGCCATCAGTCGTAAGTCGTTGGCTATTTTCGACATATTCATCATGCAAACCTTCAAGGCAGCAGAAACGCTTGTATAAGCATCGGTATTTTGTGTCGCATCTACTAAATGGTCGGCATTCCTTAATGGATATCCGCTAATTTCAGAAAGGTGGCGGACAACATTTTTGATGTATTTAGGATTTGCATTTAGCCCGGTCCCCACGGCAGTTGCACCCATATTCACTTCGAAGAGATGGCCGCGAGTATGCTTAATTCTTTCGATATCGCGTTCAATTACCCTTGTATATGCTTCAAATTCCTGGCCGAGACGGATTGGCACAGCATCCTGTAAGTGGGTCCTGCCCATTTTAATAACAGCATCAAATTCCCTGGCTTTCTGGGAAAAAACATCGCGCATGATTTGCATAGTATCCAATAGCTTGTCCAAAAGAGAAAGCACAGAAATGTGCATCGCAGTAGGAAATGCATCATTCGTCGATTGTGCCATGTTTACATGAGAGTTTGGGCTTAATGTGAAATAATCCCCTTTTTTCTCACCAAGTAATTCCAACGCGCGGTTGGCAATTACTTCATTTGTGTTCATGTTGATGGAGGTCCCAGCTCCTCCCTGAATTGGATCAACGATGAACTGTTCATGCCACTGCCCCTGGATAATTTCATCAGCCGCTCTTACAATGACCTCTCCAAGGCCGCCGTACAGCCTTCCTGTTTCCATATTGGCAAGTGCCGCAGCTTTTTTCACCATTGCCATTGCCTTTATAAGTTCACTATGTATTCTATACCCAGTTATCGGGAAGTTTTCAACAGCCCTTAAAGTTTGAATGCCATAATACGCATCCGCTAAAACTTCCTTCGTACCAAGAAAATCCTTTTCAATACGGACTTTAACCTCAGACATTTGTTCTACCCCTCCAAAAAGCGTGAAATATTCGTAATCAATCTAAAATTATGTATTGAGGGCAATCATTTTCCGACAATCTTCTTGTAACTTTTTAATCCCCCTTAGCCTAAATATTGGCCTACATGACTATTGTAAATCAAAAAAAGGATTTCATCACGACAAATCATCATTTTCCTTAACCTAGATAGCGAAAACTGTATGATTTCTGATTGTTATGCTGAAACCCCACTACTTTTGAGAGCTTTTGTCACCATGCAGGAAAACAGGAATGTTCTTGCTGAATTGTAATAGGACATCGAATTTATCATAAACCAAAACAGAAAGGAATGTGCATGATGACTGACACTCAATTCATGAAGGCATACACAATCAAAGAGGTGTCCAAGAAAATAAATGTTCCGTCCGGCACCATTAGACAATGGGAAAAAGATCTTGCAGGGTTGTTGATCGTTCCAAGAACGAAACAAGGTGCAAGATTTTATACGGATATTGAATTAGACCAATTGATGAAGATCAAACAAATGCGTGATAAAAATCTTAGCAAAGAAATGATTCGGGAGCTCTTACAGAGACATATGAGCTCTGATGCGGTTTCCGAACAAACTCCACAGGAAAACAGCCTTACGGTAAAGCCGAATATGCCAGCCGCTTCTCCGGCAGGCAGTTCAAATGATTATGATACTTTTATGTTGGCAATGGAACAATATAAAGAGTCCTTGCTTGCAGAAGTAAAAGCAGAGATCAGGAACGGCATTCGAAAGGAAGTTCTGGAGGAAGTAAAAAAAGAAATCTCCAAAGGTACTTTTACAACAGTAAAAACCCTTTCCGATTCTATCTATAAAACAGGTGAAAAAACCAATGAACATATTATGGTGCTATCTGAAACAGTTGCCAAAACCTCGGAAGATAGTTCCGAACGTCTCGGAACCATATCTTCAGAGCTTTCGAATGTTTCGAAAGGCACTTCCGAAATCAGTACGAATCTTGCAAAAGTTTCTAAAGGTACGACAGAAATGTTCAGCAAGCTTTCGGATTCTGTAACTAAAGCTTCTCAGGGTACGACTGATAAAATAACGAAGCTGACCGATAGTGTTGCGAAGGTTTCAAAAGGTACTTCCGAAAAAATAAATGCACTATCGGGAAGTCTTTCGAATGTCTCGAAGGGCACTTCCGAACGAATTGCCTCTTTGACATCTAATTTGACTAAGACCTCAAAAGGCACGAATGAAAAAATTATCAAACTAGAAAGCACGGTCAATAAGCTGTCATCCGGTACAAATAAGGAATTATCACTTTTGGCAAAACGCCTGAATGAGACAACCGAGACAGTTTCCGAAGAGTTTAAAATACTTGCGGACTATGTTTCAAATAGTCGTGAGACAACAAATCAGGAGCTATCGAATCTAAACCAGGTCATTAATCAGGAACGAGATTATTTTGTCCGCACCCTACAAAGTGAACGTGAAGAGTTACGCCGGGAGATCCGGCAACGGGATGAAATGTTTAAAAATATGGTCGATAGCTTCAGGGAGACGGCCGCTTCAAAACAAACAAAACGCAACTGGTGGAAGGTTTGGAAGTAGTTCTCATAATAACTGACATATAACTTGTAAAGATGCAAATAATATTCACACTTAATCGGTACGCGTTTTTATAAATCTCCATTATGCAACGTAAGAAATACTCTTGGGAGGGAAATTGGAGTTGGTGAGATATATTCGCTTGATGGCAATAGCAGCAATGGTCATTTATTTATCAGGAGCTTCATCAAATTTTGCTATAGCGGAAATCTCCTCGGATTACGGGCAAATAAAGGGAATCAATATCTCACATCGTGGTGCCTCGGGCCATGCACCTGAACATACATTGCATGCTTATGAACTAGGGAATGTCATGGATGGCGATTACATTGAAATCGACCTTCAAATGACCAAGGATGGAGAATTGATTGCACTGCATGACGAAACAATTGACCGGACAACCGATAAAAACGGGCTGGTCAAAAATCTTACTCTGAAGGAAATAAAGAAACTTGATGCAGGATCATGGTTTAATGAAGCTTTCCCAGAAAAAAAGAGTACCGAGTATGTGGGACTTCAAATCCCTACCTTGCGTGAGGTGATTGAGAGGTTCGGTTCAGATTCGAAGTTTTTCATTGAAACAAAATCGCCTGAAGTCTATCCTGGGATGGAAGAAAAGCTAATAAATATACTGAGTGAATACAATCTAATCGGTGTCCACCAGACATTTGGCAATGTTATTGTTCAATCATTCAGTGGAGAAAGTTTAAGGCAAATCCACCAGATAGATGAGTCGATTCCCCTGGTCCAACTGTTGTCCTACTACGCTCCAGCGATCATTACCGATAGTGAAATAAGCAAAATCAAAGAGTATGCGGTTGGGGTTGGCTTGCATTATACGGCAGTTAGTCCAGGCTATATTAAAAAGGTTACGGATTCTGGTTTAATGGTTTTCCCTTATACGGTAAATGAAAAGGAAGATATGAACATGCTTCTGGAATGGGGAGTCACAGGAATGTTTACCAATTACCCAGACCGTTTGAACGAAGTTATACAGAGCAGAATATCAAAAAATCCGTAAACCTTTTCAAGACAAAAGCTGCCTTTTGGCAGCTTTGTTCACTTAATAATGAGACTTGTTATACATGCACCTTTAGGAAGTGAATTTCTCGCATAAGGGCCTCTTTAATGACTAAATGAACCCTTAAATGTTGCGAACTTCACTCATAAGGGCTTAATAATTGGCATCTTCTCAATAAAGTCTATTTTTATATCCTTCTTCCAACCTCTTCTGTATATCAGCATCTGAGGTACCTGGAATCTTGGCGTGTGCTGCCAAAATTTCTGCACCTGATGGCAAATCAGATGAATCAGCCCAGCGTTCAGGATCCCATAAGCCGGAGCGCTTCAACGCTTTTCCGCATTGTATATAGCATTCCTCTACTTCTAACTACGATTCCAAGCAGAGGATTCTTCCCGCCGGCCTTCATTCTTTCTAGTAGCTCTGGCTCCCGTGTCAAACTGGCCTTCCCATTCACTCTCAAGGTTTCAGACATCCCAGGTATAAGAAATAACAGGCCTACCCTTGGATTGGATATAATATTTTTCAATGAGTCCATTCTCTTGTTACCGGGACGGTCTGGAATCACAATTCGGTTTTTGTCCAGAACAAGCACAAATCCAGGTGCATCTCCCCTCGGGGAAGCGTCTGTGTAGCCGTTTTCGTCAGAGGTAAATAAAACAAGAAACGGTGAATGGTGTATGTAGTTACGGCAATGGTCGTCTACGAAAGATATGACCTTACGTTTGGCCAGCTCACTAGGCTCGCCGAACAATGTCCTTAATTCTTCAAAGCTATTAATTACATGATTCATTAAATCATCTCCCAATGTTAGGTTTCATTCATACATACATAAAAACGAATAAACCAGTGTTAGGCTGATATCACTTACACCTGGTAAAAATAATATGCTAGGATGGTATTGCCACTATTTGGATGGTAAAAAATATTATAGAAGGTGCAGCATTGAGAATAACCGTAAGTAAAAATTCATTTATATTAGCATTCTTGATAGCCTTGTCTGGTGGTTTGGTGTTTTCATTCTTATCAATTCCGGTTCCTTGGCTACTCGGACCGATGTCGGCAATTCTGATTGCTGATCGCTTCAAAGGATTATCATTATATTGGCCGAGGGCCTTAAGAGACACAGCTTTAATACTCATCGGTTATTCAATCGGACTTTCCTTTACAAGCTCCTCTGTTGAAAATATCATAGAAAACCTCCCGGCAATGCTGATCATGACGGTGATTCTGGTTGCATCCGCTGCCTTGATGTCTAAAGTTATTTCAAAGCTGTCCGGTGTTGATTATCCCACAGTATTGACTGGCAGCATTCCAGGCGGGTTGTCACAAATGATCATTTTTGCAGAAGAAATGAAGGGGATTGATGTCACAACGGTTACCTTCCTTCAAGTATCCAGATTATTGATGATTGTTTTTGTCGTTCCTTTTATCATATTCGGGCCAATTTTCGATATCAGTCATATGGAGAATGAATTGGCAAGCTCAGATCCATTGATTTTTGACCCATTTATGGCCTTTATATTTTCTATAGTATGTATCCTCGGAGTGATTATTGGCAAGAAACTGAGATTGCCTACTCCATTTTTACTTGGTCCATTATTAGGTACAGCAATAATGACTTATTCTAACTATACAGGCCCAACTCTGCCATCATCAGTCATGGATGCTTCACAACTGATGATAGGCGGCTATATTGGTATGTTATTAAAACCTGAGAAATTAAAGAAGAAAGCATCCACCATCATTCTCGCTTTGTTGAGTGGTTTCTTGCTTGTAATCGGATCTTTGGTGTTAAGTATCTTTTTATCAGACACTTTAAACATCAATATAGTTACAAGTTTTCTAAGTCTGGCACCAGGCGGAATGGATCAAATGGGGATAATCGCACATGAGGTAAATGCTGATTTATCAATTATTTCAGGCTTTCAGCTATTTAGGTTATTTTTCATTTATTTTGTAGTTCCTCCGATTTTAAGGTGGTATTTCATAAGAAGAAAAATAAACCGTAAAGAGGATTCTCATTAATATTCAGGGGTATATTAACTACATCTAAAAAATTCTTAGATGGAGGAATGATATTGAACCTTTCGTTTAATAATCTGTTTAATAAAGCAAAAACGACTTTAAATCATGCATATAGTCACGCTAAGGAGACCCTTTATTCCATTACAGGGACCTCTTCAGCTTCTGTTCAGCAAATAGCTGATTTCGTGAAGAATCATCCTGATGCAACAGTTGTAAAGAAAGAATACCTGGGTGTGACTTTATCGTTTTATGCACTCGTACAGGGTGACATGAGCTATTATCTAGAGACAAAAAATGCAAAAGTTTTACAGCTTGATGTCCATTCCCATAATCACACTGTTTTAGCTTACCGATCATACCGAGATCATTTATCAGTTAACACTCCCGTAAAATTTCCAAATTTACAGAATACCAAATAAGCAGGAAGAACTGCTCTTCTCTATTCATGATACATCAAATAATAATTAAGGGTGGCCCAAAGGATATGGGACACCCAATTTTCAGTCCTTTATGTCATCCCGGACAGCTGGTCTCGGTCGTCAGCCATCGGAGGTTCCTCCAACCATGAGTTTTTGATCATGATATTGGCACCATCTTCTGCATAAAGGGCTATTTCAGGAATCAGCGAAGCATATTTCAGTCCAATATCCTTGCGCGGACTTGCTGCCATAGCGGCACCATAATTCCCGATACCTGCGGCGATCATTGCTGAGACATGGAATAAGATAAGTTTATCTGAAAATACCTGTGTTGTACTGTCTGTTACAGCTGAATCCCAAAACATGGGGGCCGGGATGTCATTATTCTTAAGGATATCACTAAACAAATCGACATGTTTTTGAGCGATTTTCTTTCCTCTCTGCAAATATCCTTTGACCTCTTTGTCCTGAGCCACTTGGATGAATCCCATGATCAGTGCCTTTCCTATTTGGTTGGTTTGTATATTCATGAACAAATGCGTTATTTCTACTGAGGTAAGTGCCCGTCTCCTGCTTTTGATTCCCGAAAGGAATTTTTGTTTCTCAACAAAGTCAACCTTATCTGGGACTGAAATAAATGGTGGCCTTATGTATGTCCCTTGCTCCAACATTGCCTCCCGTGTCAAATCCTGCAGTCCGATCGCAGATTTCAAGACACTTTTATGAAAGTTAATCACATCAGGCCGCGTTCCAAGACCGATTGCCGCAGTATTCGCTGCCATTCCGAGAATGGACATATGCCTTAAGTACATCATTGCGAATGTATCGGAAAAAAGCCGTGGAGCATGGATATTCACATCTTTCTTTGTGAAACCAATTGGGTAGGGAAAATCTTCACGATCGAAAATCTCCTTTAAAAGAGTAATGTTTTTTTGTGATGCGCCGAGAGCAAACTCCACGATTTCTTTTATCTTTTTGTCGTCTATGTTGTTGATAAAATAACTCAAAACACAAACAGAGACTGTATCATTTATATATTGCGTCCACAAACTAGACATTTCTGCCGCAGTCAGGCGGATTTTTGTCTTGTCCTCCATTTTCACACCCCAATGCACTGATGATATCTTTATCTTTCCTTAACTTGCCGTTATTTATTTAAAAATTTGGCAGTGCTCATGATGAATTTAACTATCAGCGTTGAATGTTGCTGACAGTAAAGTGAGTGAAATCATTTAACATGATAAAAACATCCTATCTATTTATCAAATAAATAGTAAAATAGAAGTATGAGTCAAATTTAGGAGTGAGCAAGCTGAGTGCAATTTTTTTATTAGTCATTGCAGCTGTTGGCATATCACTGACAGCAAATTTATTAAGATTTCATGTAAGCGCTTTTTTGAACCAACTGGTCTTCTCTGCTGCATCATTGATCCTTGTTGAGACTGCAGTTTATTTTTATGGAAGTAATCAATTAAGCTGGACTATTCTTTTATTTACCGCGACTGCGGGTTATTCTTTTAAATTAGTTGGGGGTATAGTGGCAGCCCTTATTAGTGTTCTAATCGTTTATTTACATACAGAAGGCTTCCCTTTGGCAGCTCTTCCCGTTTATTTGGTAATCGGGGCGAGTGCCGGCTACATTTCGCAATATTTACTTAAGAAAAAGAAAGACCACCACGTCTGGATGTATATGCTCATGGAGCAATCTAAGCATTTACAGGTCTTTCGTGAAGTGAGCACAACGATGCAGGGCACTCTTCAGCAGGATCTGCTTTTGAAAGTGATCTTGACATCGGTTACAGCGGGCCATGGCCTTGGATTTAACAGAGCGATGATTTTTCTTGCCTCCAATGAAACTAAGTCCCTTAAGGGGATCGTTGGTGTTGGCCCTATGGATGTAAAAAAAGGCTATGAAGTTTGGGAAAAGATTTCAGAAGACAGACTAAAACTCAGTGATTTAATTGAACATAACTTTGACAGCAATTTTACCGACCCGGAGTTGAATGCTATTTTACGTTCATTGGATATACCAATTGATGAACATAACGTCTTTGGGCTAGCATTATCAAGTCAAAAACCAGTTATTGTTCAGAGCATCGCAAAAGAGGATCCGTCACAGGTACTAATTAAAGACTTGTTCCAGACTGAGGAATTTGCGGTGATCCCCTTGATTAACCAGGGTAAGAATATCGGAATCCTGCTGATTGATAATATTGTAAATAAGAGATCGATTACCTTGATGGATACTGAAAATATCCTTCCTCTGGCGAACCAGGCTGCGATCGCTCTTGACCATGCTAATCTATATGAGCAAATTGAGGAAATGGCTTTACGCGATGGATTGACAGGTCTTCTCAACCAACGGGCATTCCAGACAATTCTAAATGAAAACTTCCCGGTTAAAGAAAATCGGAATAGTCCTCTTTCGTTAATCATCTTTGATATCGATTTCTTTAAGGTGTTCAATGACAAAAACGGCCACCTGCTGGGGAATGAAGTGTTGATGAAACTGGCAAAAGTCATTGTTAATTCATTAAGACCTGATGATTTTTCCTTCCGATTTGGCGGAGAAGAATTTGTTGTCCTATTGCCTGGCACCCATCTTGAACAAGCTGAATTAATAGCGGAAACAATTCGATCGAACGTAGAGAAAGCAAGCTTTCCTGGTGAAAAGACACAGCCTAGCGGCACATTAACCGTGAGTATCGGAATAGCCTGTACAGACCATTCTGGAATAACCACTAAAAATGAATTGATAGAAGCTGCTGACCAGGCACTATACAAAGCTAAAAGCGCAGGTAAAAATACGGTAGTTTCTTTTAAGGAGTTTATGAATATTGATTGAACTGGCATTTATTCTTGCTACCCTTTTCTTTTTCATGGCTTCCGCTTTAACAAGCAGGCCCTTATATAATCTTTCACAAAAGCATTATTCCAACCGCGTTACTGTACATTATGGGTTCAAGGTATCAGAATTGCATTATTCCTATGACCAAATGATCTACTTTATCTCACTGCCGACTACTTTGCCATATATTAAGAATGCGTTAAAGGAGGACCTGGTTATTGAGCAAGATTATTCATCTTATTTTTTTCCCGTTCTTAAAGGTATCAAAATATCTTTAAAACAGAATGGCGAAAATATGTACCTTGCCTATTTGCCTATCGGAAATTTCCGTCTGCCACATCTTGATAAATTGCAGCAGGAAGGCACTATTGATGAGCAGACATATTTAAAAATAAGCACCAGTAAGCTGCTTGATCCCGGCACATTGCATGAAGTACGCGAAGAGGTATATAAACAGCTTCAAGTGGGTCGCTATTAATTATAAAAGAGCCAGATTGGATGCTGGCTCTTTTACTTTTCAACTTCAGCAGTTGTTCCCTTTCGCTTTCGCAGGTCTATATATATCCACTTTTTTAATAAAGCAGCCCAAAAAATCATGAATAAATGAATTAAATTATTAATAATAAAATGGCGGAAATTTCTTTTGGCAATCCCACTTTTCATGACCAGAACATCCATAATCTTAGTGAAACTGAAAGCCTGTAAAATTCCTTTCCATCCACTGTCATTTTTAATAATTAATGCTGTTGCCATTGATAGAATAAATGAATAGATTGGTGCTACCTTAAAGTGTTCCTTCCAGCTATGCCATCTTTCAAAACCAAATCTGAACTTTCTTAGTATCGACATGGAGTACATTAGGTTCAGTCCATTGACCAGGATGCCAAGGAATAATGAGCTAAAATGGAACATAGGTGTTCCAATTCGTAGTTGTTGATACCAAAAATCATTTATATTAAAAAAAAGCGGAATGAGGATAACCGTATATCTCGTCTTCCACCAATTATTTCTATGGATACCCGTAAACAAGAAAAGTTTCTCGATTAGCCCGAAAAAAATAGCGAATAAGACTTTTCCTGTCCAACCAATTTTGAAAGCTGTTATAAAAATGGCGGTGAATGGAACAAAAACTGCCTGGGACATAATTGCACCAAAAAAATTGTCCAAATCCTTATTTTTGAACAATTTAGGCTTGTAGCGATAAGCTTTAAAAAGACTCAAAATGAAGTATTCAAAAATAAAACAAAGACCCATTCCCGATAAAAGAGTGATGAGCATCCTCTTTCGGTTTTTATTCTTGTAGAAGGCATACATCATTAAAGAAGTGTGGATGAAAAGGAGGAAGAAAAACGGCATATAATGTTTTTTGTTCCTGTTCATAGTGCTCCTTCCACCTTCCCTGATTAAATATCTCTATTAAGATTGACGGATTCAGATGTTTATATCCAAAAGGATTGGAACAGGAAAAGCCCAATCAAATGATTGGGCCTGCATCATCAATTTAAACTCCCAATAAAATTTAGCTCATTGGCTTCGGATATACTAGAAGGGTTTTCAAGTATTCTTTTCACATCATTTAGCGTTTCCTCGAGTTTCACGTCCTCTCCCTTCTTGCCAGTGTATGCTTCCGCTACAAAGAAAGGCTGCGTCAAATATGCCTCCAATTTCTCGCCTTGCTTATAAATTTGCGACTCGGCAGCTGGAAGGCGTTCGATGCCATGTACATTGACGATCGCCCGCAATTCTCTGTACCTGCGTAAAAGCTTTTGCGCTCTTTGTTGAATGCTATGGTGTACAGGGTCTAAATATGACCCCTCTAGGATGGAGGATGTTGAGTAGATTGGGTTGATGGCAGGGTATTTATGACGTGCTGCAAGGTCGGCATCGAATTGCCATAAAGTATCAAGAGGGCCATACGGAAGGTCTTCATCGACAGCCTCTCCTTTCAAATCCATCAGGAATGTCGTTACCTGGCTGATTCCATTGTCATCGAAAGTTTCCTGTAATGTGAACATTTCACCTGATATTACATAGGATCTGTCGGCTGTAAGTACGTAATCTTTCTCTGTACCTTCTTTTAACATTACCTTATATGTCTCTTCGATATTGTTTGTTACGTAATCGACATCATCCAGAATATCGTCAAGCTCTGGGTGATTACCCTTCGGTTTTATGAGAATGGTGACATACCCTTCACTTTTCAGTCGGTAGAGCATCTCCGCCAGTACAACTAATTGCCCCATTCCCGGCCGCGCAACCAGCCCAACAGTACCGCCCTTTGCAATTGGCGCAAATAAGTCCAAAGTTTTAATGCCAGTTTTAATCATTTCCACACTCTCCCCTCTTAAAATCAGTTCATCCAAACTGCAGCCAGCCAGCTCTGCCAGAGCGACTATCGTCCGTACCTCTGCCCTGCCGACCGGTATTTTGCCGGTGGACAAATTTGAAACGGTGGCAGGTCTCAGTCCTACAGATTTAGCTGCAGATGTAAGGTTTGGAACCTTTTTTCTCAACAACGCAACATTAAGTCTAATATTTTCCATTAATAGCACCTCCTTACTTTAGATAGTAAACTAAATTACTCTTTACAGCAATAAATTTTACTCTTAAAAGT